>JAPJMW010000175.1 GCA_026461505.1 Beijerinckiaceae bacterium
GTTTTAAAACGCGTCAGTGGCGATGTGTTGATCGACGGTGTCGCGCAAAAACTCAATTCACCCATCGCAGCGAAATCAGCAGGCGGCGGCATTGCTTTGGTACCTGAAGATCGGAAAACCGAAGGTCTGATGTTGCCGATGTCCATTGCAGAAAATCTTGTCATTGCGTCATTGGATGAATTGTCGTCCGGTATTTTTGTTGACGAAACAAAAGTTTCAAATGCCGTAGCCGACGCCATTCAACGGTTGAAAATCAAGATCGGTAGCCCAGACGATGCCGTCTCAACTCTATCAGGTGGTAATCAGCAAAAAGTTGTTATTGCCAAATGGCTGATGACGAGGCCGGATGTTATCCTTTTAAATGATCCGACGCGTGGAATTGACGTTGGTACGAAGCAGGAAATCTATCGCCTTCTGCGTGAATTGGCCGATGAAGGTGCCGCCATTCTGTTCTATTCAACCGACTATGACGAGTTGATTGGTTCATGTGATCGGGTAGCCATTTTGTATGACGGCCGAATCATTTCCGAACTTCAAGGCGACGCGATTAACGAGAAAAATATCGTAGCCGCATCCCTGAATATTGCGGGCCAGAAATCCGAAGGAGGCGCGCATGTCGGCCACTAAGCATTCCGATCTGGGTCTCCGGATCCGGCAAAATATGGGCTTTTCAATCGCCGTTTTGCTGTTTGTGATCGTGTATTTTCTTTACCATCTCGCCCATCCAAAGGGCTTTTCCTCGCAAGTGCTCGTTCAAAACTCGAACGAAGTATTCTCGCTCGCTATGTTGGCCATGGCACAAACCGTACCCGTATTGTTGGGTGGTCTCGATCTTTCCGTTGGTGCCGTCATGACATTGGTTGATTGTTTGGCGAGCCATTTGTTGGAAGGAACAGGAGCAAGCGTTGGCTTTGGCATTATCGCCTGTTTGTTTGCGGGTGCCTTGGCGGGGTTTGTAAATGGCTGCGTCGTTGTTTTTGGACGTATTCAACCAATCATCGCCACATTGGCGACAGGAGCCGTTTATATGGGGCTTGCGTTGTTCTTACGTCCAATTCCTGGTGGTAAAATCAACGAGGACATTAATTGGGCGATGACGAACGCGCTCGGCGACTTCGCTGAAACTGTTGGTATTTTTGATGACGGCAAGGCGGCGTGGTTTCAACCTGTTGCTGGTGTCCCGACGGCGCTCGTCTTATTGATTATTGTAGCGCTCGTTACCTGGGTTCCATTTAGGCGCTCCGTTACAGGTCGCACCGTTTACGCCATTGGTTCTGCCGAGGGCGCCGCCTTTATGTCGGGTCTGAACATCGCGGGCGGCAAGCTTGCTGCCTTTACACTTGCGGGCCTGTTTGCTGGAATTGGTGGAATTTTCATGGCCATCCAGACGTCGTCAGGCAATGCTGATATTCCTATGGCGGGGGCTTACACACTCTCCTCGATCGCGTCCGTCGTGATTGGCGGAACATCGCTTTTGGGTGGCACCGGTGGAGCGATTGGATCGATTTTTGGTACCCTCATTTTGAAGGTTATTTCCTTCAATTTCCGTGTGTTCGATATTGCCCCGCTTCTGCAGCCGCTTTTTGAGGGTCTTGTCCTCCTTGCAGCTGTTAGCCTCGGTGCCCTGAGCATCCTCCGCGTTAAGAACCAGCTGGAGTTGTTCCGGTGATTGATATGATCAAAAAATTCTCTCTTTCACGTCTATCGCGCGACGATAAGCCGATTGCGATTGCGGCGACCTTTATTCTCGTCATCTTGATCGCGGGAACGATTTATACGTTGGATCGCTTTGGCACCGCCCCATTGTTCTCGCCCACTTATCTCATTCAGCAGCTTCAGATTGGTTCGTTCTTGGGCATCGTGGCTGCCGGCATGATGCTGGTGATTTTGATATCTCAGATCGATCTTTCAGTGCCTTGGACTTTGGCCGCAGGAGCCATGACGGCGACCGCTGTCGGTGGTGAATGGGCGCTACCTGCGGCCCTTGTTGTGGGTCTTCTGGTGGGCACCGTGAACGGCTTGGGTGTTGCTTACTTACGAATTCCGTCGATGATCTTTACGCTGGGCGTCAATGCCGTGATGCGTGGCTTGATGGTCGCCCAGACGGGTGGTTTTGCCCCGCAGACGAAAGCAACAGAACTTATGCGGTATATTGCTGCGGAGCGCACGCTTGGCATACCACATGCAATTTTCGTTTGGTTGGCCGTGTCGATCTTGCTCGTTATCATGCTCCGTCGCACGTCATTTGGTCGATCCATTTATGCTATCGGTAATAAAGAAGCGGCGGCCTATCTTTCGGGCGTGCCGACCAAGCGCGTTACAATCATTGCTTTTATTTTATGCTCGGTCTTAGCGAGCTTGGCGGGCGTTTTGTTGGCGGGATATTCGACAAAGGCTTATCAAGGCATGGGCGATGCTTATGTTTTGCCAGCGATTGCGGCGGTGGTTATCGGCGGCACTAATATTCTTGGTGGTCGTGGGCGTTATTTGGGTACTGTTGTTGGTGTCATTCTGATTGTGCTTTTAAACAGCGTCCTTTCCATCATGGAAATGCCGGAAGCCGGACGTCAGATCATTTATGGTTTGGTAATTATCTCGATGCTTCTCGTCTATGGGCGGGGAGAGAAGGCAACGTCCTGACATGGCTGATAAACGGTCGCTCATAAGCGACTGAACGCTATAAAAAGCCAGCGGGACCCGTTTTGAAGGGGAGGATACCGTGACGGCTTTATTGTTTACCAATGTGATGATTTGGGATGCGATTAATGATGCTTCCTATCCCGGAGAAGTGCTGATTGAGGGCAACCGGATAAGCGATGTAGTCTGCGCACCAGGTCAGATTTCTCGGGATCGGGTTAAAGAGACGATTGATGGCCACGGTCAATTTTTGATGCCGGGTATGGTTGAAGGCCATTGCCACCTCTCTTTCGTTAACCCATCACGCAATCAAGATCTTGGTGAAATTCCACCCGAAGAACATTTGTTGCAAACCTGTCGTGCTGCAACCTTCCTTCTCGATCATGGGTTTACAAGCGCTTATTCAGCAGCCTCTGCAAAGCTTCGATTGGATGTCGTCGTTAAGGCAGAAATCGAAAATGGCTATTTGGCAGGTCCGCGCTACAAGGCAGCTGGTCCGGAAATAACAACAACCGGTGGGCTAGGGGATGAACGAAAGCCTCACATGCATGCCGAAAGCTTCGGTATGATCGCCGATGGTATTGATGAGATTGTCCGTGCCGTTCGGCTTTGCTGCCGAGAAAATGTAGATAATATAAAATTTAATGTATCGGGTGATGAGTTTGTTAGTCACGCTCGGGCCGAAATTATTTCTATGCGCGAAGAAGAGCTGAGAATCGGCGTCGAGGTTGCGCATGATTTTGGCAAACGGGTTGCGTGTCATAGTCGTGCCGCTGAGTCCGTCAAGCGTGCCGTACGTTCAGGTGTAGATTGTATCTATCACTGTGACTTTGCCGATGAAGAAGCGCTCGACATGTTAGAGGAAGCAAAACATCGTGTTATCGTTGGACCCGCTTTTGGTCTGGTGCATAACTCCGTGTTTGAGGGGGACGCAGTTGGCTTGACGAAAGAAGTGGCCGAACGCATGGGGCTACCACGCAAGATCGAATATACGATTGCAACCTATAAAGAAATGCGTAGGCGCGGTATGCGCGTAGTCGTTGGTGGAGATTACGGATTCACCATCACGCCAATGGGACAAAATGCCCGTGACATTGGCCATTTTGTTAAATTTTTTGGCTACACACCGGCCGAAGCATTAAAATGCGCCACGGCAGTTGGTGGCGATTTAATGGGTCATAAAGGTGAGTTAGGCGTTATCAAGCAAGGCGCTTTGGCTGATTTATTGTTGGTGAACGGGGATCCTCTCAAGGATCAGTCTATCCTTGTTGGTCCGTCCAATTTCTCTATGATTATGAAGGATGGAAAGATGCACCGTGATCCTCGTCGGCATTAAGTTATTAGATTTTTAGTACGTGCTAGGGCGCGCTTCAAGATAGCGGGGCATATTGTTTGGCGCATGCCGAATACGTGAGGTCGGTAATTAGTGAACGGACGGAAATCGTTTTTTCTATCGTCATGCAAGATGATATGAGTGTTGATAAATTGCGGGTCTTGAAGTTGGGCGGGGTAATGAAGAAAAGTTCTTCGTCGCTAGGCGATAGAGTAGCTCTGATAACGGGCGGTGCCCGCGGTATAGGCTTTGGTATTGCCGATTCCTTGTTAGCAAATGGCTATCACGTCATGGTTACGGGACTTACGCATAGTGAAGTTGCCGCCGCTCCATTGCGTGAAAACCTTTCAATCCATCAGCTCGATGTTACGGATGATGCGTCTGTAAAAGCTCTTATGCAAAGATGTGAACGTCTCGATGTGTTGATCAATTGCGCGGGAGTGATCATTCGCGGCGGTGCGGAATATGATATCGAACAGTTCAAAAAAGTAATTGATGTTAATCTAACAGGCACCATGCGGATGTGTATGGCAGCGAAGCCTAAACTTACCCATTCGGCCAATGGCGTCATTATCAATACGGCTTCGATGTTGTCGATATTTGGAGGTCCGCTGACGCCCGCCTATTCGGCCTCCAAAGGCGGGGTCGTGCAGCTTACGAAGTCATTGGCTGTAGCATGGGCTGAGGATGGCATTAGGGTCAACGCAATAGCTCCAGGTTGGATTGAGACCGAACTCACCAAAGGCGCTCGCGAAGATCCCGTTCGAACAAAAGCGATCATTGATCGCACGCCCATGAAGCGATGGGGGATGCCGAACGATATTGGCGGTGTAGTGGCGCATCTGTGTTCCGATGCCGCACGATTTATAACCGGCGCCGTCATCCCTATAGATGGCGGCTATTCAGCCGTATGACGTATAAGGAAACTGATGATGACGAATGTAACGCCTAATCACATCGGATTAAAAGCAGATGACGCGACAGCTCGTCTCCCTTATCGACATCCGCAACCAAAAGATGCCTTTCCAGAAATCGTAATTCCGCATGCTATTCCAGAGGATGAGCGGCTATGGGTACCGCAAGCTGAAAATGTTTGGTTTCGTCCACTTTGCCTGTCCGCCAGTCGCGGTTACTGGATGAATATGTTGCGTGTGAGAAAATCAGGCGTCTTGTCGCGCCACCGTCACCCTCAACCGGTTCACGGTTACGTCATAAAAGGCTCATGGCGCTACCTTGAGCATGATTGGATTGCTACAGAGGGCGCCTATATCTACGAGGCGCCCGGTGAAACACATACGCTCGTCGTTGATCCTGATGTTGCTGAAATGATAACGATGTTTCAAGTCAACGGGGCAATGATTTATGTCGATCCAGACGGCGCTGTGCAGGGTTATGAGGACGTGTTCACTAAGATCGATATGTGCAGGAAACACTATAACGCGGTCGGACTAGGCGATGCCTATGCCGATCAATTTATTCGATAAAGGTGTTAAACGGGCTTTTCTGCTGCGGGCGTTTTGTGCCTGAATCATAATTGCTATTCGTCTCATCTTGGTGCCGTAATAGTCTAAATTTTTCGATTTGAAGCGCTAAGAGCACCATAAATGAGATAAGATAAACGCCTTTAGTATCTTCGATTGGATTAAAAGGATCCTTGTGAAAGTTTTTTTATAAAGTACTAATTGTGTGGCTATACGATGGATGATTTCAGATTTGCGGCCTGCAACAAGTGTAATCATGGAAGCTTTGCCAAAAAGCCTGCAAATTCTGCATCGGCGATTGGCACTAAATGCTTCTCTTCGGGATAGGCGCCGGAAGATACATCGGCTACGAATTCTTTAAAGGCTGCAATGCGCTCTTGTTGGAGCCGATCATATTCAGCTCGAAAATTGCGGTAGGTTTTTGCGTGGCGCGGCTTATGGCCACGCGTATACCCTAGAACATCTTCTGCAAATAAATATTGCGCGTCTCCACCTGGTCCGGCACCCATGGACAGCATGAGCAGAGACGTCCGCTTCGAGATTTCAGCGGCCACGCGGTCTGGTACAACTTCCAATTCTGCACCAATTGCACCCGCTTCTTCTAGCTGTTTGACATGTTCGTAAATCGCCATAGCACTTGCGGCAGACTTGCCTACTGCTTTGAAGCCGCCGGTCCAGGTTGCCTTAGACGGTATAAGACCAACATGACTGATGACGGGTATGCCTTCGGCGGATAGGCGCTTAATTGTATCAAGACTTGCCGCACAATAAACGGCATCTCCGCCTATTTTCATCGCGCGGTGGGCAGCACGTAAATAGTCCTCATAGGTACATAATTCGCCATAGAGAAGGCCCACCTGAACAAAGCACTGGCCGGCCGCTTCACGCATTTCCGGTGTCCAAATAGGATCAATAATCGAAAGAATATCGATACCCGCAATCGCTGCAGCCGCAGCTTCATCCGGCGTATCCACAAATAACATGGTCAATTGCCTTTTGCCTTTTAAGGCTCGTAGATCGGCGACCGTTAAGCGGTTATGGATCATATTATCCTCTTAAGATGCATTGAATAGCTATCGACACCCACTGCTAAATTTAGACGTTGTAATGGTACAAACCATCTAAGTGGCAATGATTACAACGGCGTTGTTTCGACGAATTCTGCTCCCGTCTTAGCGCCGGTTATATAAGAAACAACATCTTCACCACTTGTTTCTTTTTTACGAAGATTCGCGACAATACGGCCACGGCGAAAGACGATGATACGATCTACAAGATCAAAGACTTGCCGCATATTATGGGAGATCAAAATCAGCGGCTCACCATTTGCCTTTAGGGTACGGATAATATTTTCGACCTGTAATGTCTCTTGAACGCCAAGCGCCGCGGTTGGCTCATCCATTATAATGAGCTTCGAGGCAAAGGTTGCTGTTCGTGCAATGGCAACGCATTGCCGCTGCCCACCAGACATATTCCGGATCATATTGCTGATATCAGGGATTTTAACAGCGGTTCGTTTGAGCGCAGCCTCGGTTGCTGCCTTCATGCCTTTGAAGTCGAGGATCGAAAATGGACCAAGATTAAATAGAATTTTTTCACGTCCCAAAAATAAATTAGAAGGTACGTCTAGATCATCCGCGAGGGCGAGGTTTTGAAAGACGGTTTCAATGCCAGCCTCACGAGCATCGATTGGACTGCGAAAAATTTTCTCAACGCCGTGGAAGATAATTTTTCCGCGTGTTGGTTGTTCCACGCCTGTAAGTTGACGCACGAAAGTTGATTTTCCTGCACCATTATCGCCCATAATGGCCACATGCTCACCTTGACGAAGTTCGAAATCGACATTTTCGAGCGCGTGTACGCCGCCATAATATTTGGTGAGACCTTCAATTTTGAGAATCGTATCGCTCATCGCTCAACCCCTTAGGCTACGGCTGCGTTGACGCCATTGATCGAGAACGACCGCGCCCACAATAATCACACCCTTCACCATTTCTTGGTAATAGGCATCAAGGCGCATGAAGGTGAAGCCAGAGATGATCACGCCAAAAATCAGCGCGCCGAGGACGGTGCCGATGATAGAGCCTCGCCCCCCTGATAAGGACACGCCTCCAATAACGGCCATCGCAATCGCATCTAATTCATACATCACGCCCATGCCTGATCGTGCCGTAAGATTTTTTGAGGAAACAACGACAGCAGCAAGAGCCGCCAGACAAGCAGCGATCGTGTAAACGAGGATACGATGATTTTCGACCTTAATGCCAGAAACCCTTGCCGCTTCTTCATTTGAGCCAATGGCATAAGAGTGCTTGCCATATTTTGTGTAGGTCATGATGAGATGGAAGAGCAGGGCGATTGAGATGAAAATAATAACTGGCATCATTCCAGACCCGATAGCGGTATAGGCCTCTGTCGGGAAGGAAATTGGTTTGCCCTTGGTAATCCATTTAGAAACGCCGCGGGCTGTCGCCATCATGCCAAGGGTCGCAATAAAGGGCGGAATTCTTGTATAGGCGACAAGCGAGCCATTGATAACGCCGGCTACGATACCGCATCCTAAAGCGATCATCAGAGGTACAATAACGGGAAGATCAAGCCACTCGGCACCTTTAAAAACAGCCGTTGGATTAGGGTTTCCATTGACCAAAGAGACTTGCGCAAACGACATGGCGATCATGGCTGTGGCACCAACGACCGAGCCGGATGATAAATCAATGCCACCTGATATAATCACTTGCGTTACACCGACGGCGATGATGCCAACAATGGAGACTTGTAAAATAATAATTTGAAGGCGCTGTTCGTTAAATAGGCCAGTCACATCTGTCCTGGTATTGAACAGAAAGCTGTCGCCCATAAAAACTCGGCCTAAAATTTCAAATGTTGCAATGATGACGATAAGCGCAATCAGAACGTTGAGTTCAGGAAACCGGGCTTTAAGCGAGCGATCGGGCCCGCTAGAAATAGATTTAGCTCGTTGATCGGACACGTTCCAATACCTCCCGTTTTGATCACACCTGCGGCCTTATAAAAATGACCGTCTCTGGAGCTAACCCCTTTGGAAGGGATGGGCACGCCCCCGTGCCATGATCAAGATAGTCCAATAATCTAATAATTGGGAGCGCCCCGTAAAGCGCTCCCAACTTACTGTGTTATGGATATCGACTTAGTTCTTTTTGATGAAGTCGTTCATGTTAGCAGGTGTTACAAGCTTGAAGGGGACATAGACTTTGCGGTCCACTTTCTCGCCCTTTGCAAGCTTGAGAGCCGCGTCCAATGCACCGGCGCCCTGACCAGCAGCATCCTGGAACACGGTCACTGAAAGATCGCCACCCTTCATGGAAGCGAGCGCGTCTTGTGTCGCATCAACGCCGCCGACGATCACCGACTTGAGGTCAACCTTCGCAGCCTTAAGGGCTTGAATGGCACCGATGGCGCTTTCATCATTATTGGCAATCACGCCATCGAATTTTTTGCCGGTTGAAAGCCAGTTGGTCATGAGGTTCTGAGCTTCGTCGCGGTTCCAGTTCGAGGTCTGCTTGTCAATGATCTTGATGAAGTTGCAATCAGGCGTCGCGATAACTTCTTCGATGTCCTTCGTGCGTTGAACAGCAGCTTGGTTCGAAAGTTCGCCCATGATCACGTAAACATTGGCTTCTTTTTTGCCTGCTGCCTTGAAGATACGGCAAACTTCTTTGGTTTCAAGCGTTCCGGAGTCGGCTTCGTTCGATGCTACAAAAGCTTGGTTTGCAGGAAGCGTATCGACATTGATGGGCTGGCGGTTAACGTAAACAAGTGGCTTTTTGCCAGCTGCTGCAGCATCCGTCATCGCTTGCGTTGCCGATGTATCGACTGGATTAACGATAATGGCGTCAACGCCGGAAGCGATAAAATTTTTAATTTGATCGAGCTGCTTAGCAACATCGTTTCCTGCATCTTCAACTTGTAGTTCAACGCCGTTCATACCTTTTGCCTGCGCAATCATGCCATTGCGAAGAACGGTGAGAAAGTTATCGTCAAACTTCGCCATTGAGACGCCGATTTTCGCGGCCATTGCCGAAGAAGACATGATTGCAGTCATTGCGACTGCAGCAACCATAACGTATTTCTTCATTGTTTCCTCCACTTTGCAGGTGCCCAGTTTCACCTTTGCTTTGACTGGGATATCCCCTTTCGGGGTTATTCATTCAGCCGTTAGATGTCGGTTGATGAAATGGATGCTCGCTTCAATGCTCGAACGCAAATTGGGATCGTTCTGAACACTTGTTGCGAAGGGTTCAAATGAAAGCGGCCCTTCATAGCCGCTTGTTAAGAGTGTTGAGATTTGTCCCAGGTTGCCCAGCCGGTCGGCTTCATCCACCAAGACACGATGCGCGTCTAACATGGCACTTGTTCCAATATTGGCGTCTGTTACGCCTGAAATATGGACAATACCTGTTTGCTGCGGAAAGAGATCGGGCTCACTTGCTAGAAAATGATGGAATGTATCGTGCACAATTTTAAAACAATCTGCATGATGTACCGCATTGATTGCTTCAACGGCTTCTTTTTTTGACCGCAGTGAGCAAATTTCAAAGCCAAGCGGTTCTACAAGGCCAATGAGGCCGTGCTTCTTTAAGATCGGCGCAAGTTCTTTGAGTGCATTCCGTAAATTGCCCTGGCGTTCGCCATTGGCTCGTCCCGTTCCATCATTAACGGGTACAAGAACAAGCATCCGTGCGCCGCATTTTTCAGCGTAGTCGGCTAAAGCATTAGCCTCCTGAGCGCGCATGTCGTTCCAGTCATTAAATCGCTGCAAGGCGTTAATGGATAAAATCTTTATACCTGCCTTCTCAGCCAGTCCTTTAACCGTTTCAGGCGGTGTCCCATCGAGCGTCGGGCGATGCTCAATATCATTTCTGATTTCCACATCTTGGATACCAAGTGATTTGGCTAAGGCAAAAAACCTCTCGAGATCGAGCCCAGGCGCGATAATATGGTTCAGTGCAAATGACGCCATGGGTGTACCCATCGACCGTATCCCTCCCGTTCGCTTTTACTCGGCAAGGCTCTCAGCCTCGCTCCAGCTTGAGCAAATGTTGAGCGAAAAGGTCGCATGGGGCAATTCGAATTATAGCAAATTTCATTTCATTTTTGATAGAAAAGTAACATTAAATGAAATAAATCTATCATTTAGAGGCCATGCGCAACGGGCGCTAAATATTTTCGGAAATAAAGAAATCTATCGGTAAAAAGCTCTGTCCTGGAACAGTATCGGCTTCATCGCTCAGGGATTTGATCATTAATCCCATCAATTCGTCTGACAGTTGAGCCAGGGGAGTGCCGATCACGGCGGTTACAATATTGTCGGCAAGCGCGCTGCGTGAATCGGGCGTCAACTCGTTGCAGACGACGGCGACTTTGTTGGCCTTATTTTCATCGCGCAGGGCATTGATGGTTCCTTCCATGCCGCCACCGGCAATATAAATGCCTGTAAGGTCAGGATAGCGCTGCAAAAGGTCCAGTGTTGCTTCATAGGCAATGCTGCGCGCCTCAAGATTGACCAATGTTTCAAGAATGGTGAATTCTGGCGCATATTCACGGAAATAGCTTCTAAATCCAGTTTCCCGAAGCTCATGGCCCTGAAAGCGGTGGCTGCCCACGCTAACCGCAACGCGGCCTGGTATTTTAGCCGTTCGGGCCACCACCCAGGCTGCCATTCGGCCGGCGCGACGGTTGTTTAGGCCGATATAGCCATGGCGAATGCCAGGCGCGATGTCGGAAAGCAGGGCAAAAACCGGAATTCCACGTGCTTTGAGTTCGGCAACAGCCTCAGAAATGATCGGATGATCAATGGTAACAATCGCGATTGCTTGTACTTTTTTGGCCATGGCCATGAGATGCGCGACCACTTCGGCCGGACGTTGAGAGGGTAAATATTCCACCAAAGCGTGGATATGCGCATTCGCCGCTTGGGAAGCGCCAACTTCCAACGCTCTACCAAAGGACTGGTAAAAGGCTTGATTGGGCCTTTGTAATAAAAAGCCGAAGCGATAGGCCGGAAGCGCCTTTACCAAACGCTGTTGAATAAGCCCAGTTGCGTGAAACCCAAGGGCCGCGGCGGCGTCATAAACCGCGCGAGCCGTTTCTTCTCGCACCTTGTGGCGTCCATTGAGCACGCGATCAACGGTTGCCACACTGACATCGGCCTTTTCGGCAATATCTTTAATCGTCGCGCGGCGTGCCATAGGCTTTCTCCATCAGAACTTGACATCATTTAAGCAATTTTTTGATAGAAAATGCAAGATTACATCATCGCCATATTGAGCCAATTGGAATCAGTCGGTACGATTACCCCAAATAAGAACCAACCAGGGTTCGAAACGGTCAAAAAAGGCGAGATTTGTTATGGAATCAAAGGTTTCCGACCCGTCTATCCAATTTCCCCGCGACTACAGCCTCACCGGTCCGCTGAACAAGCAAGCGGTTGAAATAGGCTTGGCCAATGCGGAATGGTATAAAACGGAGATTCCGCGCGCCCGCATGAAAGAATTGATGAAGCGGTCGGATGGGCCTGCCACGCGCGATACGCTGCTGTGGCTTGGTCTGATGCTCTTAACGGCAGGCCTTGGCGTTTATCTTTGGCCAAGCTGGTGGTGCGCTCCCTTCTTTTTCATTTATGGAATTCTCTATGGCTCGGCGAGTGATAGCCGCTGGCACGAATGTGGCCACGGAACCGCGTTCAAGACGCAGTGGAAGAATGATGTCGTCTATCAAATCGCCTGCTTTATGATTGCGCGTAACCCTGTTGCGTGGCGCTGGAGCCATTCGCGCCATCATACGGATACGATCATTGTTGGTCGTGATCCTGAAATTGCAGCCATGCGGCCGCCAGATCTTATACGGCTTGCTCTTAATGTGTTTGGGTTGCTCGATTTCCCAAACGCTCTTATCGCGATGGTTCGCTATTCACTCGGCATCCTGAATGACGCGGAGAAAGACTATATTCCGGCTATGGAACAATCAAAGGTGTTCTTTGTCGCGCGGATTTGGACTTTGATCTACGCAGCAACGCTCGCGACATGTTTTTATTGGTCGTCCATTTTGCCGCTGATGGTTATTGGATTGCCAAGACTTTATGGCGCGTGGCATCATATTTTATGCGGGCTTACCCAACATGTAGGCTTGGCTGAAGATGTTCTCGATCATCGTCAAAATTGCCGAACAGTCTATATGAATCCGTTTAGCCGATTTATCTATTGGAACATGAATTATCATGTTGAGCATCATATGTTTCCAATGGTCCCCTATCATGCGCTGCCCGAACTCCACAAGGATATGATGGGTGATTGCCCTAAACCATATTACGGATTTTTCGATACCTATCGGGAAATTTTACCAACCATTATTAGGCAGCTGCGTGACCCTAACTATTTTATACAGCGGCATTTGCCAACAACCGCTAAACCCTTCAAGCCGGCTCCAACGCCGATCGTGTAGTCATTTGAATTAATATAAGAATGAGGATGCCAAACTATGGCTGAATGGATTAAAGCCTGTGCAACCGATGATATCGACGATGAGGATGTGATCCGGTTCGATCACGCTGGCCAAACATATGCGCTCTATCGCAAGAATGACGAGTATTTTGCCACCGCTGGTCTATGCACCCATGAGAAGGTTCATCTCGCTGATGGCTTGGTTATGGATTATATCATTGAGTGCCCCAAGCATAATGGGCGCTTTGATTACCGCACCGGTGCTGCGAAAGGCGCGCCAGTATGTATCAACCTTCAAACATACAAAGTGAAGGTTGAGGGCGACGATGTCCTAATTGAAATCGAATAGGCGATGAAGCGCCAAAACCCATCTCTATGGCTTTAGAGCTTAATATCTGTTTACTATTCGAATGCGCGCTAACCAGAGTGATCGAGCCAGCTAGGCGTTAAGCCTATCTTGTTTGCTGAGCGTGCACATATAAGGTCGCCTACCATGCGGATCGTTATCATTGGGGCAGGGGAGTGTGGCGTACGGGCATCGCTTGCTTTGCGTGAACAAGGCTTCGATGGAACGATTGATCTGATCAATGGTGAACAATACGAGCCCTATGAGCGTCCGCCATTATCCAAGCCGAGTGACGAAGGTCTTGCTTTAAAGCCGATTACGGGCTCGGGTGATCTGGTGGCCAAAGGCATCGTGCATCATTTAGGCTTAACGGCCACGTCGATTGATCGAAGCGCCCGAACTGTCAAATTCTCGAGTGGTTCGTCCATGGCATATGATCGGCTATTAATCGCCACGGGCGCAAGGCCGCGTCCTTTGGTGTTGAACGGTGTCACCGTCGCTGGACTTTCTTACCTTCGAGATTTCAATGATGCTAAAGCCATCTATAGCAATCTCACAACCGGCCGCCATATCGCGATCATTGGGGGTGGATTTATTGGGTTGGAATTGGCCGTCCAAGCGCGGTTAAAAGGTGTAAGCGTCACTGTTCTTGAGGTAGGGCCTCGATTACTCGGTCGGGCGGTTTCAGCTGAAATAGCCTCTGTGATTGAACATCGTCATCGCCGTGCAGGTGTCGACATTGTCGTTAATGCCAAGATCTCGGGTATTGATGCCAAAGGTGTTATAACTTTGGAAGGCGGGCGCGTTCTTTCAACTGATTTCATTGTTGCAGGCGTCGGGTCCTTGCCCAATATAGAGCTCGCCTCATCCGCCGGGCTACACGTTGAAAATGGCATTGTCGTCGATGGCCACCTTGCAACCTCCGATCCGTTTATTTTTGCGGCGGGTGATTGCTGCTCATTCCCGCATCCGCTTTATGGCGATGCGCATATTAGGATTGAGAGCTGGCGGGCAGCGCTAGAGCAAGGTGAGCATGCGGCGCGCGCCATGTTAGGAGCGGACGATGTTTATCGCTCCGTGCCGTGGTTCTGGTCCGATCAGTATGATCTCGGTTTGCAAATCGCAGGTTTAGCTGGTGCGGCGTCAAACATTGTTCGTCGTGATCTTAGCGAAGATGCGTTTATCTTGTTTCATCTGGCTCAGGATGGCCGCCTGCTAGCGGCGAGTGGTATCGGCGTGGGAAATAGCATCGCGCGAGATCTTAGATTGGCGGAAATGTTGATCGCCAAACGGGCGTATCCGGATGCGTCAGCTTTGTCTGATTCATCGATAAGTTTAAAATCGATCCTGTCATCCAAACCAGCTTGAAGCTGAATTAATCGCAAAAACAATCGCCTTTGGGTGGCATGATTTTTTTGAAATGTTCACTCCGTGTTTTTTGATTGTTGAGTCATTTTTTATATCTAAATATTCCTGACAGGTGCGTATCTGCATTTCATCAAATCGAGTAATCTGATCGCGATGAGGGGCCTCGGAATTCTGTTGCTCCATCGAGATTAGACTGGTCAGTTTGGCACATTCCGTTACAGGACAAGCAACAGCGCTTGCATCCTCTCTGTCGCTTAGGAGCGCGAACGAGTAGAGCTCCTGCTGCAATTCCAATCGCGAATGCGGGAATTGCAATACTCAATACAGCTCCGCCGACTAATCCTTTTAGTACCATTTTTCTCTCCTCTTAATTCACAGTTTCGAAAGAAATAATCTACCAAGGGGCTTAAGCCCAAAAGCGCTCTATACGTCGCCTTTGGGCTTTTTGAGACGTTAAATTCCGAGAAGCTTCATTGCTTCTCCAAGATCTTTCATTGAGGCTTCATGATTGCCGGATTCATGTTCGGCTTTACCTTTGTTGTAGAGCTCCATGACTTTTTTCTTTGTCGCGTCATCAGCCATGGTCGTTTTCATTGCCGCCTCGATTTTCTTCATGTCCATCGGGCAGTGATTGGCCAAAGCCGGTGCTGCGAAGCTTAAGGCGATAAGGGAAGCTAGAACTATCTTTTTCATGATCGTCGTTCCTGAAAAGTTGAGTGAGTTAAAAGGGACCGTCATATGGCAGCCTTTAACAGAAGCCATGGCCTATCTACGGTTCGACTGAACCACTAGACCAAGCATACTCGAAATTTTAAATCTGTGAGGGGGCAGCCCCGATCGGTAGGATCAAATCACGCTCAATCGCCCATGGATGCCCCGGCCAACCTTCGAAGGTAAAGCCTTCAACGGTGAGACGATCATTCGGTTTGAGTTTTCGTAGGAGCCAGTCATAGGCAATCATGCCCGTGCTCGGCATCGAAGCTTGTGGCATGCCTAACCGCAGCATCTGATATTTCAGCCGAACGGATGACAGCAGGGAAACACTTTTGATCGGCCAAATTTTGGCAAGCATTCGCCAAGACTGCGTCAATCGATAGTCGTGCAAAGATACGCCTAAGCTTTGTGTCTGAAGATAGACGGACTTTGAAGTGTAAAAAACGGGATTTCGACCGCGAATAATGGTCGCCTCGCCCAGTAATGCGCCTCGCTCTTTAATCGCCTGACACAAGGGAGCAGAAACGGTTTCTCCCATATTAGCGATAAAGACGTGTTGGGTTTTTTCTGCACTAAGGTGTTCTGCATGACGACAATGATTGATCTGAACGATCGAATCGGCAGCATCAGCTGCGCGCGCGAGATTTTTTGTTGGTCCATTGCCAACAAGCAAATAATTCATAATTCCATCCGTTTGCGCAGGGAAGCTTGAGCGCACGCGGTGGCTTTAAGCATCAAGTACAAAATATTTATAACAGTCTAGTGAATTGCACTTAAGTGATGCAAAAATCTAATCAAGCGCTTTCTAGACCTTACCCCTTTAATTTGTAGCTGAGTTGGGTTTTTTCACAGTTGGCTTTCGCTCGCTCGCTATGGATGCGGACGTAGTTCAATGTATCTATGACAAGTCAAACGCAAGTTGCGATATGTTATCTGCCTTAAGCTTTGCCTTTGATGGTCGTCCCGTCATTGGGATGCCAGCCTTGCGGCTACCGTGTTTGGCAGCGATTTCCCGCGCAGCCTGTTTATGCCCGCTATCTTTCCGGAGCGTATAAAGCCTATCTCGTGCGGATCTGGCTGCTGCCGCATGATCGACAATTGGTGGCGGATACTGGAGTGATGCCGCGCCTGACCATAGCCATGGCTCGTGGATAAACGCATCGGGCACAGCCCGATCGGCCTGATGATTTTACAACATCACGAGCGAATGGATGGCAGTGGCTATCCGCAAGGCCTCAAAGGGGAAGAAATTTTGCTCGGCGCGCGAATTATTGCCGTAGCCGATGTCATTGAAGCGATGTCAACCCATCGTCCCTATCGATTTGTTGTAGGGATTGATGCAGCCTTGCGTGAGATTCAAGAGAATAGCGGAAACCTATATGATAAATTGGTGGTTGAAGCGTGCCTTGCGCTTTTCACCACAAAGCGATTTGCGTTTAGCTGACGTAACTTAAACGCCAACACGCCTTGTAAAATGACATGTCCCAAGGCTATTCTTGTTTATGACTTCTGAAGTTCTGGGACTTTTCTGACATGGATGATCCGCGCCAAGGCCTTGCCGCTTTGTTTGCTGAGGCAGTATCGGCGGCTGATCCCTATCAGGCCATCCTTCGCTATCTGCCCGAGCGTCCCAAGGGTCGAACGATTGTCGTAGGCGCAGGCAAGGCTGCCAGTCAGATGGCGTCTGCGTTTGAGCGCGCTTGGAAGGCGCCGCTTGAAGGCGTTGTGGTTGCTCGCCACGGACCCGTTGCCCCATGCGAATCGATTACGGTGATGCAAGCGGCCCATCCGGTGCCGGACGAAGCGGGTATTCGCAGTGCTGAGGCGTTGCTGCGTCAAGTTCAGGGCCTCACGGAAGAAGATCTTGTGGTTGCGTTGATCTCTGGCGGTGGTTCCTCTTTGCTTCCGGCACCTCCCTTAGGGTTTAACTTGGCTGATGAAGCGCTTCTGAACAGGGCGTTATTGGCTTCCGGAGCGCCGATTTCGGCGATCAATGTTGTCCGCGCACATTTCTCGCGCATCAAAGCGGGCCGCCTAGCGGCAGCGGCCTATCCGGCGCGCGTTATCAGCTTGATCGTCTCCGATATTCCTGGCGACCAAGCCTCCCTCGTCGCCTCGGGCCCGACGGTTCCCGATCAGATGCGCGCTGAAGATGCGCTTCGTGTTATCCGCGATTATCGCATCGAACTCCCCGAGGCGATCATCACCGAAATTTCAAATGCCCATGTGCCGGATCCCGATACAGTGCAATTTAAAAGAACCAGTTCGCATATCATTGCGTCAGCTGCGGTCTCTTTAAAGGCTGTTGCTATGGCCGCACAGTTGCAGGGAATAGAGACCCGTATTCTGTCGGATGCAATCGAGGGCGAGGCAAAAGATATTGGGCTGATGCATGCCGCCATGGCGCGCGAGATCGCATGGCATAATCAACCTTTTACAAAGCCGGTGCTGCTGCTTTCTGGTGGTGAGACGACAGTGACCATTGGACCGCAAGGTGCGGGTAAAGGTGGCCGAAACACTGAATTTTTATTGTCCTTCGCGCTCGCGATTGAGGGAATGAAAGGAATCTATGCGCTTGCCGCCGATACCGACGGCATTGACGGCTCAGAAAACAATGCTGGCGCTTTTTGCGATGGCACAACAGCGGCAAGATTACGCCAGTCTGGGGCCGACGGCCGTGAGTATTTGATGCGGCATGACGCCTATTCGGCCTTTGAGCGGATCGGCGACCTTTTTGTCCCCGGGCCGACGGGTACCAATGTGAATGATTTTAGGGCCATTTTAATCCGATAATATTGGCCACCTTGGGTATTGATTAAAATGATAGCCGGGGACGCTTTAATCGATACTTAAAGCCCCCGCCAATATTTACGAGCCGCCTGTGACGGGCTGCCAGCCACCTTTTTTGTGCTAGCGTGCGTCATCCGCCGTTAGTGCGGACAAAGACAGCAACAGTCCGGATTTTCAGGTGGCGCCGCTCTCAATATGGGTGACGATTTTCTTCTTGCTTCCATTGCGGTTGTCGTTATCGGCGGCACTTCGGTTGCAGGCGGTAAGGCCAATGTTCCAGGCATTTGGGGCGCAGCCTTATTCATGTATTTGTTGGTCACGATGCTGAATATTTTTGGTGCGAGCCCCGGTGTAAGACTGATCCTAACGGGCGTCATGATCATTTCCGTCATAACGCTAGCTGGCGGTGAAAAGACGACGCGATAAGGTTAATTAATTTATTTGATGCCTAGGTAACGATATTTAAAACTGCGTTTTTTAGGGTCAAATTTAAATCGATAAAATTACAAAATACTTAGCCAAATTGATCACGAACAGCGCCAAGTTTAATTATTTACGGGCGTACTTCACTTCGATGATTTGATGCTCTATGCTAATCTCGACAGCGCCATAGAGTGAAATGAAGACATCTTTATAAAAACTATAGGTACCGCAAGCTTAGAGAATTGAGGAAAAGGACGATTAATGTCTAAAATCGGGTTTGCTCGCAGGCTTTTTACCGAAGGGCTTGGAACCGCGCTGTTACTCGCAACGGTGGTTGGTTCGGGAATAATGGGCGCAAATCTTTCTGGTGGTAACGTTTCTCTCGCGTTGCTCGGGAATACATTATCCACCGGTGCTATATTGGTCGTTCTTATTACGATCTTTGGTCCTGTCTCGGGCGCCCATTTCAATCCAGTGGTGAGCATCGTATTTGCGCTACGTCAGGAACTAACCTTCCAAGAAATGATTGCCTATATCATTGTCCAATTTTTTGGGGCGGTATTGGGTGTCTATTTAGCACATGGAATGTTCGACGTGGAAATCATCCAAACGTCAACCCATATTCGAACAGGATATGGGCAATGGCTATCCGAAGCGGTAGCTACTTTTGGACTGCTTCTTACGATTTTTGGTTGTCTGGCTCATGCTCCAGACCGAATTCCATTTGCTGTTGGTCTATATATAACGGCCGCCTATTGGTTTACTGCTTCCACATCCTTTGCTAATCCTGCTGTTACCTTTGCAAGATCATTTACAGATACATTTTCTGGGATCGCTCCTGTAAATATTGCGGCTTTTATCGCGGCCCAATTATTGGGTGCGATGATGGCTTATGGTGTTTCTCTTTGGCTGTGGCCTAACAGTAATTCCAATCAGTAAAATCCAATTGCTAAGGACCAACGATGAATATTGTAATCCATCATAACCCCGAATGTGGAACTTCCAGAAATGTCTTGGCTATTATTGAGGCTTCGGGTTACCAGCCTGTCGTCATCGAATATTTAAAGTCAGGTTGGACGCGACCACAATTGCAAGGCCTATTTGCGGCGGCCGATCTCACTCCCCGTGAGGCCCTTCGGACAACCAAATCGCCAGCGTCCGAGCTTGGCTTGCTTTCGAAAAGCGTCAGCGATGACGAGCTTTTAACCGCCATGGTGACCTATCCCGTTCTCGTTAATCGCCCGATCGTATGTACGCCTAAAGGCGTGCGTTTATGTCGGCCGAGCGAAGCGGTTCTTGATGTGCTGGATCAATGGCCAAAAGGGCCTTTTTATAAAGAGGACGGTTCAGTCCTTATCAATGAAGCCGGACAAAGAATAGGTTGACGCAGTAATCGTTAAAGTAAAATTCGTCGGCGCTGTGCCGGTTAAGCTTTCAAAAAATTTATAGATTTTATAACCCTCGTATTCGCACGAATGAATATTCGGCTGCTGAATATTTATCTTGGGTTGGACGGTATGTTTTCCGCCGCTTTCCCTTCATAGGGACGTCCAAGACGAACCATTTATTGAATGGAATCTCTACACTTTAACTCTATCAAAAAAATTCACAAAGGGGGAGGCACTGTCCGTTTAATTCGCTAACAGGGGTCCAGCAGAATAATCCCCAATTGATCGGCCACGGGTCTCTGTTCGATATAAACGGGACTGAACTTACCACCCATTACCGCAACGACCTCTTTGCGCGCAGCCATTTTGGAAAGGTTGTCGACGCCGATGGCAGGGACCCCACGGTTATCGCTCCGCTCGATCTGAAGCCGTCTCCCCTTCAAAAGTCCGGAGGCCTCAATATCCTTAACAGCCAGCTGAGCACCTAGGCTAATGGCCTGCGCAGACGTGCTGTTTGGCAAGCCAAATTCGGCGTCAATCATAACAACAAGACCTACTTTAGCATCGAGCATGGCCTGATATTGTTGCATCAGGCTCGATAATAGCGCTGTTTTCATCCGCTCTGAGCGCGACGTTTGATTGAATTAACGCAAAAATAGCTAAATTAAGTATCGAAAAATATCCAATATATTTTTTCACTTTAAACTCCACAAAATATTTGCTTCTGCCCCAGGCCGTATTGGGTATAATCACGCCTATGTGATCCATGGAGCGCTTTTGAGCTTCGTCAATAAACGCAGTTGCCGCCCATTGATCCGTGAGGGACAACCTGAATGCCCAATTCGTTGTATCGCCCATTTTCGCAATGCCATCGGCAGAGCCCCAAGGGGTCGCCAACGAAAATGAGGGCGCTCTTTTAGTTCGTGAAATGGCCAATCTTCCAAAGGAGAAGCGTCTTCCAATCTTAGCCCATTGGGGTATTACCGGCGGTAATTTTGCGGAAATGACAAATGGTCTCATCGCCAATGTGGACTTATCCGTCGTACAGACCTTTAGTTTTTATAATCCCATAAACGATAAAGCGACGAGCCTCATTCCTCGTATCTTGGAGGAGACGCGCGCTACTGGTATCGACGGAATTAAGAGTTCTGTTGGAATTGCTCAAGCTTATGATCTGACGTGGTTATTCGCAATTGCAATGGCGAAGGCCGATTCTACGGATCGATCATCCATTCGGAACGCATTAGAAAATATTGATGCGTTTGATGGCGTCATCAAGTCGTATTCGCGTCCATTTTCAAAAGATAATCACAATGCGCCTCTCGCGGATCAATTGTTTTTTGCGCAATACAGCGATGCCAAAGATCCAAAGCCGCTGCATTAGTATCAAATCATGTTATTTGGCCGTGGCATTGAAAGTTCTATCCGATTATCGATCAATATCGTCGTGGTCACGGTCGCTATTTCTATGGCGCTGGTTAATTTTAAAATAGCGGCCGACATTCGCGAGAGTGAATCAATTAAGCTTGAGCAGTCAACGCAAATAAGTATTGTTAATGAGATCAAATCTTCATTTCGTTCCTATTTAGATGATTTCAGTTCGCTTGCAGATTCATCCATTCTGGTAACATCCCTAACGGATAGTCAGGGAAGAAATAATTATTTAAGCCAATATTTGACCCAAAAAACACAGACCTCGCATATAACTTTTCAACTACTCGACTATAAAAGGCGTAGCCTTCTTCGTACCGGCGATATTGGTCAAAATAGTTTAGATGCGGCAAAGAGCGAATGTGACGAAAATGTTGGCCGTACGGTTTCAACGGCGTTAAATGATGATTATTTGATCTTCTGTGGCAATATTAATCTTCCATCAGATAATATGCCCATCGGCTATTTAATTGGTATTACACCAATCAACGATTTTCTTGATCGAAACATCCATATCAACACGGATGTCTTTCATAAAGAGGTAAGGCTCAAATTATTGCCTGTCGATGCTCTCGAAAATGGGATGGTTCCCATCTATTTGGAAGATGACACAATCTTGGCAGCAAATATTCATCTTACAATGCCGATTGATTCAAATAAAATTGCCTCCATTAATAACGTCATTTTGATTAGCCTTGGTTTTCTGATCAATATTGCCATTGGCTATATTCTTGCTCGATTTTTGGCTTGGCGCATTTCAAGGCCGATTGTTAATCTTTCCGAAGCGGCATTGGCCTTTGCTAAAGGTAACATCAATGTCGTTGATAAACGGGGTATGGTCGATGAAATCAAAACATTAGCCAATACTTTGGAGGCGACTTTTATCGAGCGTGCCCGTATTCAAGGTGAGTTGCAGCATCTCGTTAATTTTGATCATTTGACGGGCGCATTAACCCGAAGTCATTTTCACACGTCCTTCGATGCGCTTTTACAGCTTGCCAAGCGTTCGGGTGATGGCATTGCCATTCTCTACCTTGATCTTGATCGATTTAAAGCCATTAACGACACCTATGGCCATGATGCCGGAGACCAAGTGCTACAAAGCGTCGTGGAACGTATGCGCGTTCGTTTGCGGGGTAGCGATCTGGTTGGTCGGCGTGGCGGCGACGAATTTAATGTTGGGCTCTATCCGGTTCGTAACCGCCTAGAGGTTGAAACCGTTTGTAACGAGCTTATTGCCCTCTTGTCGCAGCCCATGATGATAAACGGAAATGTGATTGTATCGGTTGGCGTATCGATCGGCATAGCGATGTATCCCGATCATGGCGATACAATCGTACTTTTAGAAATCAACGCGGATAACGCTCTATATCGCGCGAAAAGTAAGGGCGGAAACCATTTTGAGTGGTATGCGAGCCCTTAAAGGCCGAATTACAACGAGCCTTAGTTTGCTCGCGTGATCCTGCCTTTCGGTCCGTGTTATCACCTGTGTCTGCGCCAAAATTCCATCCCACACTCGCGGATAATGGCAATGGATTGAGATCCTTCTGAAGGTATTGGCGTCTAACGGCGCTAAGAAGATTGGCGAAAATTGTCATTTCGATAGCGGCTTATCGGGTAAAGCGGGCTGGAAATTCCGGCTCCGCTTGTATAATCTGGCCTCCATCGCTTCGCTTTTATGAATTCAGGAACATTAAAAATGCCCGTATATCGCTCCCGTACCACCACCCATGGCCGCAACATGGCCGGTGCCCGCGGCCTTTGGCGCGCTACAGGCATGAAGGATGAGGATTTCGGGAAGCCGATTATTGCGGTCGTTAATTCTTTCACCCAATTCGTTCCTGGTCATGTCCATTTGAAGGATTTGGGCCAATTGGTCGCGCGCGAAATCGAAAAAGCGGGCGGCGTCGCGAAGGAATTCAACACAATTGCGGTCGATGACGGCATCGCCATGGGCCATGACGGGATGCTTTACTCGCTTCCCTCCCGCGAGCTGATTGCGGACAGTGTCGAATATATGGTCAACGCCCATTGCGCGGAT
Organism: Beijerinckiaceae bacterium; assembly: GCA_026461505.1. Taxonomy (GTDB): domain Bacteria; phylum Pseudomonadota; class Alphaproteobacteria; order Rhizobiales; family Beijerinckiaceae; genus CAIUPE01. The sequence continues at coordinate 23,434 of JAPJMW010000175.1, forward strand.
GCCATGGTCTGTATTTCGAATTGCGACAAGATCACGCCCGGCATGCTCATGGCGGCGCTGCGCATCAATATTCCGGTCGTCTTTGTGTCGGGCGGGCCTATGGAAGCAGGCAAAGTAACGCTCAACGACCTTGAACACGCCATCGATCTCGTCGATGCCATGGTTGCTGCAGCTGATGATCGCATCAGCGATGAGGATGTCGCCAAGATCGAGCGTTCGGCCTGCCCAACCTGCGGCTCATGCTCGGGCATGTTCACAGCAAACTCGATGAATTGCCTCACTGAAGCCTTAGGACTGGCATTGCCCGGTAATGGCTCGGTGCTCGCCACCCATCACGATCGCGAACGGCTCTTCTTGGAAGCGGGGCGAACGATCGTCGATATCTGTAAGCGCTATTACGAGAAGGATGATGCGTCGGTCTTGCCGCGTAACATTGCCAATTTTGCAGCCTTTGAAAACGCGATGACGCTTGATATCGCCATGGGCGGTTCAACCAATACCGTCTTGCATTTGCTCGCAGCCGCGCATGAGGGCGGCGTTGAGTTTACGATGCAGGATATTGATCGCCTCTCACGTCGGGTGCCTGTATTGTGCAAAGTGGCTCCTTCTGTGGCCAATGTTCACATGGAAGATGTGCATCGTGCAGGCGGCATTATGAGCATTCTCGGCCAGTTGGATCGCGGTGGCTTGATCAATAATCAATGCGGAACGATCCACGCGCCAACGCTGTCAGACGCGCTTAATCGGTGGGATGTCAGCCGCACCAATGACGAGATGGTTTCGACCTTCTTCCGTGCAGCCCCCGGCGGCGTTCCAACGCAAGTGGCCTTCAGCCAGGACCGCCGTTACAAGGAGCTTGATACAGATCGTTCAAAGGGCGTTATCCGCGATGTGGCGCATGCCTTCTCGAAGGATGGTGGCTTGGCTGTTCTCTTCGGCAATATTGCGGAGGATGGTTGTATCGTTAAAACCGCGGGCGTTGATGAAAGCATTTTGAAATTCAACGGCACAGCCCGCGTGTTTGAAAGCCAGGATGACGCGGTTCAGGGTATTTTGCTCGGTAAAGTCGTAGCCGGTGACGTTGTTGTTATTCGCTATGAAGGTCCGCGTGGCGGCCCAGGCATGCAGGAAATGCTTTATCCAACAAGCTATTTGAAATCGAAGGGCTTGGGCAAAGCCTGCGCGCTCATTACCGATGGCCGGTTCTCCGGCGGCACCTCGGGCCTCTCCATCGGCCATGCGTCGCCTGAGGCGGCGGAAGGCGGCTTGATCGGACTTGTTGAAACGGGTGATCCGATTGAAATCGATATTCCGGCCCGCAGCATCCAATTGCGGGTTGATGCCAAAACGCTTGAGGAGCGCCGTAAGGTTCAAGACGCGAAAGGCTGGAAGCCTGCCAAGTCACGGCCAAGAAAGGTCAGCACGGCGTTGCGTGCCTATGCCTCAATGGCCACCAGTGCATCCAGGGGCGCAGTGCGTCATTTAAAAGACGATTGATCGGCAGGTTTGGTTGATTGGCACAAGCCGCGGAACGGTTTCCGCCGCGGCGGCGTCGATCGCGCTCGGAGCTTCTGCTGTCAGCGGTTTAGTCCTGACGTCCAGCGTAACAGATGCGGCGAAACGGATCGATCTGATGACGTCCGCGCCGGTGAAAAAATTTATTGAAGTCGAAGGCGGCTCAAACCCGACGGGTAATCCCTGCGGCGCAACCCACTGGCATGGATACATCAATTATGAGCCCGAGATGGTTAAAATAATAACCGACTGGATCAAGCATCCGATAAAAGACGCGAAGTGAACCAATAAAAAAGCGGCTTGTTGTTTTCAATGACAAGCCGCTTTTAAAACACATCAAAGGCCGAAGGATTTAGTCTTCCGATGGGCCGCCTGCGCTTTTCCAATCTGGAAAACCACCGACATTCACGACAGACTTAAAACCCATTTCTTTGAGCGTTCTGCCCGCTAAAGCTGCTTGACCGCCCGCGCCGCAAACGAGGTAGATTTCGGCATCTTTTTTCATAACAGGGTTATGATAGGGAGAGCTGTCATCGGCGGCGAATTCGATAAAACCACGGGGGATACGCACGGCACCTTTAATCGTACCGGTCTTTGCAATGGCCGCACTGTCGCGGACATCGATGAAAAGCGCATCGCTTTTGCCGTGGATTTTAATCGCTTCCTCGGTAGGTAGTCGCGTTACAATCTCATTGGCTTCAGCCAAATAATCTTTTGCGAGTTTCATCTCATCCTCTCCGTTTTTCGATTAAACCGAAACTTTTACTTCCGTACCCGTTGCAACGGATTTAACCGCGGCATCGGCAAGCTCAAGCGCCTTCAATCCATCAAGGCCCGTTGGTGAAATCGGCGAGCCTGTTTCAATGGCTTTCACAAAGCTCTGCAACTCGGTGCGATAAGCAACCGCATAACGCTCCATGAAGAAGTCGAGCAATGGCGTATCGTGATAGCCTTCTTTATTGGCCAGCGTCACGGTATTGTTGTGCACATTGGCAGCACTTACGGCACCCTTCGAGCCGTGGGCTTCAATCCGCTGATCATAGCCATAGGTTGCGCGGCGTGAATTGGTGATGACCGCAATCTTGCCCGCCTTTGTCTTCAAGGTGGCGGAAGCCGTATCAACATCGCCCGCAGCGCCGATGGCGGGATCTACCAAAACTGAGCCAGCTGCCGAAACCGAAACAATTTCTTCGTTCAGTAAAAAGCGGGCCAAATCGAAATCATGAATCATCATGTCACGGAATAGACCACCCGAACGCTTGATATAATCCACTGGCGGAGGACCGGGATCGCGCGAGGTGATTTGCACGAGCTCCACATTACCAATTGCGCCAGCATCAATCTGCGCGCGAACAGCGGCGAAGTTCGTATCAAAGCGGCGGTTGAAGCCGATCATCAGCTTGGCCTTCGTCTCTTCCACAACCTTCAAGCAGGCGCGAACGCGGTCAGCCGAAAGATCAACTGGCTTTTCGCAGAAGATCGCCTTGCCGGCGCGTGCTGCCAATTCAATCTGGTCCGCATGCATATCGGTTGGCGTGCAAATCAATACAGCGTGGATGTTCTTATCCGCCAAAATTTCTTCGACACTCGCACGGCGCGCGTCCGACATCGCAACAATATGTTCGGCTGCTGCATCAACGGGGTCAAACACAGCCGTAAGCTTTACGCCGGAAATGCCTAAAATCGCCGTTGCATGCGTTTTACCGATGCGGCCTGCGCCCAATAGTCCAAAATTAATCGTCATCTTCGTTTCCTTCTTTACGGTTATAAACTCATTCTATCGTTTCAGTGGTTACGCATGTGCCGGCTTGGTCCAAGCAAACGGTGCTTTTTCGTGGCTGTCAACGACGGCATCGACGAAAGCCACGCCTTTCAAGCCGTCATAGGAGGTCGGGACATTAACGCCGATGGTGCTGGCATCGCGCCCTTCATTGTTCGCTCGTATCGCTTCGGCAAATCCTGAATAGAGATTGGCAAAAGCTTCGATATAGCCTTCCGGATGACCCGGAGGCGTGCGGGTGCGCACCGCCGCGCCATCGCCCAAATCATCGCGCCCGCGCTTGATCGTTTCAGGCTTGCCAAAGAGCGGCGAGAAAATGATCTCGTTCGGCGCTTCCTGATGCCATTGGATGCTGGCTTTTTCGCCGAACACTCGGAGACGCAAACCGTTCGAGCAACCGATTGCGACCTGTGACGACCAGAGCAAGCCACGCGCGCCACCTTCATAGCGGATCATCACATGGGCGTTGTCATCCAGACTACGGCCTGGCACGAAGGTGGTGAGGTCCGCGCATAGCGCTTCGGCTTTAAGTCCCGTCACGAAGCCCGCGAGATGATAGGCATGGGTGCCGATATCTCCAATGGAGCCGCCACGTCCCGACAGCTTCGGATCGGTGCGCCATTTGGCTTGCTGGTTGCCTTCCGATTCAATCGCGGTCGCCATCCATTCAAGCGGATATTCAACCTGAATGACGCGAATGCTACCCAGATCACCAGCTGCCACCATCGCCCGCGCGGCGTGGATCATCGGATAACCGCAATAGGTATAGGTGACGCCAAAGAAGCGGCCTGAGCTTTTAGCCAGTGCATGCAGCGCTTCGGCGTCTTCCAACGTCGTGGTCATCGGCTTTTCGCAAATGACATGGAAGCCCGCATCAAGAAACGCTTTAGCAATCGCAAAATGCGTATGGTTCGGCGTGCAGATAGCGACCACATCGATCTTGTCTTCGCGGGCCAATTCGCCTGCTACCATCGCTTTGTAATCGGTATAGGAACGATCAGCGGCGATGTAGTTTTCAGCCGCGAATTGATGGCCGCGATCGGCATTCACGTCGAACGCGCCAGCGACGAGTTCGTAGTGGTTATCAAGGTGTGCCGCGAAGCGATGGATGCCGCCAATATAGGCGCCAAAGCCGCCGCCGACCATGCCGAGCCGCAGTTTACGTTTGGATGCAGTGCTCATCAATAAAGCCCTTTATCGAATGCCAAGCATGGTCTTGTTGTCGGATCGGTCGTCACCCGCTTTAACAAAATCGTCAAAGGCGCGGTCGGCGACGCGGATGATATGGTCACGAATAAAGCGCGCGCCTTCAGCAGCACCGTCTTCGGAATTTTTCAGGCAGCATTCCCATTCCAGCACTGCCCAGCCATCATAATCATAGCCGGAGAGTTTCGCGAAAATGCCGCCGAAATCGATCTGACCATCGCCCGGAGAACGGAAGCGACCTGCACGACGGATCCAAGGTTGAAAGCCACCATAGGCGCCCGTCTTACCATCGGGACGGAACTCGGCATCTTTCACATGGAAGCATTTAATCCGCTCATGGTAATGGTCGATATAGGTGAGGTAATCAATCGACTGCAGGATCAGATGGCTCGGATCATACATGATGTTGCAGCGTGAATGATTGCCGACTTTTTCTAAGAACATCTCAAACGTCAGGCCGTCATGTAAATCTTCGGTCGGATGGATTTCGTAAGCGACATCGACGCCTTCACGATCATAGGCATCGAGGATAGGCCGCCAGCGCTTGGCCAATTCGTTAAAGCCGTCTTCAATCAACCCTTCAGGCCATTGCGGGTAAGGGTAGAGATAGGGCCAGAGCAGCGAACCGCTGAACGTCACATGCCGATCAAGCCCGAAACGCCGCGAGGCTTTAGCCGCTAACATCAATTGATCAACCGCCCATTCCTGCCGCTTGGCAGGATTGCGGCGAACCTCGGGGGCTGCGAACGCATCGGCCGGAATATCGAAGGAGGGATGCAGCGCTACAAGCTGACCCTGCAAATGGCTGGCAAGCTCGGTGATCTCCAAGCCGTGCTTGGCGAGCGTGCCACGAAAATCATCGCAATAGGCTTGGCTTTCGGCAGCGAGTTTCAAATCAATGACGCGTGAATCCCAGGTTGGAATCTGCACGCTGTTAAAGCCTTTGCCTGCCGCCCATCCGGCCAAGCCGTCAAGCGTGTTGAAGGGGGCTTCATTGGTCGCAAATTGCGCGAGAAAAACGCCGGGGCCTTTAATGGTACGCATGGTCAATTCCTCTTGTGCTTAGGCCCTGAGATGGAGGCGTGCTTCGTCTGAAAGATGGTCGCGATTGACCACAAGGGCGGGGTCAAGTTTCGCATCAAAATAATCGAGCGCATTCTTGACCGACATTACCGCCATACGGATAGCCGACTCTGCCGTGAGGCTTGCCGAGTGCGGCGATAGGATGACTTTTTCGCTTGCAAACAGCGGATGATTGGCAGCCGGTGGCTCTTCCAAAAACACATCGATTCCGGCACCGGCAATCTGGCCGCTTTGTAGCGCATGGTGCAAGGCGCTCTCATTAATCAAACCACCGCGCGCCGTATTGACGATCAAGGCTGATTTTTTCATGCAGGCCAACTCGTCGGAGCCAATTACCGCTTTGCCGCCTGACATCGGCACATGCACGGTAACGAAATCGGCTAGCGCCAAGCCCGCTTTCAAATCCGAGATGGGTTCTGCGCCACCGGCTTTAATCGCCTCATTCGATTGGAAGGGATCAAACGCATAAATCACCATGCCAAAGCCTGACGCCATTTTCGCAACATGGCGGCCAATGCGCCCGAAGCCTACGATTAGTAGATTTTTCTCATGCAGCTCGATCGCTTCAAAGCTGTTGCGATAACCCCACGGGCCAACGCGTGTTGCTGCATCATAGGCGCGCACTTTTTTGGCGAGCGCCAGCATCAACATCATCGCGTGTTCGGCCACAGGGCGCGAGTTCACATCGCCTATAATCGCTAGCGGAATGCCGCGCGAATTGAGCGAGGGCACATCCACCGCATCATAGCCAACCCCATGTCGCGAGACGATTTTGAGCTTGCTGCCTTTGGTGATGATATCGGCAGGCAAAGGTTGCGTGCGGATGACAAGGCCATCGGCCTTCTCAATCAAGGGTGCGTAGGAGTCGTGCGAAATCTCGGTTACATAATCATAGGTGACGCCCTTGGCTGCCTTTAAAAGCGCGATGCCATCGTCGTGGATTTTTCCGGCAATCAGAAGATGAGGCACGTCAATATCCTCCACGTGCTTGTGCTGGCGCGTTCGTGGGTGCCGAGCCGATCAGCTTGCGCGCTTCCGCAACGCTTGCCGCCGCTGCCCCCGCCAAAAGCCGGACATCGTTGGAAATGGTAACGAGATCAAAGCCCCAGCCGACAGCCTTTGCGGCATAGGCCGCCGAGCCATTGTGCAAGCAGGCGCGAATGCCTGCTTTATGGGCCGCATCCAGCACGCGCTTGATGGCCTCGACGATCTCGGGTTCTTCGCGGTCAAAGCCTGTCGGATATTTCCGCCCCGTTAGGCCGAGCGTTAAATCGGCAGGGCCGATATAGACGCCATCAAGGCCCGGCGTTGAAACAATCGCGTCGAGATTGCGCATAGCTTCCGCCGTCTCGATCATCGCAAAGCAGAGCACTTCTTTATCCGCATGTTGGCCGTAATCGGCCCCTGCTGAAAAGGTCACACGCGATGGGCCGAAACTGCGCACGCCATTCGGCGGATAGCGCATGTAGGACACGAGTTGTTCGGCTTCTTCGCGCGTATTCACCATCGGGCAGATAATGCCATAAGCACCGGCATCGAGGGCCTTCATAATATCGGCCGGATCAAGCCATGGCACGCGCACCATCGGTGTTACACCGCTTGCCCGCATTGCCTGCAACATACCGCGCGCAGCATCATATCCGACAAAGCCATGCTGAAGATCAATCGTCAGGCTGTCATAGCCTTGCGCGGCCATGATCTCGGCCACAAAAGGGCTGTCGGTTGAAAGCCAACCGTTCAGCGCCGATTTTCCTTGAGCCCATAGCGCGCGAATACCGTTCGGAACCATAACGGGTTCTCCTTTTAAAGCGTTACTTGCGAGAGTTTGACATTCAGATAGTCGTGAATGCCTTCGCTGCCGCCTTCGCGGCCCATGCCGCTGTCTTTAATGCCGCCGAAGGGTGCTTCAGCCGCTGCAAGCGCAAAGCTGTTGACGCCGACCATGCCGGATTCAATCGATGCGACCGCCTCCCGAATACGCGACGGATCGCGCGTGAAGACGTAAGCCGAGAGGCCGAACCCGCCTGTATTGGCGCGGGCATAGACGTCATCGGCTTTTGCAAAGCGGGTAATGGCGGCAATCGGGCCGAAATTTTCTTCAGCCAAAGCGACTGCTTCATCCGGCAAATCAGAAATCACCGTCGGCTCGAAGAAGAAGCCGCGGTTATGCTCTGCAGGGCGTCCGCCACCCGCGCGGATTTTTCCGCCACGCGCTACGGCGTCCGCTACGATGGTTTCAATCGCCTTGCGCCGACGCTCATTGATTAGCGGCCCCATCTGGCTTGTTTCATCAAGACCATGACCGAGCTTCAAAGTTTTGGCGCGCTTGGCAAAGCCGTCGACAAAGGCATCGTGCAGTGATTCATGAATGAAGAAACGATCTGGCGTCACGCAAACCTGACCGGCATTGGCGAATTTTGTTGGCACCGCCAGATCAAGCACTTTTTCAACATCGGCATCTTGGAAAACGATCATCGGAGCGTTACCACCGAGTTCCATACTGACTCGCTTCATCGTGGCAGCAGCATCGCGGATCATTTGCTGGCCAATAGCGGTTGAACCCGTGAGCGATACTTTTCTCACGCTCTGCGAGGCCATCAAAGGCTGATAGGTCTCAGAGGTTGGGCCAACAACAAGATTAACAACGCCCGCAGGAAGCCCCGCCTGTCGCATGCAATCAATGATGATCGCAGCCGGGCCGGGTACTTCGCTGGAAGGGCGAACGATGACGGAGCAACCGGCGGCGAGCGCAGGGGCCACTTTGCGGGCTATCAACACAACCGGAAAATTCCACGCGGTGAAGGCGGCAACAATGCCCACAGGCTCATGCAAAATCTCGATCCTGCCACCCGGTGCGCGGCTCTCGACGATGCGGCCATAGATGCGGCGGGCTTCCTCGGCATACCAGCGGAACTGATCGATACAAAGCGCCCATTCGCGGCGCGATTGCGCGAGCGGCTTGCCGGCTTCCAGCGAAATATGCCGAGCGGCTTCTTCGGTGCGCTCCACCATGACATTTGCAATGGCATGGAGCGTATCGGCCCGCGTCCAGGCCGAGCTTGATCGCCAGTGTTTTAGCCCGAGTTCTGCCGATTTAATCGCCTCGGCGGTATCTTGGGCATTGGCCGATGGCATTTCATAGAGGGTTTCGCCCGTTGCAGGGTCAACAACGCCCATTGGCGCGCCATGGCCCGTTTGCCACTCGCCGCCGATAAAAAGGCTAAAATGAGAATCCAATGCCACCTGTCTTCCTCCCAGTTTTATGGTTCCGTTTGGGACAAAGCCCAAGGAAACCTAATCGGAGCCAATCCTGTTAGGTGCAATTTATATTGCTGATAAATTGGATTTGCAATTTTATTTGTTGATTAAAAACGCACTCGTTCACGGCAAAATGCGAAGGCTAGCCTTTATTGCCCTGCGGTTGGGCTCCAAGGCCGGGCGGATTGCCCTCTTTGAACGAAGTAATAGGTATCACTGGCGTAAGTTGCCCAGTCATCGGCCTGACCATCGGGCCAAATGGTCCTCATTTTGACCGATGCTGCCGAATCAACCCCGAAATGGCGCCAGCCAAGGCTTCCGCCCGCGTGACCGCCGCCGATGGTTATCTCGCGGCGCGTGATGTGGTTGCCATCATCCACTTCTAGCCACGCTCCAATCGCATCGCGATTAGGGCCAGTTTGATGCACCATGACATCGATAAAATGCCCGGCATTCGGCGTAATATTCTGCCATACCGCTGCATTTTCGCGGCGGTTCACAACGACAATATCCATTTTCCCATCGAGATTAAAATCGGCCAGCGCCGCGCCGCGCGCCGTTGCAAAACGCGCAAGGCCCGCAACATCGCCAACCTCTTGAAAACGACTATCCGGCCTTTGCATCAAGAGATTGCTTGGATCCTTCGATGCAAAATCAGGCATCCGATCCACATTGCCTTTGGCGATAAACAAATCGAAATATCCATCATTGTTCATATCTTCAAATTGAGCATGCCACGCGGTGCTTGGCTTTAAGTCGCCACCCGTATAGGGGCGATAAGCAATAGCACCGCGATCATACGCCAAATCTTTATAAAGCGGTGCAGGTGAGGTGTCGGGCTTAGCGCCGTTTAGAACCTGTAATTTATTATCCGACATGCTGGTTAGAAAATAAGACGGATAAAGCTCATTTGGAAAGACGGTGCTCGCAATGCCCATTCCCCAAATTTTTAAAAATTTCCACCCTTCGGCTTCCGTATAAAGACGCGGCTCTTGATGAGCTTCAACATGCCAAAGCTGCTCCTGTCCACCTTCATAATATTCGCGATCATTCGAGACGCGAAGCGAGGGCGTGCCGGAACGGTTCCAATCGGTAAATAACATTGAAAGCGCGCAATAGCTCGGCGTTAACGCAACAGGCTTGGTAAATCCGTTGCCGTCTTCATTCGGTCGAAACAATTGGTTTTCCGTGCAGGAGCCCCAAGGGTTATCCTCGGATTTCGGATTGATATAGGCACCAAAGGCAAGCGTTGGCCATTTGGCGTCTTTTTCCCAAGTGGCTGAAAAAGAGGTCCACCACGCATCAGTGCTCGCAAAATGCCACGCTTCATTGGCGCGTTCAAAACGGCATTGGCCAAGGCCCCGCATCAAGACGATTTCACCCACCCGCAAAATCACAAGATCGGTTATGCCATCGGCATCGATATCAATGGGATAGATGCCCGTTACACGGTTTAGTTCGATGCCGCTCTCGAAGCGTTCAAACGCTAAGGCACTGCCCTTTGTGCTTTTATTAATGAAAAGCGAGGCTGCCCCTTCGCCGCCTGCTAAAGCGATATCGGGGAATTGATCACCGTTGCAATCAAACGCGGCAGCACCACCGCCCACCATATATTGCCAATCACCTTTATAAACACTTGTGATGCCCGATGTCGGCGTTACGTCCTCGAACAAGGGCACAATCAAACCATCGGACGCTTGCGCCGTCGCGATCGCAATCATCGGTGTCAGAAGCAGAAAAAATAAGGAAACAATCAACCGATAAAATATCATGCATCATCGCCATGTTTTAAGCGCGATAGCATAAGCGCCGATACATTTGCCTTGCTCGAAGCCTCGCTCAAGCGCGGCTCTAAAATGAATGCCGCCATATAGGCGCGAAATACTCGCTTCTTTTGATGCATCAAAAAATCCGTTGAAGGATCGCGGAACCGCCCCGTCACGTTCTCTTGTAGTGTCCGAGAAAGGGTAGGGGTCGCCAAAGATGGCAGCAAGCACTGCAGCCGCCGCACCCGATTGGGTCGAGTGACCGCTCGGATATTCAGGAAAAGGCGGAGTCAGTAAAAACGGCGTCCAATCTGCAGCGATGACGCGCCTTATATACGTCATCGGACGCACCAGATCGTAACGATATTTTTCATGCCAGCAACCGATAAACGCGTCCGCCATCGCCACGCCCAATCGCGCTAGCGCATCGACCTGGCGCTCAAGGGGCAGATGATCATGCTCGGCGATTTGTATTAGGATAGAAATCCAATGGCCAGCAGGTGTTGGCGATCCCATTGCATCATCAATCCAGAAAAATGCGATTGCCTTTTGCTCAGGCGTCAAAGATTTGCCGATTTGGTAAGTCTCAAGCGCGTCCTTATAAAAAGCGGAGGATGGATCCTCGCTATAGGGATAGGGCGGAGGCAGCTCGCACGAAGCGCCAGCCGGCATGGCGAAGCTGCGATTCTTCCCCCAATCGGGCAATAACGGCACTTGTTGCTGGCGGGAGAGGGGATTGGTTGGCGCCCAATGTTCCGGACCTTTTTTTAACTCATAGCTCCAGGGAAACCCCATATTTTCAATCACCGCGCCGCCATCCTCATGCGACCACGCGGCCAAATGAGCGGCAATCGCCTGCCCATAGGCTTCGCTCCGCGCGATGGTCTCAGGCGTTGAGTCCGTAGATGCGGCCGTGCTTTTTAATTCTTCTTCTAAATGGCGGATGGCCTGCTGGCCGCTCGGACCTGTATTGGAAAAAAGATCATGCATCATCGCGGCCAGCGCTGCATCAAGAACAACCACCTCGTCATAGGCCTTGCCTGCTTCTCTCGGAGGCAATGGTTTTAACTCTTGAAGTTGTCCTGCGAGCGATTGCAATTTTGGCGAGCCGCTGGCGACCGCCTCATAGGCTGTGACACCCAGATAGGCGAGGGCGCGGCTGGCAACGGGCGGCGAATAGGTCGGGGTATGGCGGATTAAAGCAAGGCTAAGCGTGTACCATTTCTGCAAAACCGTCTCCGGCGGCATCGAAGCTGCCTCTGCCTTGGGCAGGTGGATCGCTATGATGAAAAAAACGGCAATTGCAGTTTGAAGCCATCGCGCGGGCAAAAAAGGCCTACCGTGCGTGAGCATTAGGCGAAGCTCCCTTTGGATTCACGTCGCGACTGACAAAATGTCGCATCTCATTTTCATCTTTAGACGGTCAGTATTCCTAAAATCAGTGGTTTTCCATTGATTTTCTATAGGCCTTTAATTTTTTTGTCTCAATTATCCATTTTGGCGGGCCATTTAATAAAGATTTCCGTCAATGCAATTTTTTCATAGCAGCCATGTTGACTTAAGCTGAAGATTTCGCAATGGGTTTGTTCGGATCTGAAACCAACGATCCGTTGTTTCAACAAACGACCTTACAGAGGGAACTCCAAGGATGTTTAAAGCTACTCTCGCCGCCATGAGCGGTGCGCTACTTTTGGGCGCTATGGCTATGCCAGCCGTCGCAAAGGACAAGACCATTGCCGTTTCTTGGAAGACCTTCCAGGAAGAACGCTGGAAGACCGACGAAGCGGCCATCAAGGCAGCTGTTTTGGCTGGCGGCAACAAGTATGTTTCGACCGACGCCCAGGGTTCCGCTGAAAAGCAGGCCAAGGACATTGAAGGTCTGATCACGCAGAAGGTCGACGTTATCGTTATCGTTGCTTACGATTCGGACGCGATCCTTCCTTCGATCAAGGCTGCTAAGGACGCTGGCATCAAGACGATGGCCTATGACGTTCAGTTCGAAGACCCATCCGCACTCTACATCACCTTCGACAACATCGGCGTCGGCCGTTTGATGGCTAAGGAAGTGCAGAAGGTAAAGCCTGAAGGTAACTACGCTTTCATCAAGGGTGACAAGGGCGATCCAAACGCAACCTTCCTCTTCAAGGGTATCATGGAAGTTCTTGGCGATGCCATCAAGGCTGGCAAGATCAAGAATGTCTGCGAAACCTTCACGGATGGCTGGAAGCCAGACAATGCCCAGAAGGAAATGGAACAGTGCCTGACCTCAACGGGTAACAAGGTCAACGCAGTTGTTTCTGAAAACGACGGCATGGCTTCGGGTGCAGTTGCTGCGCTCAAGGCACAGGGCATGGACGGTTCGGTTGCAGTGTCCGGTCAGGACGGCGATCTTGCCGCTATCAACCGCGTTGCTCTTGGCACGCAGACCGTTTCGGTCTGGAAGGACGCAACCCAGCTCGGTAAGGCTGCAGGCGAAATGGCCAACATGATTGCTGATGGCACAGCTATCGACAAGCTCCCAGGCGTTGCCAAGTTCAACCTCGGCAAGAAGGGCGTCGAAATGAATTCGATCCTTCTCGCTCCAACCGTCATCACCAAAGACTCGCTTAATCTCGCGATCGACTCCGGTCACATCTCGAAGGAAAAGGCTTGCGCTGGCGTGAAGGCTGGTTCGGTCAAGGCTTGCGGCTAATATGACCCGCAGCACAAACAGCCCTGCTGTTAGGTGCATGTGAAACGATCCCGCGCCGCTCTCATGGGCGGCGCGGCTTTTTCTGGACCACATCATTAGGTCCACTATACTTTGAACAATTGCTTTAAAAAATAAACGGAGATGGGCGATGGCGAGCGGAATGGATAAGAGCGCTGAACCCGCCATGGCACAAGAAAGTGCCTTTCAACGGTTTTTAAGGGCCACGGAGCTCGATACGCGACTTCTGGGTATGGTTGGCGCGCTTGTTCTCATCTGGATCGGCTTTCATCTTGCGGGTATCTGGCGCACGGGCAACGGTATTTTCCTCTCGCCGCGCAACCTTTGGATTTTGCTGGTTCAGACTTCCTCGATCGCTGTTATGACGACGGGCATGGTGATGATTATCGTCATGCGCCATATCGATTTGAGCGTCGGCTCTCTCTTAGGCGTGATTGCCGTTATTATGGGGTATGCCCAAGTCTATGTGCTTGGCCCTTGGTTGGGTGTTGGCCATCCTGCGATTTGGATTTTGACGGTGTTGATCGGCCTTGGCGCGGGCGCCTTGCTCGGCGCATTCCACGGCTATCTGATTGCCTATGCAGGCATTCCTTCCTTTATCGTTACGCTCGGTGGTTTGATTGTTTGGCGCGGTGCGGCTTGGGCTGTTATCCGCGGTGAAACGGTCGCTCCAATGGATGAGCGTTTTGAACTGCTCGGCGGCGGTCCGTTTTACGCTTCGATCGGTGCGACAGCGAGCTGGGTGCTTGGGCTTATTGTGTGCGTCTTGATTGTTCTTGCCATTCGTTCTGGCCGTCAGTCGCGCCAAAAATTCAACTTTCCGCTACGCCCCATCTGGGCAGAGAATTTTCTTGGAGCCGTTGGGTGCCTATTGACGCTCGGTACGGTTTTATTGGTGAATTCCTATTACTTCCCGCCAAAGCTCGCCAATGATTATGCCGAGGCTAACAATATTCCAATTCCCGAAGGCGGTTTGATGATCCCGCACGGATTTGCCATTCCGGTTCTGATTGCAGCAGCCGCAGGTATCATAATGACTTTTGTGGCGGTGCGCACACGCTTTGGTCGTTATATTTACGCGATCGGCGGCAATCCTGAAGCGGCTGAATTGGCGGGTATCAACACACGGCGCATTACGCTTTTGATGTTCAGCATTATGGGCATTCTTGCCGCTGTTTCAGCCTGCATTTCATCGGCCCGTTTGAATGCGGCGTCGAATGCTCTTGGTCAGTTCGATGAGCTTTACGTGATCGCTGCAACCGTTATCGGAGGCACATCGCTTGCGGGTGGTGTGGGTACCATTTATGGCGCCATTCTCGGTGCGCTTGTTATGCAATCGCTGCAATCGGGTATGACGCTGTTGAACTTTGATTCCGCCTTTAAAGATATGGCCGTTGGCTCGGTGCTGGTTTTTGCTGTTTGGCTTGATCAGCTCTATCGTCGCCGGTCGAATTGAGGGAGCGCTAAGCTATGACCACATCAATGACCGCTCATACCTCATCAACCATCCAAGCCTTTAGCGACGGTCGCAAACCACTCGCTGAGATGCGCGATATTTCAATCGCCTTCGGTGGCATCAAGTCCGTCGATCACGCCTCGCTTGAACTCTATGAAGGTGAAGTCGTAGCCTTACTCGGCCATAATGGTGCGGGTAAATCGACCTTAATCAAAATTCTGTCGGGTGCTTATCAGCGCGACAATGGCGAAATCTTCATTAATGGCGAAAAAGCAACGATTGATAATCCGCGCGATGCGAAGCGTTATGGCATCGAAACGATTTATCAAACGCTCGCTTTGGCCGACAATGTCGATGCCGCAGCCAATCTCTTTTTAGGCCGTGAAATCAGAACCAAATGGGGCACGCTTGACGATGTCGCGATGGAAGCGGCGGCACGCGAAGTGATGGGTCGATTGAACCCTAATTTCCGTCGTTTCAAAGAGCCGGTTAAAAAGCTCTCCGGCGGCCAACGTCAATCCGTGGCGATTGCGCGTGCCATCCACTTTAACGCCAATATCCTTATCATGGATGAGCCAACCGCAGCATTGGGTCCGCAAGAGACGCAGCAGGTTGCTGATCTAACCCTTCAATTGAAGAAGCAGGGCATCGGCATTTTCTTGATTAGCCACGACATTCACGATGTGTTTGATCTCGCCGATCGTGTCGCGGTGATGAAGAATGGTCGCATCGTCGGCACCGCTCGCGTGGGCGATGTCACAAAGGACGAAGTGCTCGGCATGATCATTCTCGGCAAATGCCCTCCCGGTGCCATTCCAGGCCCCGGTGCATTGGCAAGTTGATGCAAGAAAAACCCGTCTACGTATTTGATCACGCGATTGTTCGCACGCCGTGTCGTGCGATCGTGGATGGTCTTCGGGCTGTTGATGTCGGCGCGCCCGATTATGCCAAAGTGCTTGCGGAACATTCGGCCTATGTGAAGGCGCTTGAAGAAGCAGGCGTGACGGTTGAAACGCTTTCCGCGCTTGATGCCTATCCAGACTCGATGTTTGTCGAAGATCCGGCCCTTGTCTTTACCGAAGGCGCGATTGTCATGCGTCCGGGTGCGGCGACCCGTTTTGGCGAAGCAGCAGAAATGGCACCCACGCTGAAATATTTTTTTGCCCGCGTGCTCGATTTGCCAAGCCCCGGCTTTGCCGATGGTGGCGATATTCTGGTGCTGCAAGACCGTGTGATGATAGGCCTATCCGATCGCACCAATGAAACAGGCGCGCAAGCTCTAGCCGAGTGCCTTAAAGCCTTGGGCAAAAATCCGGTTATCGTGCGGACGCCGCCTAATGTCTTGCATTTTAAATCCGATTGTTCGCTGCTCGATGAAACCACCGTTCTCTCCACCAAGCGCTTGGCTGCAGGTGGTGTGTTTGATGGTTTGAAGGTCCTCTTCACGCCTGATGGCGAAGAGGGAGCCGCCAATGCCCTTCGCATCAATGATCGCGTCTTTGTCGGAAGCGCCTTTCCGCAAACCATCGCACTGCTGCAACAAGCGGGTTACACAGTTGTTCCGTTAGCGACATCTGAGATTGCAAAAGTGGATGCGGGATTATCCTGCATGTCGCTGAGATGGCGAGCTGAGTAATATCTTTTTTCCGTCATCGCTCGCGATGACGGTTTAATTACCCTCGCTCGCTGACATAGCGTGCTTCATCAATCTCAATCAGCGTCGGCCCTTTACGCTTTGCGGCCTCGCGTAATAATCGCGGTAAATCGTCCGCGTGTTGAAGCGTCTCCGCTGCAGCACCAAAGGCCAAAGCAAGCGCGATAAAATCGGGCGTGCCAATATCAACTCCGATCGGTTCAATCTGGCGCGACTGCATGAAGCTTTTGATTTCGCCATAGCCATGATTGTTCCAAACGAGAATCACGATTGGCGTTTCCGCTTCAACTGCAGAAGCGATTTCCGAAAGCGTGAATTGCAATCCACCATCACCCATCACGGCGATGATCGGGCGGTGTGGCGCGCCCAATTGCGCGCCAATCGCTGCCGGAAGCGCATAACCCAGTGTTCCAAAGCCCGTGGCAGAAGCAAAGAAAGAACGCACCTTGGGTGCCGCATAAGCAACGGATGCCGCATAAACGGGCTGTGCGGAATCACCAATGATAACCGCATCCGGCAAGGTTGCGCGTGTCTCATCCAGCAAAGACAGCGAGGCTTTGTAAACGCTGTTGACGTCCTCGCGCATCACACGCGTAATTGTCTTACGAGCACGCTCCGTACCATCGCCTTGCTTGCGTGCGGGAAGCGCATCTAAGAGTGCTGCCACGCTCGCGCCTGCATCAGCCACAATCACACATGCTGCACGATGGCCGCGCATCGCCTGTTCGGGATCAATATCAATGCGGATCAGCGGCGCGGTTAATGTAGGCGCGCCCGTCTCATACCAATCATAATCGGTTGGGCCGAATTCGGTGCCAATCGCCAAAATCGCATCGGCCTCCACCATTAAATCGCGGACTGCTGGTAGGCTCGGATTGCACGGAACAGCAAGGCGGTGCTCCGTCGGTAATAGCCCCCGTCCATTCACCGTCATCACCAAAGGCGCATCCAGTTTTTCAGCAAGCAAAGGCAAAAGGTGAGAGGCGTCAATCGCTCCTCCGCCTGTTAGAATTAATGGCCGCGATGAAGCTTCCAAAATCTTAGCCGCCTCAGCAATCGACTCCGCGCGCGGCGCTGGACGCAGTGGCATAGCAGCGGCCTTTGCTACTGCTGAAACATCAACGGGCAGTCGAATAATATCCGTCGGAATTTCAATATGCACAGGCCGCGGTCTTGCGCTCGCAAACACTGCGAAAGCGCGGGCCATGGCTTGGTCAAGCTCATCTTTTGTAAACACCGTATGGCTGAAGGCGGTGAGCCCTTGCGTTAATTGCCGCTGGTCTTTCAACTCATGCAACCAGCCTTCGCCCGAGCCCATGCGGCCAACAGCATTTACGGCTGAAATTACGAGCATCGGAACAGAGTCCGCATAGGCCTGCGCCATTGCGGTTGCCGCATTGGTCACGCCCGGTCCGGTAATCAGCAAGCACACGCCGGGTTTGCCAGAAACGCGCGCATAACCATCGGCCATAAAGCCTGCGCCTTGTTCATGCCGCGGCGTGACATGACGGATTTTGGTCAGCGGCAGCCCGCGATAAAACTCGACCGTATGTACACCTGGAATACCGAAGATCGTATCGACGCCATAAGCTTCGAGCAGTTCGGCTAAATAGACACCAAGCGTTCTCATCTTAGGCTTGTCCTGTCAGCGAAATGGCGTAGCGAACAATCCGTCGTCCGGCTTCCGCCAATTGATCTTCCCCAACGGTGAAGGCCACGCGAACATAACCTTCCGCTGATGGCCCGAAGGCCGAAGCATCGAGCACGGATACGCCCTCGGCTTTAAACAACCCCCATGCGAATTCATGCGCGCTCAAGCCGGTGCCCCGCACATCCACAAGCGCAAACATGCCGGAGGCAGGTCTTAAGCACACAAGGCCGGGCGCGTGGTCAACATGGTCGCACAATACCTGACAGCGCCTTTGATAAATCTCGCGCATTTCCAACGCGACTTGATCCGTTTGCGCGATCGCGGTCATCGCCGCATCTTGAATGAATCCGGCAATGCCATAGAGCGAGCACAGCGCCAGATTATCTGCATGCGTAATGAGGTCCTTCGGCGCAATGATCCAGCCGATCCGCCATCCGGTCATCGCGTGCGATTTGGAAAACGACGCCACGGTAACGGTCCGCTCCGCCATGCCCGGCAAAGCGGCGGTGCTGGCAAAGTGGCCGTCAAACACCAGCTCGGCATAGACTTCATCGCTCACGACCCAAAGATCATGGCGGCGCGCAATATCGGCGATGCCCTCAAGCTCAGACGGCGAGAAGACAACGCCCGTCGGATTGCACGGATTGGCAAACAAAATGCCTTTCGTGCGGGGCGTGATGCATTTTTCCAAAGCTGCAATGTCAGGGCGAAACAGGCCATCTGACGTAGCAGGCGCCCGCACCACCGTCGCCCCCGTCGATCCGACGGTCGCTTCATAGGTGAGATAAGCAGGCTCCAACACAATCACCTCGTCGCCAGGTCCGAAGAGGCATTGGCAGGCCGAGAAAAGGCCGTTCTGCGTGCCAGCGACAATCAAGATATTGTCCTCGTCCAGCTTTTGCCCCGTACGTTGGTTTTGATGCTTGGCAATGGCTTTGCGAAGCTCAATCCTGCCCGCCACGGTTGTATAATGCGTGTCGCCATCTTTCAGCGCTGCAATCGCCGTATCGATAATGGGGGCGGGGGTGGCAAAATCGGGGTCGCCGACCGAGAGAACAATGACATCCTCGCCGCGCGCCTGCGCATCTTTTCCGGCATTGTGGATATCCCACGCCCTCACCGAACCACCACCCAAA
>JAPJMW010000176.1 GCA_026461505.1 Beijerinckiaceae bacterium
GTCAGCGGGAGTTTGTTCCCGTTTTAGCGCGCGCAGCGGTTTCGATCGGCGTGGCGGGTGTCTTTATCGAATCGCACGAGGCGCCGGATCGCGCGCCATCGGACGGGCCGAACATGGTACCGCTGCATCAGATGGAAGCTCTGCTATCCGACCTTAAAGCTTTCGATTCATTGGCCAAATCGCGGCCGGTGTCCATTTGATGTAGGTGCAGCGCCAATGTCACCCTTCTGTCAACAATACTTGGTAATTGCATTTTTATGACCGATGTACAGTTTTCATATTCCGACGATACCCAGCCGCTTCTAACGCGGAAGGCTATTCAGTTGATCGAAAAGGCAACCGGGCAGCCATTGCTGCATGGGCTTTACCTCGAGAACCAAAAGAACCCTGTCCCTGGTGAAAGCTTCTGGCAGGCTTCTGTTCGCCAATTGCAAGTTGTACCGACGTTTAAAGCGGATGATCTAAAAAATATCCCGGCTACGGGCCCGGTCGTTATCGTTGCTAACCATCCTTATGGTGTCCTTGATGGACTCGTCATGTGCTGGTTGATCGAGAAGGTCCGTAAGGATTTCTTGGTTTTAACCCATTCGGTGCTGCTGCGCGCGCCGGAAGCACGGACCAATCTTTTGCCGGTTGATTTTACGGGCACAAAGGAAGCGTTTCAGACCAATCTCGATTCCCGCGAAGCGGCTCGCAAGCATTTGGCCAATGGTGGCTGCATCGTTGTGTTCCCGGCAGGTGCCGTTTCAACGGCGCCGGATAAATTAGGCCGTAAGCCTGCGATCGATTGGCCATGGCAACCTTTCACAGCGCAATTGATCCAGCGCTCAAAAGCTACCGTTGTTCCGATCTTTTTCTCGGGTCAAAATAGCCGCCTGTTCCAAATTGCCAGCCATATCAGTCCGATGTTGCGCCTTTCTTTGATTTTTAAAGAGGTTCATGATCGTATCGGCACAGAATTGCCTTTGGTGATTGGTTCGCCAATCTCGTCTAATGAACTGGCAGAATGTGGTGATCGTCAGGCGCTTCTTAATTTCTTGCGCGATAAAACCTACGCGCTCGAGCAGCAGCTTGAATTCGATACAACCAATGTTGTGGCCTTTGGAAAGCGCAAATCAGGCGCTCCGGTGGTACAAAAGGTAAAGCGCTTCATCCATAAGCTTGAAACGCGGCGTGCGATGCGTGAAAGGCTTCGTAAGTCGGCGTAAAATGCTGACCAGCTACCCTTTGTGCGTTGCAATATTCGACAAAAGTATTATGAGGGGCGCGAGTATGTGCCCCTTTTTTATTGCCCCTATAGTGTCGGAGATGACCTGTGACTGAGATTATCGATATTCATGCCCGCCAAATCCTTGATAGCCGTGGCAATCCGACCGTTGAAGTCGATGTGACGCTGGCTGACGGCTCGATGGGTCGGGCTGCTGTTCCATCGGGTGCCTCTACTGGCGCGCATGAGGCCGTCGAGCTTCGGGACGGCAATAAGAAGCTCTATCTCGGCAAAGGTGTTTTAAAAGCTGTCGCAGCAGTGAATGACGAGTTGTCGGATGCCATTTGTGGCATGGATGCCGAAGATCAGGTCGGCATTGATAACGCCATGATCGAAATTGATGGCACACCAAACAAAGCCCGTCTCGGTGCCAATGCGATCCTCGGCGTTTCGCTCGCGGTTGCCAAAGCGGCTGCCGATGCCGCAGCCCTCCCGCTCTATCGTTATGTTGGCGGCACCTCAGCCCGCACTTTGCCGGTTCCGATGATGAACATCGTCAATGGCGGCGCGCATGCGGATAATCCTATCGATTTCCAGGAATTCATGATCATGCCCATCGGCGCTCCAACCTTCGCAGAAGGTTTGCGGATGGGCGCAGAAATCTTCCACACGCTGAAAGGCGCATTGAAGAAGGCTGGTCATAATACGAATGTCGGTGACGAAGGCGGTTTTGCGCCCAATCTGCCGTCAGCCGAAGCCGCCCTCGATTTCGTGATGCAGGCGATCGATACCGCCGGCTTTAAGGCAGGCAAGGATATCTATCTCGCGATGGATTGCGCCGCGACCGAGTTTTTCAAAAATGGCGCCTATCACTATGA
>JAPJMW010000177.1 GCA_026461505.1 Beijerinckiaceae bacterium
CTGCATCGCTTCGGGCTGCGCGCTGATTGGCGGCGAAACCGCCGAAATGCCCGGCCTTTACGCCAAAGGCGACTATGATCTCGCAGGTTTTGCCGTAGGTGCCGCGGAACGAGGCCATCTTTTACCCAAATCAGGCATCAAGCCGGGTGACAGACTTATTGGGCTGCCCTCATCGGGCGCCCATTCGAACGGCTTCTCTCTGGTTCGCAAAATTGTCGAAGTCTCGAAACTCGCATGGACCGACGAGGCGCCGTTTGCCTCGGGCAAGACCCTCGGGGATGCGCTATTGGAACCTACCCGCCTTTATGTGAAGCCGATGCTCCAAGCGCTTAAAGCCACCGACGCGATCAAGGCAATGGCGCATATTACGGGCGGCGGCTTTCCCGATAATATTCCTCGCGTTCTGCCCGATGGCATCTCGGCAAATATTCAGCTTTCAGCCATCAAAGTGCCACCCGTCTTTAGTTGGCTCGCGAAAACGGGCGGCGTTGCGCAAGACGAAATGCTCCGTACCTTTAATTGCGGGATTGGTATGATTGTCGTGGTCGATGCCGCAATGGCGAATGAGGCGATCACGGCCCTTCGTGAGGCTGGCGAAGCGGCGGTCGATATCGGTGAAATTACCGAAAGCGTCGCTGGCCAAGAACGGGTAACCTATTCCGGCGCGTTGGCGCTCTGATATGCGCCGTATTCGGACAGCGATCCTCATTTCCGGACGCGGCACGAATATGGTCGCGCTGATTGAGGCGGCAAAGCATCCGGATTATCCGGCAGAGATCGTACTGGTCATTTCCAATGACGCAGACGCTGGCGGATTAGCCCGCGCTCAAGCGCTTGGCATTGAAACAATCGCCATCCCGCATGGTGCATTTCCGACCCGTGAAGCGTTTGAAACGGAAATTGACCGTGTTTTACGCGAATATAAGGTCGAATTGGTCTGTCTTGCGGGCTTTATGCGCGTTTTGACGGCCTCTTTCATCGAAAAATGGCCCAACCGTTTGCTCAACATCCACCCTTCCCTTTTGCCGGAGCTGAAGGGGTTACATACGCATGAACGGGCTTTGGCAGAGAAAGCCACACGACACGGCTGTACCGTCCACTTCGTTGTGCCAGAACTCGATGCAGGTCCGATTATTGACCAAGCCACTGTCCCGATTCTCCCTGACGATACGGCTGATACATTGGCAGCGCGCGTCTTGGAGCAGGAAATAAAGCTTTATCCGAAGGCTTTGGCCGAAATAGCGCGTCAAATGGCGCAAAAATAAGCACGAGTCCTTTGACCGATTACGTCGGCACGGCTATAGAGCACGGGCATTTCAACAACCAACAGGATGATACCCATGGCGCTCCAGCGCACTTTTTCTATTTTGAAGCCCGACGCAACCGCCCGCAACCTCACGGGTTCCGTGAACGCGGTTATTGAGAAGGCAGGTCTTCGCATCGTTGCCCAGAAGCGCATTCACATGACGCGCGATCAGGCCGGCACATTCTATTCTGTCCATAAAGAGCGTCCTTTCTTCGGCGAGCTCGTCGATTTCATGACCTCGGGTCCAGTGGTCGTTCAGGTATTGGAAGGCGAAGACGCCATCGCAAAATACCGCGAAGTCATGGGCGCCACCAATCCTGCCAACGCAGCTGAAGGCACGATCCGCAAGCTCTTCGCTAAGTCGGTCGGCGAAAACACGGTTCATGGTTCGGACGCTCCCGAAACCGCAGCCATCGAGATTGCCCAGTTCTTCTCGGGCAACGAAATCGTCGGATAATTCCGGTCGATCCCAATATTGCCTGACGGGCGCGAAGGTGTAATCTGATCACCATGAACGCGCCCGTCAGCATCCCTCGCAAAAATACCATTTGCCCGCATGATTGCCCTTCAGCCTGCGCGCTCGAAGTGGAAGTCCTTGAACAAAACACCATTGGTCGTGTGTATGGTTCGAAAGAACAAACCTACACGGCTGGCGTCATCTGCGCCAAAGTCGCGCGATACGCCGAACGTAATCACCATCCCGACCGTTTACTCTACCCACTTAAAAGAACTGGCCCTAAAGGATCAGGCCAGTTTGAGAGAATTTCGTGGGACGCTGCGTTAGAAGAAATCGTAACGCGCCTTAATCAAATTGAATCCGAATACGGATCAGAAGCGATCTGGCCCTATTATTACGCAGGTACGATGGGCCTCGTTAACCGCGATGGTATTAACAGATTACGCCACGCCAAAAAATATTCGGGCTTTTATTCATCCATCTGCATCAATCTTGCTTGGCCGGGCTTTATCGCGGGTACCGGAAAACTCATGGGTCCCGACCCGCGAGAAATGGCGAAATCCGATTGCGTTGTGATTTGGGGAACCAATGCGGTTGCGACCCAAGTCAATGTGATGACGCATGCCGTTAAGGCGCGCAAAGAGCGTGGCGCGAAAATCATCGCCATCGATATTTATCAAACGCCAACCCTAGACCAAACGGATCTCGCATTGGTGGTCAAGCCCGGTAGCGATGGTGCGCTTGCGTGCGCCGTCATGCATATTCTCTTTCGCGATAATTTAGCGGATCGCGAATATCTCGCGCGTGCAACCGATTATCCAAAAGAATTCGAACAGCACCTTAAGACAAAAACGCCGGAATGGGCCGCCGCTATTACGGGACTTTCGGTCGCAGAGATCGAAACCTTTGCGAAACTCGTTGGCGAAAATAAGCGTACATTTTTTCGGCTTGGATATGGTTTTTCACGGCAACGCAACGGCTCAGTAAATATGCATGCTGCAAGCTGCATCGCTGCTGTTACGGGTGCTTGGCAATATGAAGGTGGCGGGGCGTTTCATAACAATGGCTCGATCTATCATTGGCGCAAATCGCTGATCGAAGGGCTTGATCTCCTCGACCCAAAAATTCGATCCATGGACCAATCACAAATCGGACGTGTTTTAACTGGCAATCAAGACGCTTTGCGTGGCGGTGGTCCGGTAAAAGCGCTCTTTATTCAAAACACGAATCCGATGTCGGTCGCTCCAGAACAAACACTCGTTCGCCAAGGATTTGAACGTGACGATCTGTTCACCGTTGTGCATGAGCAATTCATGACCGACACCGCGAAAATGGCAGATATCGTTTTACCTGCAACCATGTTCACTGAGCATGATGATCTTTATCAAGGCGGCGGGCATCAATATTTGGGTCTTGGACCAAAATTGATCGATGCTCCCGGCGAGTGTCGCTCCAATCATGAGCTGATTTGCGACTTAGCCCATCGTCTCGGCGCCAAGCATAAAGGCTTTGAAATGTCGGCGCGCGAATTGATCGATTGGACGTTACAACAGTCGAAATGGGGTACGCTCGAAGAACTGGAACGAAACAAATTTATCGACGCGCAACCCGTTTTTGAAGACGCGCATTTCACCAAAGGCTTCGCGTGGAAGGATGGTAAATTTCGGTTCAAACCTGATTGGCCGAATGTTCCTTTTGGCAGCGGGCGGAAATCAGGACCTATCGACACGATGCCCGAGTTTCCTGATTATTGGGATGTCTCAGAGAAAGCGACAGCGGCCTATCCGTTTCGTCTAGCGACGTCTCCTGCGCGCAATTATCTCAACTCGACCTTTACCGAAACACCTACCTCCAAAAGCCGTGAAGGTGAGCCAACCGTTTTAATCCATCCGGACGATGCAGCGAATTATGCGATTGCGGATCAATCCTATGTAAAGCTCTTCAACGATCGTGGCGAAGTTCGTTTGAAAGCGAAATATTTTATTGGCCTTAAGCGCGGCGTGTTGGTGGCTGAATCCATTTGGCCCAATAGCGCCTATGCCGATGGGCAAGGCATCAATACGCTGGTTGGCGCAGATTCGCCCGCTCCCTTCGGCGGCGCAGCCTTTCACGACAATAGCGTCGGTCTGAGATCGGCGTAAGATGAGACCTGCCCTTCTTAATCCGCTCTTTGCGCCCATGCGGGGCTTAACGGGCATTAGCCCGAAAATGGCGCCGCTCTATGATAAGCTATTAGCGCCGCAAGCAGCGGAAGCGCGGATCATTGACCTGCTTTTTCATTTGCCGAATGGCGCGGTTGATCGTCGTGTTAAATCGAAAATCGCTGATTCCGTTCCGGGAGAATTAGGCACGTTTGAAGTCAGGGTTATCGCGCATAAGCCGGGACCACCCGGACGCGCTAAATCGCCCTATCGCGTATTGGTGGAAGACGACACGGGCGATATCACGCTCACATGGTTTAATGCTGCGCGCCCTCGCATGGAGGCAATGCTTCCCATCGGCGAGATACGATATGTTTCAGGCGTGATTGAATTATGGGACGGCAATCGTCAGATGGTTCATCCCGAACGCGTCTTGGATGCGGCGGGGCTTGCCAAACAACCCGCTTTTGAGCCTACCTATAATCTTACAGCAGGTCTTTATCCCCGCTCCCTCATTAAAGCGGCTGAAGGGGCGCTCGAAAAACTTAGCCCTCTACCGGAATGGATCGATCCTGCGCTTCTTTCACGTGAGAAATGGCCGGGCTTTACGCCTGCTCTTAATGCCCTTCATCGCCCGCCAAGCCTTGCGGACATTGCCCCGCAATCTCCCAACAGGCTTCGTTTAGCCTATGATGAACTCTTCGCGGGCCAGCTCGCTTTGCTTCTCATGCGTGCCCGCATGAAGCGGGAGGCGGGTGCAGCGAGAGTGGGCGACGGGCATCTCGTCAAAGCGATGTTAGCCGCCCTGCCCTTCACGCTAACGGATGGTCAAAAGCAAGCGCTTTCGGACATTAAGCGCGATCTCGCATCGCCCGAACGTATGTTACGTTTGTTGCAGGGCGATGTTGGATCCGGAAAAACCGTTGTCGCCCTTATGGCGATGACAATGGCGGTTGAGGCAGGTTGGCAATCAGCGTTGATGGCACCTACTGAGATTTTAGCACGCCAACATTACGAGCGATTGAAACCCTTAGCGGACAAAGCGGGTATTACGATTGCCCTGCTAACCGGACGCGATAAAGGGGCCGCCCGCGCACAGACACTTGCGGGCTTGGCCGACGGTTCCATTTCACTCGCCATCGGCACCCATGCTCTTTTTCAAGACGCCGTTACGTTCAAACGCTTGGGTCTAGCCGTCATTGATGAACAACATCGGTTCGGTGTTCATCAACGCTTAGCACTGTCCAAAAAAGGCGATGCCGTTGATGTGTTGGTGATGACGGCAACGCCTATTCCACGCACGCTTGTTTTGACTTATTTCGGCGATATGGATGTCTCGATTATTCGAGAAAAGCCCGCCGGACGAAAACCTATTGATACGCGCACGATATCGCTCGATCGGTTAGATGAAGTCGCCAATGGGCTTGAACGCGTGTTGCAATCCGGACAGCGGGCCTATTGGATTTGTCCGTTGGTTGAAGAATCCGAAGACCTTGAATTAGCGGCAGCGCAAGAGCGGTTTGAATCGCTTCAAAAAATCTATGGCGAAAAAGTTGGCCTTGTTCACGGTCAAATGAAGGGGTCGGAAAAAGACCTCGCAATGTCCGATTTTGCGGCCGGTCGCACCACCATCCTTGTTGCGACAACGGTAGTTGAAGTGGGTGTCGATGTACCCGAAGCCACCATCATGATTATTGAACACGCCGAGCGTTTTGGCCTTTCACAATTGCACCAATTACGCGGTCGCGTTGGGCGTGGGGCCGAGCGTTCGAGTTGTATTTTATTGTTCGGAAATGTCGGCGAAGTTGGTCGTGCGCGGCTAGAAACCATGCGCTCGACCAATGACGGATTTGAAATCGCCGAGCAGGATTTAAAGCTTCGTGGCGAAGGCGATATTTTGGGAACGCGTCAATCGGGTATGCCGGGATTCCGGCTAACGGTCCCGGAGAGACACGGCGAATTGCTCGCTATCGCGCGCGATGATGCCAAAAACCTTTTGGCCCAAGATCCGCATCTCGAAAGCCCACGCGGAGAAGCTGCAAGAATACTTCTTTATCTGTTTGAACGCGATGAAGCGATCAGGCTGATCAGGGCTGGCTAGATATCGGATTTGAAAGCGCAACAGGGCCTGAAGCATTCGTCGGTTGAATAAGCCCCGCGGACATTACAAGCTTTGCCGCATCATCAATCGATATATTGACTTCAACAACATCACTCTTTTTTAAATAAAGAAAAAATCCGGTCGTCGGATTAGGAGAGCAGGGCAGAAAGCACGAAACATATTCGTCTGATCCCGGCAGTGCTTCGAGCACCCTTCCCTCTGGCGAGGCCGAAATAAACACAATCGACCACAAGCCTTTGCCAGGATATTCGATCAATCCCACTTTACGAAACGATGTTCCCGATTGCGAAAACAACGTCTCGAAAATTTGCTTCATGCCTTTATAAAGGCCACGCACAACGGGCATACGACCCAATGCCGTCTCGCTGATGCTGATCATCCAGCGACCAACGAGATTAGCGGTCAAAAATCCCAACAGAGTGAGGCTAACAAAGGCAATGATGAGGCCTAGGCCTGGAACATTATAGGGCGCCAGCCATGGCGGAAAAAAGCCTGCGGGAATGAGCGGCTTAAACCACGCATCGATTAAACCGATGATCCATGTGGTTATATAAACAGTTACAGCAAGTGGACCCGCAATCACGATACCGGTGAAAAAATAACCCCTGATCCGTTGGCTGATTGTCGGACGAACGGCGGCAATGGGCGTAAACGGCCCAGCCTCGCGCAGGTCAGCGGGATGTTCATTCGGCATGATCAGAATATCCGTTCAGTTTCTAACCTTCAGAACGCTTACCAGTCCTGAACGGAAAAATCGATTAAGATTTATTCAACCGTTACCGATTTCGCCAGATTACGCGGCTGATCAACATCCTTACCCAAGGCCACCGCCGTGTGATAAGCGAGCAATTGAATCGGCACCGAATAGGCAATCGCCGCAAAGCGTGGATTCATATCCGGCATTTCGATTTTCGCCGCGGGCTCTAGTCCAGCGCCCTGCATACCTTGATGGTCGGATATCAAAATAATCCGCCCACCCCGCGCAGCGACTTCTTGCATATTCGAAACCGTCTTTTCATAAATCGCATCATGCGGGGCAATCACGATCACAGGCAGCGTTTCATCGATGAGCGCAATCGGACCATGCTTTAACTCGCCCGCCGCATAGGCTTCCGCATGAATATACGAAATCTCTTTGAGCTTGAGCGCTCCTTCGAGTGCCAAAGGGTAGCTTGTGCCACGTCCGAGATAAAGAACATCGGTAGCCTTCGCCATATCGTGCGCAACATGTTCGATATGCGGTTCCAATTTAAGCGCCTCAACCATTAGGCCCGGCGTTGCAATCAGATCATTCACAAGAGCTTCTTCCACGCCCGATTTCAACGTCCCGCGTGCGGAGGCGGCTGCAATCGCCAAACACGCTAAGGCCGTTAATTGGCAAGTGAACGCCTTCGTCGAGGCAACGCCTATCTCGGGTCCTGCAAGCGTCGGAATGACGACATCACTCTCGCGCGCAATCGAGGAAGTGGTGACATTCACCACGGACAAAATATGTTGTCCCTGCGATTTAGCATAACGCAGGCCCGCCAACGTATCGGCCGTCTCGCCCGATTGAGAAATGAAGATCGCTAACCCGTTTTTCTCAAGTGGCGCTTCGCGATACCGGAATTCGGAAGCGACATCCACTTCGACCGGAATCCTTGCCAATGCCTCAAACCAATATTTGGCTATCTGTCCAGCATAGCTCGCCGTACCGCAGGCCGTGATCGTTATGCGCTGTAACGATTTCCAATCAAACGGCAAGGCCACGGGCAGATGAACTTTCCCTGCGCCGAGATCGAGATAATGCGCGAGCGTGCGGCCAACCACTTCGGGCTGCTCGGCAATTTCCTTCGCCATAAAATGGCGATGATTTCCCTTATCGATGAGATAGGCGCCGGCACCACTCTTTTGTACCGTCCGTTTGACAACCGCATTCGTGCGATCGTGAAATACTCCGCCCTTGCGATTGAGGACAACCCAGTCGCCTTCTTCTAGATAGCTGACCATGTCCGTAAAAGGCGCCAGCGCTAACGCGTCTGATCCGAGATACATTTCGCCTTCGCCGTAGCCAACCGCCAAAGGCGCACCCTGCCGCGCGCCAATCAACAAGTCTTTGTGGCCTGCGAATAGAAAACCTAAAGCAAACGCGCCGCGCAACTTAGGCAAAGATTCTTGCACGGCCTTGATCGGATCGCCTGAGCGTTGCAGCGCGCGATCAACGAGATGCAAAGCCACTTCGGTATCGGTTTCACTTTTGAAAACGACACCTTCTGCGATCAATTCATTCCGTAATTCGCGAAAATTCTCAATGATACCGTTATGCACAACGGCCACACGTTCGGTTGCATGCGGATGTGCATTGTCTTCGGTAGGCTTACCATGTGTCGCCCAACGCGTATGACCAATCGCGCTATGCCCAAACAAGGGATGGCCGGACAATTTAGTAGCCAGATTTTTAAGCTTACCTTCGGCGCGCAACCGCTCGATTTGACCGCCATCACCGAGTGAGGCTACGCCGGATGAATCATAACCGCGATATTCAAGCCGCTTAAGCGCTTCAATCACTTGGGCGGCAGCAGGTTCTGACGAGAGTATTCCGACGATTCCGCACATATGAATGAAGTTCCTAAGTTTATTAAAACAAGTGTCTGGTAACGAAAATGGTTGCCGTTAGGCAAATCACGTTCAATGACAAAACGTGACGCGCCTTAAGCCTTTCCGGCTTTCTTTTTTTCCTGACTGGCGGCTCTAAATTGTGCACCCCAACCATCCTTGGCCATTTGTTTGCCGCGAGCGACAGCCAATTGATCAGGCGCTACTTCCTTCGTGATAACGGAGCCTGAACCCACATAGGCCCCCGCTCCAATCGTAATCGGCGCAACAAGCGACGAGTTGGCCCCAATAAACGCCCCCTCACCTATCACGGTCTTATATTTGAAAAACCCGTCATAATTGCAGGTAATCGTACCCGCACCGATATTGGCCTCAGCCCCCACATCGGCATCGCCAATATAGCTCAAATGGCTGATTTTAGCCCCGGCACCGATATCAGCCTTCTTTAACTCGACAAAATTACCGATCTTCGCGCCCTCGCCGACCTTTGAACCGGGACGAATGCGTGCAAATGGTCCGACAGAAGCATGAGGCGCAATCGTCGCGTCCTCGATATGGCTGAAGGCATGGATCTGCACTTTGTCGCCAACCACTACTTTGGGGCCAAAAACGACATTGGGTTCCACCACCACATCGCGTCCTAGCACTGTGTCATGGGAGAAATAGACGGTCGAAGGATCCGCCAAACTGGCACCATTCACCATGGCCTTTTTCCGCAGACGATCTTGCAGAATACGCTCGGCAACCGCCAACTGGGCCCGATCATTGACGCCCATCACGTCAGCTTCTGGCGCAATCTCATACGATGTCTTTGCCGAGTGTTGACGTGCAACATCAACAATGTCGGTCAGATAATATTCCTTTTGGGCGTTTTGATTACCGATAGAATCAATCAATTCCAAGGCTCGTTTCCCGTCAATCGCCATCAGCCCTGAATTGCAAAGGCTCACCTTCCGCTCGGCCTCAGAGGCATCTTTATGTTCGCGGATGGCGAGCAATGTCGCACCGTCGACCAAAAAGCGACCATAGCCATGCGGATTTTCGGCCTCAAAGCCCAAGGCCACCACTGCGCTTCCATCGTCCAAACGCGAACGCATGGCCCGAAGGGTTGCAGGTTCAATCAAAGGCGTGTCGGCAAAGAGTACTAAAACCTGATCATAGTTTTGCCCAATCGATTCCCGCGCGGCTAAGATGGCATGAGCCGTTCCAAGCCGTTCGGTTTGAACATGAATGGAGGCTTTAGGGGCAAGTGAGCCAATTTCAGACGCCACATCGTCGCGATTCGGCCCGATGACAACGGCAATATCGGTGATATCGGCCTCATGGAGCGTGTTCAGCACATGGCCCAACATCGATCGTCCTGCGAGCGAATGAAGTACTTTCGGCATATCCGACTTCATTCTCGTGCCTTCACCGGCTGCGAGGACTACCGCAATACATTTTTTATCCGTCATAGAGGCCTGCCGTCTAAGAGAGCTGAACCGAATCCGTTCAATTTCTCCCTTTAATCGAGATAGGATGAACAAGAAGTGACCATAATACCGCGCGTAAGCGGCAGCGCGGCAGATTAACCTATTGACCCGGCGGCACGACCCCTTTAGGCAAGCGCACAAGCGAGCGCGTAGCTCAGCCGGTAGAGCAATTGACTTTTAATCAATAGGTCCTGGGTTCGAGTCCCAGCGCGCTCACCACTTTCGCCCGTACCGGCCGGTCGAAACCTTCAACTATACTAATGCAACCGATCGGATCTGGTTCCCGAGATGATCGTTTCATCCGTTGCAATGTCGGCCTCGACATCGTCAGCCTGAGCCTCTTTGGACTCATGGTTGGGCGATTGCTCATTATCGCCAATGCCTGCGCGAATGGCCTGTCCAGCTGAAGTCAACAAATCCAAAGCATCAACCGGATGATGGGTAAAGCCAACGATATAGGACATCTCGATCATGAGGCGGGCCGCCAATGTCGTGCCAGAAACGCCTGCGGCTTCGGCGAGCGATGGCAACACATCGTTTGCCAGCGTATCAACCAGCTGCTCGATCCGATCTTCTTCGCTTTCCTCTAAATCCGTAAGGGCTACTTCGATGACCGTGGAACTCATGGGCGAATCTCCTCTGTCTTTGACCATGACAGCATGGAATATCAATTACGTCGATTGGATGACGTACGGATTTTTAACCCGTACCCTATTGCGCGAAGTCAAGGAAGACCGCCAAAGCCAATGTAAAACAAAAACTCCATTACGATGATCCCCTTCAACGAAGCGAAGCAGATCGATTAAAGGAGTTTTACCATGCGTTCCTTAATACCGTCCTTCCTGACCCCCGAGTTTCAAGCGATCCGCGATCCGTTCCAAAGCCTAAGACGCGAAATGCAGGATATGATGGGTTATATCGACCGACGCCTGCCGACCAATTGGAACAATGGATCGGAGCTCGCGCTACCCGTCATCGATTTAGCGGAAACGAAAGATACGCTTGAAGTCTCGGCTGAATTACCGGGCGTTTCCGACAAGGTTATTTCGGTCACGCTCGACCGCGACCGCCTGATTATTTCCGGTGAGAAAAAGCGGGAAACCGAGCAAAAAGGCAAAGATTTTTATCTGACGGAGCGGAGCTTCGGCGCCTTTCAACGGATTATTCCCCTTGATTTTGAACCGGATTCGAAGGCGGTCGAAGCCCATTTTGAAAAGGGCGTGTTAAAAGTAAGCGTTAAAAAGCCCGCTGAAATAGCTGTTAAAAAACAACAAATTCCGGTTCATACTTCGGCCAACTAAGCTCGTATTGACAGGTTTCATGAACAAGGGCACGCCGGATCGGTACCATCGCTGATCCGGAACCTTGAGCCATGATCAAACCGCCCATTTTCGCTGTTATTCTAGCAGGCGGTGCCGCGCGGCGGTTGGGTGGTGGCGATAAGCCGTTGCGTACCGTAGCGGGCAAATCTATTTTGGATTGGATTATCGGGCGCATCGAACCGCAGGTGCGATTCTTAGCGATCAGCGCCAATGGCGATCCTGCCCGCTTTGCATCTTATGCTTTGCCCGTATTGCCAGATCTCGTACCCGATCTAGGCCCCATGGCGGGTATCGTCTCGGCGATGGAATGGGCGAAAAAGACCAATCCGGCGGCTAGCCATGTTCTAACGGTTTCGGGCGATACGCCCTTTCTACCACCTGATTTGGTCAAGAGATTGTCCATCGCCGCGGCGTTAAGCGCATCAAAAATCGTGGCTGCGTCCTCCTCTGGAAAGATCCATCCGACGATCGCCCTGTGGCCGTTAGCCGCAATGCCGATGATTATACAAGCCCTGTCCGAGGAAAAAGGCCGCCGCGTATCGGATTGGCTTACGATCCTTAACCACCATTCCGTTGAGTGGGATCATGATCCTTTTGATCCTTTTTTTAACGTCAACACGCCGGAAGACCTTCAAGAAGCCGAAAAAATAGCACTATCGGCGTTGTCGCCCTTAGCTTGAAAGCGATGACATTAGGCGGTCAACCGGTATCGCATGGGCTTCAACGCAATCGGCAATCTTGACCGCATCCTCCAGATGAAACGTCGGCAGCCCTGAAACCTCATGCGGCGCGTCGGTCGCAACACCGATAACCGTAGGGTCATCTGGATAAATAAAAGCCTTACCATTCTCGGTACGATGCACTTCAATTTTGACCAAAGGCTCGGGCTTATAGCCTTCGACGAGTACAAAATCGACGGGCGAAAGCAGGCCAAGGAGATGCTTCAAGTCGGGCTCAGGCGCGCCGCGTAATTCATGCATAAGGGCGAACCGTTCGCCGGACGCCACCAACACCTCCCGCGCGCCGGAGGTGCGGTGCACGTAACTGTCTTTACCGGGATAATCGACATCAAATTTATGGTGCGCGTGTTTAATCGTCGAAACCGAATATCCCCGCCGGGTAAGCTCGGGGATCAATCGCGAGATCAAGGTCGTCTTACCGGCCCCGCTCCACCCTGCTAATCCGATAACACGCATCATTTAACCCCGTTTAAAACCGTCTGGTTGCCTTTTGAAGGAAATTTAATCCCACGTCGAGCGCCTCCCTTTTATTCACAGGAGACGAAGCGTAAGATCAGCGCCATGAGTGATCATCATCTCGATTTAAAAGGGCTGAAATGCCCACTTCCAGCGCTTAGGACAGGAAAAGCGCTGGCAAGCCTAGCGCCCGGAGAAGTGTTGCACGTCACCTGCACGGATGGCATGGCGGCAATCGATATTCCCCATCTCATCCAACAGCGCGGTGACCGCCTTTTGGAGTATGAAGCGGCAAAGGATCATCTCTATTTCATGATCGAGAGAGGGGCACCGAAGGAGCCTTCGACGGAGGATTAAGCCATGCGGCCGATCATATTTGCTTTGTTATTGTCGCTCATTTGGCCGAATATGGCCTTTTCAGACGATCAAGATACGATCCGCGGCGTCATCTCCAGTCAAATCGAAGCGTTCAAACAGGATGACGCAAAGGGTGCCTATGCTTTTGCGGCCCCCGTTATTCAGCAGCTTTTTCCGGACGAAGATATCTTCATATCGATGGTGAAAAAGGGATATCCGCAGGTTTATCGGCCAAAAACCTATCAATTTGGCACCTTGGAGCCGATGGATAACGCCATGGCGCAAACCGTGATCCTGACCGACGCCGAAGGCAGGCAATGGCGTGCGCTTTATACGCTTGAACGCCAATCCGATGGCCAATGGAAGATATCAGGATGCCGGATTTTAAAATCCGACATCACCTCTTAAGCAAGCCGCGCTAAGGCCTCACTCAATTTAGCAGAGCGCTCGGTAAAGTCCGTGCGCCGTTCATGCTGCTCTTCGACGATTTCCTCGGGCGCGCGCGCCATAAAATCGGCATTACCCAGCTTGGCATCGATTTTGGCTATCTCTTGAGCAATCTTTTCGATTTCCTTCGATAACCGCCCCGTCTCTGCCGCGATATCGATGATGCCTGCCAGCGGAAGAGCGGCGACCTCACCGCGAATAACCATCTGGGCCGATTGGGGCGGCGCGACATCGGCAAATGAAATGTCCGAGAGCCTTGCCAGACGTTTCAGCATATCGCCCCACGCCACTGCACGCTCCCGCGTTGCTTTTGAGGCGCCCACGAGCACCAGCGGGATAGGAGAGCCTGCGGGAACATTGATCTCGTTCCGCGCCGAGCGAATTTCTGTCACAAGATCAACCAACCAGCCAATTTCAGCCTCGGCATCGGGCGCTGACAGACCATGCAAGCTCGGCCATTCCGACAAACACAAAAGCGCCTCGCGCTGAGGCCCTTCCTGTCCCTTAACCGCCCAAAGCTCTTCCGTGAGATAAGGCATGAACGGATGAAGGATCTTCAAAATGCCATCAAACACAAACGCAACGCTCGCCCGCGTCTCGGCTTTAGCGGCCTCGTCTTCACCCATAAACAAAGGCTTGGCGAGTTCGAGATACCAGTCGCAGAACACATTCCATGTAAAACGATAGGCCGCATTGGCTGCATCATTGAAACGGAATGCCTCAATCGCAGCGGTTACTTCCGCCGTTGCATTCGCAAGCTCGCCAATTGCCCAGCGGTTAAGCTGCAATTTGACCAATTTAGGATCAAACCCATGCGTCCGCGCACAGCCATTCATCTCCGCAAAGCGTGCCGCATTCCAGATTTTGGTTGCAAAATTGCGATAACCTTCAATGCGTTGCGTCGAGAGATTAATATCACGGCCTTGCGCCGCCATCGCCGCAAGCGTGAACCGCAAGGCATCCGCGCCATAGGTGTCGACGAGGTCGAGCGGGTCAATCACATTGCCCTTCGACTTCGACATTTTAGCGCCCTTCTCGTCCCGGACGAGCGCGTGGATGTAAACCGTGTGGAACGGTTCTTTCTCCATGAAATGATCACCCATCATCATCATGCGGGCGACCCAGAAGAAGATGATGTCGAAGCCAGTGACGAGCACATCGGTCGGATAGTACCGCGCAAGCTCCGGCGTAGCATCGGGCCAGCCGAGCGTGGAAAATGGCCAGAGGGCGGAGGAGAACCACGTGTCGAGCACGTCTTCATCGCGGGTCAAAACTGTTTTAGCGCCGTAATGCTTTTCAGCGGCTGTTGCCGCCTCGGCTTCACTCAAACCAACAAACACATGCCCATCCGGTCCATACCAGGCCGGAATCTGATGGCCCCACCAGAGCTGGCGCGAGATGCACCAAGGCTCGATATTCTCAAGCCACTGATAATAGGTCTTCGACCAATTCTCGGGCACAAATTTCGTCCGGCCAGAGCGAACCGAATCCAACGCCTCAACGGCCATCGTCTTCGCGTCCACATACCATTGATCAGTGAGATAAGGCTCGATCGCGGAATTAGAACGGTCGCCATGCGGCACTTGGCTGGCATAGGGTTCGACTTTGGCAAGGAAACCTAGCGCTTCAACAAGACCGACGACTCGCTTGCGCGCCTCATAGCGATCAAGCCCATCGAGCGCATTTATCTCGTCTGAAAGTCCTGCCGGACCGGCAATGAAACTATCATTACCAATAACCCAGATCTTAGCCTGACGC
Organism: Beijerinckiaceae bacterium; assembly: GCA_026461505.1. Classification (GTDB taxonomy): domain Bacteria; phylum Pseudomonadota; class Alphaproteobacteria; order Rhizobiales; family Beijerinckiaceae; genus CAIUPE01. Next base: position 15,174 of record JAPJMW010000177.1, read on the forward strand.
GTCAGCACATTAATCGCTGGCAGATTATGCCGCTTACCAACTTCAAAATCGTTGAAATCATGCGCAGGCGTAATCTTAACCGCACCTGTTCCCTTTTCCGGATCGGCATAGTCATCCGCCACAACCGGCACCAAACGTCCAACCAGCGGGAGAACAATGTTTTTGCCAATCAGGTGCTTGAGCTTTTCATTATCCGGATGGATCGCTATCGCGGTATCGCCCAACATGGTCTCAGGCCGCGTCGTTGCAATCGGCACGAAAGTCTTCGGATTTTCCGGATCGTAAACCTCGCCCTCAACCGGATAATCAAAATAATAAAGATGCCCGTGCGGGTCCTTGGCCAAGGCTTTCGCCAGTGCATCGGCATTAAACGGCGCTTCATCGCCACGCGTAAATTTGAAGGAACCCTTCTTTTCAACCTGCAACACTTCGAGATCAGAAATGGCGCTTTCGAAATGCGGGTCCCAATTCACAAGCCGCTTATCTTTATAAATGAGCTTTTTATTATAAAGCTCTACAAACACTTTGGTAACGGCGCGAACCATCTGGTCGTCCGCCGCACCATTCTTGCCCATGGTGAAGCGCTCACGCGACCAATCACAGGATGCACCAAGGCGCTTCAATTGGTTGATGATGAGCCCGCCTGACTCTTCTTTCCACGACCAGACGCGTTTTAAAAACGCTTCGCGCCCCATATCCCTGCGCGATGGCTCCTTACGCTCGGCCAATTGCCGCTCAACCACCATCTGCGTCGCAATGCCAGCATGGTCGGTGCCCGGCTGCCAGAGCACATCCTTGCCGCGCATCCGCTCGAAGCGACATAGAATATCTTGCAACGTGTTGTTCAGCGCATGCCCCATATGGAGCGAGCCCGTCACATTCGGCGGCGGGATGACGATGGTGAACGGCTTGGCGTCTTTCCGCTCGGGGCGCCCGGCGCGAAACGCACCTTCTGCTTCCCAAACATCGCGGATACGGGCCTCAATTGAAGCCGGCTCAAACCTGTTATCCATCATGCGTGCAACATCCCCACCCTTATGGGTGCCATCAAAATCATCACTGACGCGTAAAAAGCTGACGAGGCCCCGTATGTCAACGGAACTCAGCGCAAGAACAAGAAAATGGTTGGAAGATTAGCCTTTTTTGGCCATCCGCTCGATTTCGGCCTTCACCAGACGCTCAACAATCGAGGGCAAATTGGAATCGAGCCAATCTTTTAGCATCGGCCTCAACGCAGCTTCGACTACCGTACGCATGGCTGAAGAAATAGCCGCATCAGCGGAACTCTCCCGCTCAATTGTTTGCCGCAAGGAGCCAAAGGCGGAAGAAACCGCGTTTTCGGTTGATGCCGCAACCGGTGCCGTATCAAGTGGCGCTTTATCCGCTTGGGACGACAGAATGGCAATACGCGCCGCCAATTCGGTTACAGCGGACACAGGGTCGGTCGGAGCGGTTGACACAGAAGCTCTCGACTTCTCGGAAACGTCTACATCTTCACGCCGGCCAACCTGCATTTTCCATGCAGGATCTTTGGCAACAGGCAGCGCCATTTCGGAGGAGAGCTCCAAAACATCGGCTGATACTTCGGGCTTTAAAGAAACTTGAGCGGCAGCTGCAGACGGCGAGGCCTCACCCAAATCATCAGAAATGATTTTACGGATGGACGCGAGAATTTCGTCCATTGTCGGCTCATTCTGTTTCGCAATAGCCGCGCTCATCCGATTTACCCGTTCTAAAGCTTTACCACTACTTTGACTTGTAAATCAGCTTATCAAAATTCCGCAAGTATCTGACAAGACTTATCTGTTGATGATGAGCGCTGACGTGAACCTTATTGGCCCGCCACATCGGTTCCCGTGATGCGACCCTTTGTAGCGGCATAATGCGCGGTAGGATCATAGGCCTTAACCGATAATCCAAGATTGCTCGCCGACAAACGGCCCACAGCCGCCAACAACTGATAGGACGAAACAACACGGTCGCGCTGAGCGGTGACGAGATTAACATGAGCACTTAAAAGGTTTTGATCCGAAATCAAAACGTCCAATGTCGTACGCTGACCAACCTTTGCTTCTTCCTGCACGCCATTAAGAGCAATGGTGGCGGCTGCAATTTGCGCCTTGGCAGATTTTACGCGTGCATTCGCAGTCTCATATTGGCTCCATGCGGCAGCAACACCCGAACGAACTTGATCACGCGCACTATCGGATTCCAAGCGACGCTGACCCAAGGTTTCCTTGGCTGCCCGCGCGCGTGCCGAAATTTCCCCCGCTTCATAAATCGGCATGGAAAGTTGGCCTAGCAAGCGGAAATCATGACCCGTGTCACCAGGATATTTTGACTCCCAGCCTTGCGACGCGCTGCCTTGCAAATCCACGGAAGGTTTAAACTCCCCTTCAACCAACCGAACTTGTGCTTCGGCAATCTCAACATTGATGCGCGAAGCAACCAATTGAGGATTTTCAGCATCACCGATTTTGAAAGCTTCCTCGATGGAAACAGGGAGACGCTTGGCAACCGGTTCCGCTTCTACGAGACCTGAGGGAGCAACGCCGATAACCTGCTGGTAAGCGGCACGGCTGCTCTCAAGATTGGCCTCGGCGCTCGAACGATCGGCTTCTGCCGCAGCAAGTTGCGCTTCAACTTGAGCCACGTCCGTCCGCGTTACTTCGCCGACATTAAAGCGGTCTTGAGTCTGCCGCAGCTGCTCTTTCAACACGTCAATATTGGCGGTACGCAATTGAACAACCGCTTCGTCGCGTACGACGTTCATATATTGGGTAGCCCCATTTAAGAGCACCTGTTGCTCGGCATAACGAAGCCCAGAACGTGACGCCAAAACGCCTTTTTCGGCGGCATCGACCTGGCTCGACGTCCTGTCCCCGTTATAAAGATTTTGCGTGACCGTTACACCAACGGTTCTCGGCGTCGTCGTTAAATCATACGGGCTAGAAATGTTTGACAACACAGAATTGGCCTGTCCGAGTGACGACGAAGCGGTTACCCGAGGCAAATAGCCAGACTTGGCCCGTGGCACCTGCTCATCCGTGGCGCGCAAGCTGGCCCGCTGGGCATTCAAATCAGGGCTGCTGGCGTAGGCCCGCGCCAATGCGCCATTGATCGTCTCGGCATGCGCGGCACCACCAGCCATAAGCGCTGTTACGGCTATACCAGCGAGCAAAACATTCTTAATCGACGTCATCATTCGAACCGCCTAGGAGGAAAAATAAGTGCTTTCGGTAGAAAATCCGGCCAAAAGAATCACACGTGCAACTGTTACTATACTAAAATTACAATAATTCAGAAAACGAAGCCTGAAACCTGTATAAAACCTGAAAGTAGTGAACCAGAAGCACTCATCAGCCGCTTTTCACCAACCGAGCCATCGGACAGGGTATAAACTCTTACTTCGGACGCAACCGCGTTACCCACAATAGCCACCAATCTACCGCCTTCTTTCAACTGTTGAAAGAGGGATTGCGGAATCTGCTCGCAACGGCCGTTCATCAAAATAATGTCGTAAGGCGCACCCTGATCGTGGCCCGTGGTCAATTCACCCTGTTGCACATCGGCTTCAGGAATATTCAGGCGCTTCAAAATATCGCTGGCCACAACGCATCGTTCCGCATGGTCTTCAAGAAAGGTCACCTGACCACCCAAACCTGTCATCAAGGCTGTTGAATAGCCAGCACCCCCCGCAACATCGAGAACCCTATCACCGGGTTTGATTTCCGTTGCTTGGATCATCCGCGCCAAATTCATCGCCGAGAGGATCTTACGCCCAGCTCCGCCGGCCGACAAAACCGCACGATCGGCATAAGCGACAGCCTTCTCGGAAGGATCTACAAATAATTCCCGAGGAATAGCTGAAAAAATATCGAGGATATCGGTTCGCGTGACATCGGCGGTCCGAAGTTGACCATCCACCATGGCGCGGCGGGCTTGAGAGAAGTCAACCATGCGAAAAACTCCATTAACCAATGAAACCAATCAGCGCTTTCCTGTACCGAAAACGCTTAAACCTACAATTTGAAAGACATAAGACGGAAAAAATGGAGGCCTCGCCCGGAATCGAACCGGGGTACGAGGATTTGCAGTCCTCTACGTGACCACTCCGCCACGAGGCCTCTACCCGACACGTCGGGCTTGTCTCTCTACAAAGAGTTTTCGCTGGCGGCAATCGGTTTGATGATCATAAGATCAAAAAAGTGATCAATAGCTCCGCGCTGATATCGATCTCTGGGCGAATGTTTTTAAACTTTCGTGTCGCTGCCCCCTTGCATTAACGTTGCATAGTGATGTATCCGAGCCTTAGGTGATCCTCGATAGCTCAGCTGGTAGAGCATTCGACTGTTAATCGAATTGTCGCAGGTTCGAGCCCTGCTCGAGGA
>JAPJMW010000178.1 GCA_026461505.1 Beijerinckiaceae bacterium
GTCACTTGACGACTGTAACCCTTGATATTCTCCGTTTAGGTGCCAAAGGCGACGGCGTCGCGGATGGACCGAATGGTCCCATCTATGTACCGCGGACCGTGCCGGGTGATCGCGTAAGCGTTGATTTGGCCTATGGCGAGCCTGAGATTGTTGAGATCGAAACCGCATCTCCTCATCGCATTCCACCGATATGCGCCTTGTTCGGGACATGCGGTGGCTGTTTGATGCAAGAGGCCGACGAGGATACCTATTCTGCGTGGAAACGCGGTTTGGTGATCGAAGCGATGGCACCTCTCCAAGCGGGCGAGCGTGTTGCACCGTTGATCGCTGCCCATGGCAGCGGACGCAGACGTGTGACGTTTCATGCAAGACGAACGGACGCCGGCGTCGAGCTTGGGTTTATGCGCGCACGGTCACATGATTTGATTTCTGTCGCGCATTGCCCATTGCTCACCGATGGCTTGAAACGTGCTGCAGAAATCGCCTTGCCGCTGGCAACACGTCTTGCGTCATCGGGTAAGCCGATTGATGTGGGTGTTACGGAAACGCTTGGTGGGCTTGATGTTGATTTGCGCGGCTATGGTGCGGTGAGCGCGCAATTACGCCGCACGCTTGCCAATGACGCGGAGCATTATGATTTAGCCCGCCTGTCTGTACATGGTGATGTGATTGTTGAACGGCAACGGGCAGAGATTATGATTGGCCGCGCGCGGGTTGCACTTCCACCCGGAGGCTTTTTGCAAGCGACGCAAAAGGGTGAAGAGGTTCTCGCGGAACTCGTGATCCAAGCCTTGCAAAAATCGACGAAGGTGGCTGATCTTTTTTCCGGCATAGGAACCTTTGCGCTCCGGATTGCCGAGACAGCAAGCGTGCATGCGGTTGAATCCAATGCGCCAGCGGTAGCCGCTTTGCAGCGTGCGACACGTGAAACGCAAGGTTTAAAGCCGATTACTGTTGAGGCGCGTGATTTATTTCGCAGGCCGCTGACGGGATTGGATCTTTCTGCCTTTGATGCGATCGTTTTAGATCCGCCGCGGGCGGGGGCAGAAGCGCAAATGCGTGTGATAGCGACGTCAACTATTCCGCTTGTTGTTTCTGTATCGTGTCATCTGGGAACTTTCGTCCGTGATGCGGAGCTTCTTGTCAGAGGGGGATATCGGCTGGTATCTGTAACGCCTGTCGATCAATTCCGTCATTCGTCGCATGTTGAATTGGTCGGTGTGTTTGAGCGTCCTGCGTTGAGCGTGAAGCGTCCAAGGAAATTGCTGGGCTAAGACATGTCGGATGTGCAGAATAATTCCATGATGATGGTGGCGGAGCTTAAGGCTTTGCTCGGCAGCCCTTATGTGTTGGACGGTGCCGAGGCGATGGCGCCCTATCTCACCGATTGGCGTAAGCGGTTTACCGGATCTGCCTTATGCGTTGTAAAGCCCGCGAATACCGATGAGGTTGCGGCTGTTATGCGTCTGGCATCCGAGAAGGGTTTGTGCATTGTGCCGCAGGGCGGCAATACCGGACTTGTTGGGGGCAGTGTTCCAATCGGCAATGGGCATGAAATTATTCTGTCGTTGGCGCGGTTGAATAAAATTCGTGAATTTGATGCGATCTCGGATGTGATGGTCGTTGAGGCGGGTGCGACCTTGATGACTGCGCAAGAGGCGGCTGTTAAAAACGACCGTCTCTTTCCTTTGTCGTTGGCGTCTGAAGGTACCGCTACGGTTGGTGGAGCGATTAGCACCAATGCGGGCGGCACAGCTGTGCTCGCTTATGGAACGATGCGGGATTTGGTGGTTGGGCTCGAAGTTGTCTTGGCGGATGGCCGGATCTGGAACGGATTGGGCAAGCTTAAAAAAGACAATACCGGATATGATCTCAAAAATTTATTTATTGGCTCCGAAGGAACATTGGGCATTGTAACGGCGGCAGTCGTTAAATTGTTCCCCGCCCCCAAATCACGGGCGACTGCTCTGTGTGGCTTGGCATCCGTTGAGGATGCCTTGAAATTTTTTAATCTTGTTAAGGCTGATGCAGGGCGCGAGCTAACAACCTTCGAATTGATTCCGCGCTTGGGCATTGACCTCGTGTTGAAACATTTTTCCGACACAAGGGAGCCGCTGTTTTTTAAACACCAATGGTATGTCCTCATCGAGTTTTCTTCTTTGACAGAGGACGGCGCAGACCCGCTCGCCCAAGGGCTGATCCTTGATGCGATTGATAAAGCCTATCTCGAGGACAGTGTGTTTGCAGTAACCCTATCGCAACGCGATGAATTTTGGCGGCTACGGGAATATATGCCAGATGCGCAGACCCGCGAGGGTGCCTCGATCAAGCACGATATTTCAGTTTCGATCGATGCTATTCCGGAATTCATCGATACCGTTGTCAATGAATTGATCGCCCTCATTCCCGATATCAGGCCTTTTGTGTTTGGGCATGTCGGTGACGGTAATTTGCATTTTAACATGCAGGCGCCTGAAGGTGCGGACGGAAAGGCATTTTTAAAACAGGCTGATGCAGTGCATGAGAGTGTTTATCGCCATATTGCAGAATTTAAGGGTTCCATCTCAGCCGAGCACGGCATTGGACAAGTCAAGCGCGAACGCCTTGCGCAAACCAAAGATGCGGTAGCGCTCGATTTGATGCGGACGATTAAAAAAGCGCTTGATCCGGATGGCCGGCTCAACCCGGGAAAAGTGCTTTAAAAGAGGCTTTGCTGCTCTGGCTTTTTAGGCTTTTGCACAGTGGGCGCGATGTTGATCGGCCCTGTTCTGGGATCAAATGGTTCCATCACAAAAAAATCATCGGGCGCGGGTTTGATGAGCTTCAGTGCATCTTCCAAGGGATGGGCTTCGGATTCAAGCCAAAGCGCGAATTGCTCTTGATGAATGATGACAGGCATTCGGTTGTGGAGGGCTGATACCATGCCATTGGCATCGGTTGTAACAATCGCCGCCGTATCAATTTCAGAGCCATTGGCATGGGCATAGGGTTCCCATAAGCCCGCCATGGCAAACACGGCGTTATCGGGTTTGTGAATTCGATAGGGCGTTTTTTTCTTATCAACCGTTGCCCATTCATAGAAGGAATCCGCAGGGATGAGGCAACGGCGGTGGCGCGTGGCGGCTTTGAAGGTTGGCTTTGTTGCAATGGTCTCGCCGCGCGCATTGAAAAGAACAGGAAACCCTTCAGGCTCTTTCAGCCAGCCGGGCAATAGACCCCATCGCATCAAGCGGAAATGACGATGGGAACCTTCTTGCGTTACAACCGCGATGGGATCGGTTGGCGAGATATTACCGCGTGGCGGAAAATTAGGTCGTTCGTCATAGGCAAAGAGTGCGAGTACTTCTTCAGGTGTTGCGCTCAGAGCAAATCGTCCGCACATGATGAATTAGGCGCTCGCTAATAAAACGGAATCGATATTCGAAAGCGCTGTTGCCCCTTCGGTTACCGTTCGCGAAAGAGACTGAACTTCGGGTGCGATTTGCTCGGCAAAGAAACGGGCGGTTGCTATATGCTTGTCGGATGGGTCGGCTAGGGCTGCGCGAACCAGATTGATGCCGCCCAGCGTTGTACCAAAAAGGGTCTGATAGGGCGTGGCAGAAGCCAATGCTTCTTCGGTTCGTTCTTTAAGCGCTTTCGCCATCCAAAGCGTGGCTGCTTTAAGGGCGGCCATTGCTTCGCTAAGTTTGTCGGCGCTTGAGCCGAAGCCCGGAAGATTGCTTGCTTTTAAGGCTTTAAGCGTTGCGTGCATTTCGCCAAAGAGGGAACGCACCGCGTCACCGTTTGAAAGCGGTAATTTGCGGGTCACAAGATCAATGGCTTGAATGCCATTTGTGCCTTCGTAAATCGCGGCAATCCTTGCGTCGCGTAAATGTTGGGCGGCGCCGGAGCCTTCGATGAATCCCATTCCCCCATGGACTTGAATACCAAGGGAAGCCACTTCGATACCGATATCCGTTGACCATGCTTTAGCAATCGGGGTGAGAAGCGCCGCGCGTTCTTCCGACGCTTTGCGCTTTTCGGGATCGGTTTCGCGGTGTGAGCGGTCCATCGCGGCCGCTGTCATATAGCAAATGGCGCGGGCGGCGTCGGTGCGGCTGCGCATGAGCATCAACATCCGTCGAACATCCGGATGCGCGATGATTGCGCTCATCCCGTCCGCAGTGCTTCCAAGGGCGCGGCCTTGTTTGCGTTCAGAGGCATAGGTGAGCGCCAATTGATAGGCGCGCTCGGCGATTGCGACGCCTTGCAAGCCAACGCCGAGGCGGGCGCTGTTCATCATGGTGAACATGCAATTTAAGCCGCGGTTTTCTTCGCCGATCAAATAGCCAATTGCGCCGCCTTGATCACCATAGATCATGGTGCATGTGGGAGACGCATGGATGCCGAGCTTATGTTCTAATCCAGCGCAGCGGACATCATTGCGTGCACCTAAAGTGCCATCGGGGTTGACGAGAAATTTGGGCACCAGAAAAAGCGAAATGCCCCGCGTGCCTTGAGGCGCATCGGGCAGGCGTGCGAGGACGAGATGGATGATGTTATCCGTCAGATCATGTTCGCCATAGGTGATGTAGATTTTTTGTCCGCTGATGCGATAGCTGCCATCGGATGAACGCTCGGCGCGTGTTTTCAATGCCCCAACATCCGAGCCTGCATGCGGCTCGGTCAGGTTCATGGTGCCCATCCATTCGCCGGAGACGAGTCTATCGAGATAAATCTTTTTGAGTTCATCGGAACCGTGAGCGACGAGTGCATCGACTGCACCTGTGGTCAACATTGGCCCAAGCATGAAGGCCATGGAGGCGGAGGTCCACATTTCGCTACAGGCGGTTTGTAACAGCTGTGGCAAGGCTTGCCCGCCATGCTCGGATGGGGCGGTGAGCCCATTCCAGCCGCCCTCCGCCCAATCGCGATAGGTTTCCTTCCAACCGGGCGCGGTTGTCACAACACCGTCTTCAAAGCGGTTGCCGATTTGATCGCCAATTTGATTGAGCGTTGCAATACGGTCGGTTGCGAATTTACCCGCTTCTTCCAAGACGGCATCGGCAAGATCATCCGCGAGCTCGGGCGCCAAACCGTCCTTTAGGAGTGAATCAAGGCCGAATGTCTTGGCCATAAAGGCGATTTCAGCGACTGGTGCGCGATATGTCATAGCAAATGCCTCAATAAGGATAGATCATTTACGCGAAAGGATAGGCTATAACGCCTTAAATTGCACCTTGGCTTTCTATCATCCAAAGGATTATAGCGCGTAAGATGAAAATAAAGTTTCAGCCATGAGTGAAAGTAAGGTCACACGTCGCTTAGCGTCCGATGCATCGGGTTTCGCTGCCGCGGGCGATCTCTTGCGGGCTGGCGGGCTCGTGGCCTTTCCGACGGAAACGGTTTACGGGCTTGGCGCGGACGCGACCAATGGCTTAGCTGTCGCTGGTATTTATGCGGCGAAGGGAAGGCCGAGCTTTAATCCTTTGATCGTTCATGTCGCCGCCTTGGAGCAGGCGCAGACGCTCGCCGATTTTAACGCCGATGCGCTGCGGCTTGCCAAGGCCTTTTGGCCGGGACCACTGACGATTGTGGTTCCCCGCCGTGTCGATTGTCCGGTCAGCGAATTGGCTTTGGCGGGACTTGATAGCATCGCGCTTCGCATTCCATCCGCCCCCGAGGCGCTTGCCTTGCTTAAAGCTGCTGGAAAGCCCGTTGCCGCCCCTTCCGCTAACCGATCAGGGCGCGTTAGTCCAACCACGCCGGAGCATGTGCTTGAGGATCTTGATGGGCTGATTGATGCGGTTGTGATGGGGCAATCGGCAGAGGTTGGCGTTGAATCAACCATTGTCTCTTGTTTGGTTCATCCGCCTGTTATGCTTCGTCCAGGTGGATTGGCGCGAGAGGCGATTGAAGCGGAGCTCGGCTGCCGCTTGGCTGATCCAGTGGCTTCCGATGGTGATCAGGCTGCCCCTTTGGCGCCGGGTATGTTGCTATCGCATTACGCCCCCCGCGCTAAGGTTCGTCTTAATGCGCACACGATAGAGGAAGGCGAGGCGGCGTTGTTGTTTGGCTCGGTGTCGATGCCCGGGTTGGAACAAAGTATTGCAAACCTGAATTTAAGCCCATCAGGCGATTTGGCCGAAGCAGCTGCAGCGCTTTTCGGGGGCTTGCGGACGCTTGATGCTTCTGGCGCATCCTCCATCGCAGTCGCGCCTATTCCATCATACGGGCTTGGTGAGGCCATTAATGATCGGCTTTATCGGGCAGCGGCGCCTCGAAATTGATCTTGTGTTTTCCGATTTGCACGATATTTATCAGATATTGATCAAGTAATATTGCGAGCGTGCAAATGAACCATATTCCGTGGGATGATTTTCGGCTTGTTAAAGCGATTGCCGACACCAAATCACTGAATGGTGCGGCGGATATCCTGAATATCAATCACTCAACCGTGTTCCGGCGTTTATCCGATCTCGAAAAGCGCATCGGCACCATGCTGTTTGAGCGCCATCGCTCCGGCTATGCGCTAACGCCTGCGGGTGAGGAAATGGCGCAATTGGCCGGCCGTATGGACGATGATGTCGAGGCCTTCACCCGTAAATTGGTTGGACAAAGTCTTATTCCGACGGGAGAATTGCGGGTCACGACCAATGATACTTTGCTCGTCTATTTGTTGATGCCCGTTTTTGCAGCGTTTCGGCGGGCCTATCCGACCATTAATTTGGATATAGTCCTCACCAATCAGCCTTTGAACCTGTCAAAGCGAGATGCCGATATCGCCATTAGGGCGACCGATGCGCCGCCTGAAACATTGATTCAGCCTGCATCAGGGTTTCAGTCTTTTTGGTCTCGGGGTTTTCCAACCCCTCATTCAGCAAGCTCACCACGGTTTGCGCGTGCGATAAGTTGCCAGCACTCGACAGCGCAATCACCCGCTCGCCCGGTTTTCTGAAAACGTGAAGTTTACGAAACACCGCAATGTTATCGAC
>JAPJMW010000014.1 GCA_026461505.1 Beijerinckiaceae bacterium
CCATACGCCGTTCGGGCATACGGGCGAAGACGTGCTGAATGAATGTCTACTTCCCTATGGCGGCTTCGATCATAATGCCCAAGCACTGCGTATCGTTACGCGCCTTGAAAGGCGCTACCCCGATTTTGACGGATTGAACCTGACATGGGAAACCCGTGAGGGCCTTGTTAAACACAATGGTCCCTTATTGGATGAGACGGGAAATCCGCTACCAAAATATCAAAAATTGGGAATTCCAAACGATATCCTGCTCGAAGATGCCCAAGGCCATCTCGAATTGACATCTTTTGCCGGACCTGAGGCCCAAGTTGCAGCCCTGGCAGATGATATCGCCTATAATACCCATGATATTGATGATGGTCTTCGTGCGGGTATGTTTTCATTGGCAGAACTCGCTAAAATTCCATTTGTGAGTGAGATTTTGCAAGAAATTCAGCAAAAATGGCCAAGTTTAGAAGAATCGCGGATCATCCATGAGCTTACCCGTCGTCTGATTACACGGTTCGTGGAGGGGGTGATCCATGAAGGCAACCAAAGATTAGCGGCATTTAAGGGGTTGAATGTCGACGCAATTCGCGCGGCAGACCATCCCGTCATCGCCTTTAACCGGGAACTGGCAACCGCCGATAAGGACATAAAGACCTTCTTATTTTCGCATATGTATCGTAATGCGAGCGTTATGCGGGTTAGGTCCCAAGCCGAAGATGTATTAAGGGATTTATATCACAGCCTAAGCTCCAATAGCCGTCTCTTGCCCGAAGATTGGCAAATAAGGCTGAAAGGAGCGAATGAGCGGGATAAAGCCTATCATATCGCGGATTATATCGCAGGTATGACGGATCGCTTTGCGCTTGAAGAGCATCGGCGTTTGTTTGACGCAACGCCCGATTTGCGTTAGCCGCCGAGCCCATAGTTTTGAGAATTGGATCGTGAAATGAACGTGTTCGACATCTATCAGCGTAAAATCGCTGAGACCGTCTTGGAAATGGGTCAATCGGGCAAGCTGCCTGCCAATCTTGATCCCCATAAGATAGTGGTCGAACCACCGCGCGACATGTCTCACGGGGATCTGGCGACGAATGTGGCCCTCGTATTCGCAAAAGAAGCGGGAATGGCGCCCCGCGCTTTGGCAGACATGTTAGTCGGCCCTTTATCGGGCTTTGAAGGCGTTTCGAAGGTTGAGATCGCTGGACCGGGCTTTATCAATCTGAAGCTTGATCCCGCCATTTTTCATCGCGTAGTCGGAGCGGTGTTAGAACGAAAGACGGAATTTGGACGCAGCCCCATTGGTGCGGGCCAAAAGGTCAATGTGGAATTTGTTTCGGCAAATCCGACCGGACCCATGCATGTCGGCCATGGTCGCGGAGCCGTTTTTGGAGACGCTCTGGCAAGCCTCTTGGATTTCGCCGGTTTTGATGTGACGCGCGAATATTACATCAATGATGCGGGGGCCCAAGTCGATGTTTTAGCCCGCTCAGCCTTCTTGCGGTATCGCGAGGCGCTGGGTGAAGACGTGGGTGAAATTCCAGAAGGGCTCTATCCGGGTGATTATTTGATCCCCGTTGGCGAGGAGCTGGCTAAATCGCACGGGCCAACTTTGTTGCAATTGGCCGAAAAGGATTGGTTGCCGATAACTCGATCAACCGCCATTTCGATGATGATGGATATGATCCGTGAGGATCTATCGGCGTTGAACATCCAACATAACGTCTTTTTCTCCGAACGGACCTTGTCGCAAGATGGACCCGTCGACCTTATCGGGCGGATGATTGATGCCTTAAGGTCCCGCGATCTGATTTATCAGGGCAGGTTAGCGCCACCGAAGGGTGCTCCGGTCGAGGATTGGGAAGATCGCGAGCAGACCTTGTTCCGTGCCTCAAATTTTGGGGATGATGTGGATCGCCCTTTACTGAAATCGGACGGTGCTTACACTTATTTTGCTGCCGATATCGCGTATCACCAGTCGAAATTTGAGCGCGGCTTTCCCTTGATGATCGATGTTTGGGGCGCTGATCATGGCGGCTACATCAAGCGGATGGCGGCGGCTGTTCGCGCTGTTACCAATGGCGAGGGTGAGTTAGACGTCAAAATTTGCCAACTTGTCCGGCTCTTGCGGAACGGCGAGCAGGTGCGTATGAGCAAAAGATCGGGTGATTTCATAACTTTACGGGAAGTTGTTGATGAGGTAGGGCGCGATGCTGTCCGCTTCATGATGCTGTTTCGTAAAAATGACGCCACGCTTGATTTCGACCTTGCCAAGGTCATCGAGCAATCCAAGGACAATGCGGTTTTCTACGTCCAATATGCCCATGCACGGTGTTCGTCGGTATTACGGCAAGCCGTTGACTATCCTTTGTCGGACGATCCGGCCTCAATGGCTGCGTCTTGTGATCGGAGTGGCCTGATCGATCAGGCTGAGCTTTCGGTCATGCATCGAATTTCACAATTCCCGCGCATCGTTGAAGCCGCAGCTTTGGCCCATGAACCGCATCGGCTCGCATTTTATCTTTATGATTTGGCGAGTGATTTCCATTCTTTATGGAATCGTGGCAAGGATTGGCCGAAGTTGCGTTTTGTTATCGAAGATGATCGTGTGCTCACTCAGGCGCGGTTATCTTTGGTTGAGGCGGTCCGCTTTGTGCTATTCGCTGGTCTATCCGTACTTGGTGTTTCTGCCCCGAACGAAATGCGGTGAGCGGAGGGTGAAAGCGGGTTAGCTCAGGGCATAAATCGCCGTAAACAGGGTTGATCTCATGACGGAAGACCAACAAAATCGGCCTGGCGTCAATCTCGAGGAATTAGAGAGGCAGTTGCGCGTGGCTTCACGGGCGCATGCCGAAGCGGCCATTCGTGCCAATCCCGCGCCGGAATTTGTTGAAAAAACCGCTCCTGTTCCAGACTTGGACGCATTGAGGCGAGATTTTACCCGAACGCAGCCGCCGATGCCGCAACGGCCTGCGACAATGCCTGTCGAGTTACCCGATCCCGGTCCGCCGCCAGCGTTTTTAAGCGCGCCACCGTCGAGTGTAGGTCAACCAGAATATAGCAATCCATTCGACGAGCGGTTCCCGCTGATCGATCGCGGCAAGGAGCGTGGTTCGCCGATTTTCCGGGCATTGATCCTGGTAGTTGCCCTGTTTCTGCTCGTTTCATTCGGATATTTCTTCTATTCGGGGAAATTATCCTTGAGCGTCTCCGTGGCGCCCGATCAAAAAACGGTGCCAGTCATCAAGGCAGATACCAATCCGGTAAAAGTAGTTCCTGATACCAATGTTACCAGCGATGCTGCGCCTGCGGGCTCCGAACTATTCGGCAAAAAAGGCGCGGATACGGTTAGTTCTGCGACAACCAAATCAAGCGCTGAGGCCCCTTTGGATGTTAATGCGGCCGTTAAAGCCAATGGAAACAAGTCGACTTCATTAGTTCCGGGCATGGGAGAGCCTAAATCGGTGCGTACGGTTACGGTTCGTCCCGATGGTACAATGATTGGTTATCCTACATCAGGCGCCGTTCCGTCCGCGCCAAGTACAACGCCGGTTATCGTAACCCCGTCAGCATCAGCCATGTCTCAGGAGGCCTCTCAAACGGCTACAACACCTGCGGTGCCTCCAACCAATGCCGCATCGGCTCCGTTAAAGCCTGTTCAAACAGCCTCGGCTGAGCCTTCGACAAACTTGCCGCCTTTGCCAAATGTTCCGGCTACGCTGAATGGCGGTCCCGTTCCGCTTCCTCCGGTTCGTCCGAATGCTGACAGTTTGAATGCGGCCGCAGACGATCCTCTGCGTGATCTTGTTGCTCAGGCAACGAATGAAGAACCAAAGGCAGTCGACGAGCCACAAGCCACCAATGAAGTTCCGATCGTCGGCGATTTTGCCGTGCAATTCGGAGCGTCACCTTCTGAGGCGGAAGCCAATTCGCTTTCGGCACGCCTTAAAACCCAGCTAGCGGAACTCTTAGGAGAACACCCGATCGCAGTGATCAAGGCTGATAGCAATGGCAAGACCGTGTTTCGTGTTCGCGCGCTGGGCTACAGCCGTGACGAGGCGGCGGCAGCTTGCGCATCGGCGGCCGCTTCTGGCGCGAAATGCTTTATCGCAAAAAATTGATCTCTTTTGGATGATGGATCGCTCCTGATGCGTATCAAGGCCCTTATTATTGGCTGTACCGGGACGAAGCTATCTGCTGAAGAAATTAAGTTTATTGGCGAGATAAAACCTTGGGGATTGATCTTATTTCGGCGAAATATAATCGATCCGTCCCAAATAAAGGCACTCACGTCTCATTTTCGCGAAATTGTCGGTCGTCCTAATGCCCCGGTCTTGATTGATCAGGAAGGTGGCCGCGTGCAACGCATGGGACCGCCCCATTGGCGGAAATATCCCGCGGCGGCGCAATATCTAAAGGCTTCTAGAGGAAATGTTAACGAGGCTGCCCAATTAGCAAGGTTGTCTTCGCGGCTGATCGCGCAGGATTTGGGCGATTGTGGTATAAATGTCGATTGTATGCCGGTTCTAGACTGTCCCGTGATTGGGTCAAATGACGCAATCGGAGATCGAGCCTATGCGTCAGAACCTGAGGCAATTTCCCAGATTGGGCGGGCGGCGGCACAGGGAATGTTGGATGGTGGCGTCTTGCCCATCATCAAACACATGCCAGGCCACGGTCGCGCTATGGTCGACAGCCATTATGCGCTTCCAGTGGTGAAAGAACCCATAGATATCCTTGAAAATACAGATTTTTATCCATTTAAGCGCCTAAATGATCTCCCCTTAGCCATGACGGGCCACATCGTCTTCGATGCCATTGATCCAACAGGTCC
>JAPJMW010000179.1 GCA_026461505.1 Beijerinckiaceae bacterium
CACCCATTAACAGCTCTCCACTGATCTCTGTCCATGGCGCGGCGATACCCGGTAGCGATGGTGATGGCTGGATGGACTCTGTCCGTTGACCTTGGTCATAGGATTTTCGTGAAACTATAATGTGTCGGGTAAAATATATCGCATAGCTGAGTTAATAATTTTCATTAATCAATACGCACGAGTGCCTGATTAGGATACCAATAAGAACCAAGATGTATTTGGTTATTGATATTTCCAAACGACGCATAGTTTACAGACGATGGGCTACTTCCGGTGAAATTTGTGATAAAGAATCGGCCGCGGCCACCATCCATCTCAGCACCATTGTTGGATACGAAAAGATTAATATTAACGCCCGGCTTGGCAACTGGCGTCGCTATTCCAGATAGGAAGTCGGATACAATCTGAGGCGAACCAAAATCTGTTTGGAGATCCTGCCAGCTCGCCAAGCGTGCTGTCTTTCCATAGATCGAGGTAATTGCCGCATCAACATTATCCGAGTCGGAATATGTCTTATCTGTCACTACATAGGTATGCCCATTAATCTCATATCCCGGGCCCGGGATATAATGATAAGCGGTATCAATCGTTCCAGCATTAGCGTTAGCAGGTCCTAAAGTATAATTTAATGAGCCTGTACTAGCGCTAACTGTTCCCGTCAAGGGCAGGTCACTAGGAGAAATTTAATTAAATTTTATTTTTGCCGTATTCATCACAGCATCATGAATGCCGCCATCATTAGAATTTCCCGCGAAATTATCCCAAGATACTGTAACGGAATTATCGGAATTTGCAGCTACTCGCGGGAAGAGAAGTGAAGAAGTCGCATCGCTAATTCGGAAGTCATCACCATTTTTTGTTCCGTTAGCACTCAATAATTTTCCAAATATTCCACCATTTGAACCATTTGTTCCAGAGGTTGAATAAGCAACGAAGATGTTACCATTTACTAAGTTAGCTGAGTCGTACGAAATCGGATTACCGTTGCTATTATCAATTAATTGAGCTTCTGATCCCAGACTATATTGGGTTGCCGCGTTTCCAATTTTCCGAGTTAAAACTTGTGTGTTTCCACTATTATCCGTGGACCTATATGAAACTTTAAAACCGCCATCGCTAGTTGTATCGATAAGGTAGTTTTTAGCTTCATTATTAATTCCCATACTCCAACCCTGATTTCCAGAAGTTGTTTGATTAATTAAAAATTCATTCGTTGAAAATTGCTTGGTTCCGAGATCATAAACACGGCCCCAAACAGACGATCCACTAGAATCAGACTGCCCGCCGCTGCCATACGCATCTGTCCAAACAAATAGAGCGTGCTGTCCATCCGTAGAAAGTTTCACGTTTGGTAACCAAGACGAACCATGTTGTGAAACTTGAAGGTCCTTTTGAATGTAAGTTCCGCTTTTATCTTGAATGTTGGCCGTTATATGCCAGGCACCGTTACCGGTGTGGCCAACAGATAAAATCTGATTATTCGGCAATAAGGTCACAGGGTCGGACCCATACTTCCAGTTTCCGTAGCCGTTCCCATCTGTAAGCGTCATTGGTGTTAACGCTTGGCCAGCGCTATCAAAGAATTGATAAAATGGCCCGCGATAGGAGTTAGGATTCCAGCCACCACCCGTGTCTGCATCAAGGCCAGCAGCGGCCCCTGATATCATAAATCCACCATCTTGTGTCGCCGTTACCGATAAATTAGCCACTCGATTGATGTTAAACGGAAATGGCGCCAATGACATTTCAGCGCTGGTGCTGCCGTCGGCTGCAATTATTTTGAAATTTCCTAATTGATCAGCTTTCGTATACGCCACGACTGTTGATCCATTTAATAATTGGGCGGGACTTGGGAAACCGCCGATGCCAGTAAACAATGGGGTAATAACATTCACGCCCGGAATTGAGTTGGCTGCAAATGACCCGTCTGAAAACTTCACATTGGCAATATTAATTAAAGTGTCGGACCCGTCCTGACTTCCACTACGTATATCACTGATAATCAGAGCACCATTAGCGTTCGACATGATCTTATAGTCGGACCTATTCCCCGTATAAACTGCCGTCGTGGTCTTACCGTCGCCGATGAGCGTATCGTTGCCGCCTCCACCATAGACGTATCCATCGTGAGTGCCGGTCAATGTATCGTTAAAATTTGAACCTATTAGGTTGTTGAAGCCAGAGATCTTATCTCCGTTTGCATCGCCACCGCTTGCCGTCGCCGTCTGCAGATTTACGGTTACGCCAGCATTTGAATGCTCATATGAAAGCGTGGAATTGGTCGCCGACGAGGTGGCCGTTAAGACATCAGCCCCTGCGCCACCCTCAACGAGCGACTTGGCTGACACTACTGTAATTTTGTCATTTGCCGATGTTCCAGCACGTACAGCTGGATTCGAATATGTTCCCAAAACATTATTGCCTCTAACTACGTTGATAGAATTGCCACGCGTGTCAAAATTCTGGATTACTACGGCGTTGGCGCCGCTGCTTCCATTAGGTTGCCGCCAAATGGCTTCAAATCTTCCATCACCAAGTGATCTATATCGGTCAACGTTGACGCCATTAGGTAAGGTTGTGGTATTATCTGAAACCAATTTACCCATTCCATCAATTAATTGCGTGTGGAGGATATTGCCATCTTGGAATCCGAAAATACTGCTTGATCCGTCCGGCATCGTCGGTCCGCTAGGAAAATTATAAACATTTGAATTGGTCTGTATGCTCGATTGGCCGATGACAGACATTGTTCGTGTATCAACTGAATAGTATTGCACAACTTTAGTACCGTTACGTGTTCCTGCATATTGCAAGATCACTGTATTACTCTGACCGTTGTTGTCAGGATTAATTAGGCCGGAATAGTTGCCGATAAATCCATAACTACCCACATCTAGGTTTGGTTTAAAGGATCCTGTTACAGCCCCGGTATCAACTGATTGAATTTTTACGCCACCATTACCATCAGATATCAGCAATTGATTGTTGCTTAAGGTATCCCACTGGTAGTTGTTGCCGTTTCGTAGGTCTGATGCTGACTCAGTATAGGCATTATTTAAGACGGTTGTATTTCCAATAAGATTTCCATTCACATCAAATTTATTAATATTGATATTATAGGAACCATTTCCGTTGCTGTCGGTTGAGATCTGCTTGGACCAAGCTAAAATAAATCCGTCGCTATTGCCACTCCAGCTATAACTTTCGCCCTTGCTTCCATCTAATGCGAGCCCGTTCATCAATGCAGATACTGTTGGTGATAAATTAACAGCCATTTGAGAAAGATTATCAGGATGGCTCGGAGCGTTACTTCCCGTCATTATTAACGCTTCAAAGGTTACGTCGAATGTTTTTACGGAACCGCTAGCGGCCGTTTGATTGAACTTAACAAGGCCCCCCGTAGAAATTTTAGTGACTGGGTCTTGATTGAACAAGAATGGCATCACGTTATTGCCAGGAGTACCTTGGGCATTAACGGTTCCAGCACTCACGCTAGCGTCAAAAATTCCGCTTCCTAAACGATTTTGAGGAACGAGCGTAACATTAAACGTGTTTATGTTAGGGTTACTATTCTTTGGATTACTGGATATTGGAGCCGAACTAAATTCCCATAGCAAGTCTCCGCCTTTGTTCTGTGCACGTGGTTTAGTCGTGAAGGTAGCCTGAGTAGATGGATCGACGGTTATAAACTGCGGAGACGCAGAAGTAATCGCCACGGAACTGGATGGCGTCGCCACCACGGTTCCTAAAATCTTACCGACTGCATCTTTATCATTTTGGAGCTTATCCGCCGATATTCCAATAAAACCAGAATTGGTTTGGCCCGTTATCGTAATATCATTGATTTTTCCTGCTTTCGCCAAATTCTCAAGTTGATCGAGATTGGCGGCAATGTTGTCAACATTATCAGCAATATTGATAGAGATGGCGTTATTGAGAAGAGTATTATTTTGAATGGTGCTTTGGGCTAAGATATTAGAGACCGTATCGATAATGGAATAGTTTGTTCCCTTATCGAGCGATTGGATGCCGGTCACGGACTTTGCGTCATTGATTGAGAAGGTTTTTACGATCTGAACTTTGGCGGCACGCGATAACACGTTTTCATTTGCGATCTTCGACTGAGCCGCGAGCACATTGCCGCCATCGGCAATATTAAACTTTGTGCTTGGCGCGAGTGTGGAGATACCAACCAGCGTTGTTGCATCGGCGAGCGTTAGCGTTGGAGTTGTCGTGTTTGTCAGTGAGACGCTTCCAGCGTTTGCGATGATCGATGCGATATCATATCGGGCCTGACCGATCACATTATTGGCGGTGTCGGCGATATTAAGTACGCGGTTTGGCGCGAGCTTAAAGCCCACGAGATTGGTCAGGGTCGTGGCATCGGCGATGGATAGTGTTGGATTGGTTTTGTCCGTTAGGGTTATCGTTGCAATTTGTGAAGCTTTTTGTGCAGTATTAATATCGGCTAAGTTTTTAAGGATATTGGCAGCGGTATCAGCGATATCAATCAGCTGCGCATTATCGTTAAGCGTGACCGAGGCAACATCTGCGGCAGCGACGCCTGTGACTTCTAAGCCGTAATTATTTTGGATGGCATTTAATACGCCCGCGTCGGATGTTAACTGGCTGGCCGACAGGCTAATATCGAAGTTGGCGCCGTCGGTAACGGTTATATCGGAGATCATGTTTTTGCCGACAAGCGCCTGAAGCTTGTCGAGATTGGCCGAGATACTGGCGGCCGTATCAACAACCGAGAGACTTAGCATCGCCTTAGACGAAGGCGCACGCATGGTGACAGCGTCTTGGGCAGTTACGTTGGATAGCGCAAGGGTAAACGGCGTGCTTATCTTTTGGAGTAGAAGGGTCGTTGGGTTGGTCGTATTTGGGTTTGCCAGGTTGTCAGATACGACAGAGCGATCAAGGCTGATGGGTTTATTATTATCCGTCAGTTGGATCGTTGCGACAGCTTTAGCTCCCGCCATATCAGTGGTCGATATGTTGTTATTAATAGTGTCAGAGGTATCTTGTATCGTAAACGAAACCAGGCTGCTCAGGGTGCCGTTGGCCTTGGCAGCGTTATAGACTGCAATCGCGGAATTAACGTCGAGTGGCGTTGGACGCGCGGCTTTTAGGGTCGCCAATTGGGTAGAGCTTAAGCCTGCTATCTGCTGCGTCGAGAGGGTTGCTATTTGCGCCGTCGACAAATAAGCGAGTTGGTTATTGGTCAATCCAGCGACTTGCTTGGATGTAAGGGCGCTTACATCCGTCGTGCTGAGCGTTGATAGTTTTACGGGATCGAGCGCGTTGAGCTGGCCCGTTGTCAGTGCTTTAATAGCGGCGGTCGATAAAGCACTTAGCTGATTACCTGCTAGCACCGCGACCTCATTTGTGGTGAGGGCCGAGATAAACGACGTGCCCAGACCTGCCACGCTCGTCGTACTCATGGCTTGGAGTTGATCCCAAGTTAAAACTGAGATCGATGCGGAGGATAGGATATTGAGTTGGCCGGTGCTTAGGTTGGCAAATCCATCGTTTGAGATGGCCGCAATCTGATTGGTTGCCAGACTTGATAGTTGGCTGGTCGTTAAGCCGCCTATTTTGGTCGCCGATAATCCAGAAATACTCGCGGTCGACATCGCACTCAGCTGAGCCGTCGTCAGCGACTGGAAGGTGCCGCTTGCCAGGCTATTGAGCTGGTTGGCCGACAAAAGCTGCGTCTCGGCAGGTGCAAGAG
>JAPJMW010000180.1 GCA_026461505.1 Beijerinckiaceae bacterium
CGAGAGCCCCTATTCGCTCTATGATCAAGATCTCGTGACATTCGAAGAAGGCGCTGTGGCTTATGATCACCGTGATGCGGCGGGCTTTATCAAGCTGAATGCGTTGCGGTTGCGTACGCTCGGCATGCGGAAGAAGAAGCACGGAATGTGAGACTATTCGATAGCGCCGCTCTCATCCTCAAAGAGGGCGGCGATGTCTCTTCCACCGTAAACAATGCGGACGATGTGGACAGTAGAATCGCTCACCGTAAAGACAACGGTGACGCGGCGATCGAATCCTACCAGCCGAATGCCGGAATAAAGATCATCGCGCTGAGTACCGCGATGAGGGAAATTCTTAAATCCGCTCAAATAAATTCGAATTCGTTTAACATAATTAATCACCTGACGAGCAAATCCGGATTGATCAATAATCCATTCGGATATCGCTTCGGGATCACGCTCGGCTTCGGTAGAAAATTCAACTTTGTGTTGTTTCGCCATTATCTTTCATCCGCTTTGAAAGTCTGGCCTCAAGACGATCAAACACCTCATCCATCGGGATAGGCGGACGGGGGTCTTCAATTGCGGCCTTAATCTCGGCCTTTAAGCGTTCATAATTTTCCTTCCGCTCAGCCTCGCGGTCCTCCAGCAGGCGCAGGCCAGCGCGCACCACTTCGCTGGCGTTCTGATAGCGGCCCTCGCGGATGACTTCCGCGATGAAATTTTCAAATCTTTCACCCAAATGAACATTGGCCATAAGCAAAACTCCCGAGACTGAATTGATTATGTCAATAGATATCAAATATAGACATAAGCTTCAAGTTGAATGGATTTCTAGAGCCGTCGCGGCATTTTTCATGGTGCGGACGCCCGGCGGGTAACCTTGCCCTTTCCGCTTCCCTTATCCGCTCAAATCGGGTATGTGCAGCGCAATAAGACGTTTCCCCTGCCCGGCCTCCTGATCGATGCCGGGCTTTGCCGTTCAAAAGAACCCCTAAAAACCGTTCATTTCGATCAAAATTAGCCCTATCCGAGAAAGCACCACCATGGATCTCCGCAATATCGCCATCATCGCGCACGTCGACCACGGCAAAACCACGCTTGTTGATAAGCTGCTCGCCCAGTCCGGTACGTTCCGCGAGAACCAGAAGGTGGCTGAACGCGCCATGGACTCGAACGATCTCGAGCGCGAGCGCGGCATTACGATTTTGGCCAAATGCACATCCGTGCAGTGGCACGATACCCGAATCAACATCGTCGACACTCCCGGCCACGCCGATTTCGGCGGTGAAGTTGAGCGTATTTTGAACATGGTCGACGGCGTCGTAGTGCTCGTCGATGCCGCCGAAGGCCCGATGC
>JAPJMW010000181.1 GCA_026461505.1 Beijerinckiaceae bacterium
GCGGGCGGCGGTAAAGCGCGGACTTATCTGGAAGGGCGCGGCCTTTCCCGCGATGTTTGGGCCGAATTCGGCTTGGGCTTTGCGCCTGCCGAGCGGTTTGCGCTGCGGGATCATTTGGCGGGCAAGGGTGTTTCCTCGGAAGCCATGATCGAGGCCGGGCTTTTGGTGCATGGCGAGGAGATTGCCGTTCCCTATGATCGGTTCCGCGACCGTGTGATGTTTCCCATCCATGATGTGCGGGGTCGGGTGATTGCCTTTGGCGGGCGGGCCATGGCGAAAGAGGCTCAGGCGAAATATTTGAACTCGCCGGATACGCCTTTGTTTCAAAAAGGTCGGGTGCTTTATAACCATCACCGCGCGCGGAAATTGGCGCATGACAAAGGCACTGTGATTGCCGTGGAAGGTTATGTCGACGTGATTGCCATGGCGCGCGCGGGCTTTGGCAATGCGGTGGCGCCTTTGGGGACCGCGCTGACGGAAGATCAGCTCGGCTTGCTCTGGCGTATGGCGGATGAGCCGATTCTTTGCTTTGACGGAGATAAAGCGGGTCGAAGGGCAGCTTATCGGGCGATTGACGTGGCTTTGCCTTATCTGCAACCCGGAAAATCCTTGCGCTTTGCGCTTTTGCCCGAAGGGCAGGATCCCGATGATTTGTATAAAAATGGTGGATCCGGCGCGATTGAAACGGTGCTTGAGCGTGCAATGCCGCTGGTCGATGTGTTCTGGTCACGCGCTTTAGAAGCAGGCCCCGTGGATACGCCCGAGCGGCGGGCGGCGTTTGAAAAGCGGATGCGCGAGCAATTGCAAGCCATTCCGGATGAAAATCTGCGCCGTTATTACCGCGAGGATATGGATAGGCGTCTGATTGCGCTGTTTCAGCCGCAACGCGCAGGCGGCGGGGCGCGCGGCGGGCAACAGGCGCGTTATGCCAAGGGGAACACGCGCTGGCAAAAGCCTGTCGAGGGGGCATCCATTCGAGAAGCCATCCGGCCGAGTGAAAATCTGGTGCGGACGGCGATTTTTGCCAAATCGAGCACGATTTCAGCCCGCGAGGCACTGATTTTGATCGAATTTCTGCGCGAGCCGGAGCGTTTGCCGCGTTTGGCGGATGAATTGGCACTTATGAGCTTTACCCATGCCGATACGAGGGGCGTTTCCCGCACCATGCTCGATTTTCTGGCGATTGCGGAAGCGGGCGAGGCGCGGTTGGAGGCGGACGCTCTGGCAGCCGAACTGGAGCGGCGCGGTTTGCAAGCGGCGGTGGGGCGTATTGAGGCCGCGTTGCGGCCAGGCGATCGATTAATCGTCTCCGAGCCTAAAAAAATCGATCATGACAGCGTTTTAAGACAGGCGATGACCTTGCATCGGCGCGCTTTGACCTTAAATACGGAGTTGCGCGCAGCCGAGCGGGCATTCTCTGAGGATGCGAGTGAGGCAAATTTCACGCTTTTGGTCGATTTGAAGGCGCAAATCCTTGCGCTCGATGGAACAGAGGCTGAAATTGAGCGGGAGTCCGGGTTTGGGTTGCCGATGACGCTTTAAAGCGTTTTCGGGCGACTGGGACCTTTTCTCGCGTCGTTGGATAGGGTAGGGGAGGTGGGTCAGTGATGACTGACTTCTCATTCGGGCTTTAAGGGCGGTGCGACCCACGTGGACGCGCTCGCCTTTTTGTGCTTTCGAAACGGGCGAATTTTTGGTGTGAGACGGGGACCGCTTTATATAAGCGCGTTTTCGAAGTTGGCGGAGCGACAATTCCATGGCGACCAAAACAACGGACAAAGGCGACGGCGAAGTTCGTGAGGCGCCAAGCGCTGATAGTCCGCTGCTCGATCTTTCCGATCAGGCCGTCAAGCGGATGATCAAGCTCGCCAAAAAGCGCGGCTTTGTCACCCATGAAGAAATCAATGAAGTCCTTCCGTCTGAAGAAGTAACGTCCGACCAGATTGAAGACGTGTTCGCGATGCTCAACGATATGGGCATTAATGTTGTCGAGCAGGAAGAAGCTGACGCCGACGCCACGGAAGAAAAAGCCGAAGGCGAGGACGAAGAAGAAACCGGGACCGACCTCGTTGAAGCTACGCGCTCGGCGCTGCCAACGACGACGACCGCGAAAGAGCCAACCGACCGTACGGACGACCCTGTCCGCATGTATTTGCGTGAAATGGGCTCGGTGGAATTGCTCTCGCGCGAAGGCGAAATCGCCATTGCCAAGCGCATCGAGGCTGGCCGCGAGGCGATGATTGCCGGTCTATGCGAAAATCCGCTGACCTTCCAAGCCATTATCATTTGGCGCGATGAACTCGTCGAAGCCAAAGTGTTGCTGCGCGACATTATCGATCTCGAAGCCACCTATGCTGGACCTGAAGGCAAGGGCGTGCCGAAGATTGACGAGTTGGCGCCGATCCCCGCCGAGCCGCAAGCGCTTGCGGAAGGCGAAGAGCCGCCTATTCCAGAAGGCGAGCTCGACGACGATGATCTCGAGAACAATGTCTCGCTCTCTGCGATGGAAGCAGAACTCAAGCCGAAAGTGCTTGAGACGTTTGACCGTATCGCATCGGCCTATAAAAAGCTGCGCCGCTTGCAGGAGCAGAATGTCGAGTCAAAGCTGCAAAATGACTCGCTGACGCCTTCGCAAGAACGCAAATATAAGAAGCTGAAAGACGAGATTATCACGGATGTGAAATCTCTCTCGCTGAACACGCATCGTATCGAAGCGCTTGTCGAACAGCTCTACGACATTAATAAGCGTTTGATTGGTCTTGAAGGCCGCTTGATGCGCTTGGCCGAAAGCCATCGCGTGAGCCGCGAAGATTTCTTACGCAATTACCAAGGCTCCGAGCTTGACCCGAAATGGTTGTTGCGCGTGTCGAAGCTTGGCACACGCGGCTGGAAGGATTTTGTCGCTAAAGAAAAGGACATGATCCGCGAAATTCGGCATGAGATCCATCATCTCGCTTCCGAGACGGGATTGGAAATTCCGGAATTCCGCAAGATCGTCCATATGGTGCAAAAGGGCGAGCGCGAAGCCCGCCAGGCGAAGAAAGAAATGGTCGAGGCGAATTTGCGTCTCGTGATTTCGATTGCCAAAAAATATACCAATCGCGGTTTGCAGTTCCTTGATTTGATTCAGGAAGGCAATATCGGCCTGATGAAGGCGGTTGATAAGTTTGAATATCGCCGCGGCTATAAATTCTCGACCTATGCGACCTGGTGGATCCGGCAGGCGATCACGCGCTCGATTGCCGATCAGGCGCGCACGATCCGTATTCCGGTGCATATGATCGAGACGATCAACAAGATCGTGCGCACCTCGCGCCAGATGCTGCATGAAATTGGCCGTGAGCCGACGCCGGAAGAATTGGCCGAAAAGCTCGCGATGCCGCTCGAAAAAGTGCGCAAGGTTTTGAAAATCGCGAAAGAGCCGATCTCGCTTGAAACGCCGATTGGCGACGAAGAAGATTCACATCTCGGCGATTTCATCGAAGATAAAAACGCGATTTTACCAATTGATGCCGCGATCCAATCGAATTTGCGTGAGACGACAACCCGCGTCTTGGCATCGCTGACGCCTCGTGAAGAGCGCGTGCTGCGCATGCGCTTCGGCATCGGTATGAATACCGACCACACGCTCGAAGAGGTCGGCCAGCAGTTCAGCGTGACGCGCGAGCGTATCCGCCAGATCGAGGCAAAGGCTCTGCGTAAGCTGAAGCATCCGAGCCGCTCGCGGAAGCTCCGGAGCTTCTTGGATAATTGATTGGCTAATGAAGCAAAAATAGGAAAGCGGCGGGTCATTCCGTCGCTTTTTCTTTTTTTAGGTATTTCAACCGATCCTTTCGGGTCAAATAGTCGCGCGTTTAAAAGACGGCGGGAACCTCAACCTCTACTGCGGCGTTGATGTCTCAGAGGGTTAAATTGGACCCTTGGACCGGGGTTGCTACAGGCATCCTCCCGCCTAAAGCGAGGTGAAATATGGCGAACGCCGCAGAATTAGTGTCGCAGCATCTCTATTCCCTCGTCGGTGACGCTCGCCGTACTGGCGTTAAGCTTGAGGACATCACGATCGAGCTTGCTGCCCACGCCGCCTGCGCGGCGCTGGCCTATTGGACCCCCAATGATTTGCATGCTTTGATTGATGTGGCCCAAGATGATGAGCTCTTCGAAGATGCATCGCAAAACGACAAAAAGGCTATTCAGGCCTCATCCGCGATCATTATTCCCTTCCCCAAGCTGCGCTAATTCACTGGCATAAGACTTGCTAAATATCGGACAGGCCTAAAAAATTCGCCTTTCGAGCCGTATCTTCCAAGGCTTGCAAAGGATGAATTGACGCGGGCCTTACCCGTGCGATATCCCTACTGGCGGTTGTTCGTCTTGGAGTGTGAGTGGTGGAAGCCGAAGATATCGAACGGCCAAGTGGAATTATCGGGCGCGCGCGGTACGAATTATACCGCGTGATGTTCGAGACCAAAAATGCGCCTAAAATCCATCATTATTTCGATAATTTCATTATGAGCTTGATCGTGATGAGCGTGGTCGCGATTTTGCTCGAACACAATGACGACATACATGAGATGTTCCATTGGGAGTTGGCGCTGTTTGATCGCATCTCCGTCATTATTTTTACGTTCGAATATGTCGGCCGCATGTTATGCGGTGGTTTATCGCCGAAATTTAAAGATAAGCGGTTTGGGACGTTAAGCTATGCGCTGACGCCTATGTCCATTCTCGACTTTTTGGTTGTCGTTCCGTTTTATCTGACTTTCATCATTGAAATTGATCTTCGCTTCTTGCGTGTCCTAAGATTGCTGCGAATTTTAAAATTAATGCGGTTCATTTTACCGGCCTGGCAGAAATTCTGCCTGATGGGACCGGACTATGCTGACCGGGAACTTGAAGATCTCGCACCAGCAAAGGGTTGGTTTGGTAAGGTTCGTAATTTCGTCTATCGAATTATGTTCGAAACGCCAAACGCTCCCAAAATTCACTATATTCTTGATAAGTTTATTGTTTCACTAATTGTTGCCAGCGTTATTGCCATCATGCTCGAGCATGTGGAGGCGATCCATGAGACGTATCATGAAGAGTTTGCTATTTTTGACCAATATTCGGTCGTTTTCTTTACAGTTGAATATGTTCTAAGGCTATTTTGTGCAGATCTAAATCCCGTTTATAAGGGCATGAAGTGGAAGCTATTACGCTACATGCTTACGCCAATGGCATTGGTTGACTTTTTTGTAGTGGTTCCATTCTACCTAACATTCATCTTTGAGCTTGACCTGAGGTTCCTACGTATTCTGAGACTATTGCGAATTTTTAAGCTCGCGCGTTTTTTGGTTCCAAAATGGTTAGAATTTAAAAAATTAAATCAGGAGCGTACATTTCGTCAACAAATCTATTCAATGTTGAACGAAGATAAATACTCGGGGGGCATCGCGCATATTATCGATGTAGCGCTCGTTGGACTTATTTTTCTAAGCGTGATTGCCGTAGTTACCGAGAGTGTAGAAGAAATTCATACGCTCATGGAATTTGAATTCCACTATTTTGACCGATTATCGGTCTTTATATTTTCACTCGAATATGTATTGCGGGTTTATTCGGCTGTCGAAAACCCCGATACGCCAAAGCCGATTTTAGGGCGCTTAAAATATATGTCGGGGCCGACGCAGATTATCGATCTGCTGTCCGTTCTTCCCTTCTATTTAACTTTATTTATTCATATCGATTTACGTTTCTTGCGTGTAATGCGCCTACTGCGGATATTAAAATTAACGCGCTATTCGACGGCAATGACTACTGTTATCGAAGTGATTACAGAAGAATTGCCATCGCTTAGTGCAGCCTTATTTGTCTTAATGCTAATTACAGTTTTTTCTGCAAGTTTAATGTATCTTGTAGAACATGAAGCTCAGCCAGAAAAATATACCAGTATTCCCGAGGCAATGTATTGGGCGATTATTACGCTCACATCCATTGGGTATGGTGATATTTTCCCCATTACGCCGCTCGGCCAATTTTTAACGATGATTATGGCTTGCGTTGGCTTGGGTATGATAGCATTGCCGACAGGTATTTTGGCTACCGGCTTTCATGAAAAACTTCGCAAGCGAGCTGAAGCTTTTAAAGAGCTCGTTGAAGAAAAAGCTGCTGATGGAATTATTACGGACGAAGAACAGAAAGAGCTCGATAAAAAGGCCCAAGAGATGGGCTTGAGTAAAGCCCGTGAAAAGCAATTTGAAGATGAAGCATTCAAAGAAATGGGCCTTGTTCGTGCGGCTGCCCGCGTGCCCGGATTGGCTGTATCGTTCGAGCCGGATGATCGTATTGAAGCGATTATTAGAATGATCGAGCCTATGACGTTGCGCCATAAATCGATCCTATTGGCGCGGTTGGCGATTAGCCTGCCAAGCCATTCGATTATCGTTGAAGAGCCTGTTCCGCCTGAGCCGGAAAAGGCGTGATCGACTAGTGCTGATTAGGCGGCGTGGCCGGATACGTCCGCGCCTGCATTCCGATCCAGCTGGTGATGAAACAGCGTTGAGCCTGCAACCATGAGCGCCACCACGCCAAAGGCGATTTGGAAATCGCTGATCAAGAGCTGATTATCACCGCGCAGGAATTGCAGCGATTCAAGAATAAGCGCTGCGGCAGCAACGCCTACAGAGCCAGAGACTTGTTGCACAACGCTCGCAAAGCTTGAGGCGCGGCTTAAATCGGCGGGCTCTACCTCGGCATAAGCAATCGCATTCAGGCAGGTAAATTGCAGCGACCTGAAAAAGCCGCCTGCTAACAATACTGCAAGGATCAAGAGATGCGGGGTTGAGGCACTGAACAACGTAATCATGCCAAAAAAGGCGGCGCTGATCACGCCATTGCTCATCAAGATTGTCCTGAACCCAAAGCGACGCAGAATGGAAGGTGCCGTGAATTTCATCAAGAACGCACCAGCGGATGCGGCAAAGGTAAGCGATCCCGATTGAAAGGCCGAAAGACCAAACCCGATTTGCAACATCAAAGGCAATAGAAACGGGTTGGAGCCAATGCCCGCGCGAAAGAAAAACCCGCCGAGCATGCTGGTGCGGAAGGTAGGTAGTTTTAAAAGGGCCAATTTCAAAATCGGATGGGGAACGCGTTTTGAATGCCAGACGTAAAGCGCGAGTAGCCCTGCGCCTAGGAGCAACAAGAGAGGCGCTACCGCGAGCGGCAAGATTTCACGGCCTAAAATCGTGAGGCCAAAGACGAGGCTCGATAGGCCGAGCCCTGACAGGATAAAGCCTGTTGTATCGAGTTTGGTTTGATGCTCGGCTTTGACATCAGGCACAAAAATCGAGGCCAAGATGATGCCCGTAATGCCCATTGGCAGATTGATGAAAAAGATCCAGCGCCAATGCAGATAGGTGGTGAGAAAACCGCCAATCAAGGGGCCGACAACGGGGCCGATCAGCGCTGGCAATGTGAGATAGGAAAGCGCTTGGACCAATTCGCTTTTAGGTATCGCGCGCACCAGAACGAGGCGGCCTACAGGCACCATCATCGCCCCACCCATGTCTTGCACGGCACGCGCGATGATAAAACCCTCCAGCGTGTTGGTGAAGGCGCAGGCCAGCGAGGCAAGGGTGAAGACGGCAATTGCCAACCGAAACACCTGACGCGCGCCGAAGCGATCGGCCATCTAGCCGCTGATCGGGATGAAGACGGCGAGGCTAAGCAAGTAGGAGGTGAAGGCGAGTTTGAGGACGATGGGGTCTTGATGAAGATCCAGCGCGATGGCTGGAAGGGACGTGGCCAGAACGGTTGAATCCATATTTTCAAGGAAGAGCGCGCTGGCGATGACGAGCGGCAAAATCATTCCCTTGGGCAAAAGCCCTTTTTTCTCCTGCGTCTCGGGCGCGGATGGTTGGGAGGAAGGTTCGCTCATGGTGTAAACCGGTTTACTCGCCGATGAATCGCGGGTTATTCTTCTGGTAACAGATGAGATAACAAGAAACGAGGGGGCAAACGCATGGCTTATGTGATCGGGATTGATGGCGGCACGGAATCCTTGCGCGCAGGTGTCTTTGATCTGAAAGGTCGCCCGCTCGCTTTTGCCGCTACCACCTATAAGACGGAGTTTCCGCATCCCGCATGGGCCGAGCAAAATCCGGCCGATTGGTGGCATGCCGTTGGCAATAGCGTGCGCAAGGCCGTGGCAGAGGCTGGCATCGGGATTGACAGCATTGTTGGGCTCTCTGTCGATACAACCTGCTGCTCGGTCGTGGCGCTTGACGAGAAGGGCGATGCGCTCAGGCCTGCGCTGATCTGGATGGATGTCCGCTCGGCAAAAGAGACGGAAGCGGTTCTAGCGACGGGGGACGCGGCATTAAAGGTCAATTCGAATGGCGCGGGTCCGGTCTCGGCTGAATGGATGATCCCTAAGGCGCTCTGGATTGCCCGCAATGAGCCCGAGATTTTCAAGCGTGCGGCGACGATTTGTGAATATCAAGACTATGTCAATTTTCATCTGACGGGGCGGATGGTGGCTTCCATCAATAATGCCTCAGCCCGTTGGCATTATCGCGTGAGCGAAGGCGGCTATGCCCACTCCATGGTGGAAAAGCTCGGAATTCCGACGCTGGCCGATAAATGGCCGAAGGACGTGGTGCGCTTGGGCGAGACGATCGGGGGACTGACGGCGAAGGCGGCCGCGCATTTGGGGCTTAATCCCGGCCTTCCGGTGGCGCAGGGCGGCGCTGACGCGTTTATTGCGATGGTGGGCTTGGGCGTGGTGAAGCCGGGCGCCTTGGCCTTTATAACGGGCTCCTCGCATTTGCATTTGGGGCTATCGGCGAAGCCGTTTCATGGCAAGGGGATTTGGGGCACCTATGAGGATGCTTTATTGCCCGGATTGCATGCGGTGGAAGGCGGGCAGACGTCGACCGGATCTGTGATCAACTGGTATAAAAATCTTCTCGGCGAAGGCGTTTCTTACGAGACGCTGAATGCGGAGGCGGCCGCATTGCCGCCCGGTGCCGACGGCTTGATTGTGCAGGAGCATTTTCAGGGCAATCGCACGCCGCATACCGATCCTTTATCGCGCGGTGCGATAACGGGGCTAAGCCTGAAGCATGGCAGGGCGCATATTTTTCGCGCGATGATTGAAGGCGTCGCTTTTGGGACCGAGGCGATTTTCAAAGCGATGCGGGCCAATGGCTATGTGCCGGATGAATTTCGAATCTGCGGCGGTGCGACGCGATCTGAACTCTGGATGCAGATTCATGCCGATGTATCGGGCATTCCGTTGACACTGACGGAAGTGGCCGATGCGCCTGCTCTGGGCTCGGCCATTTTGGCGGCCGTGGCAGCGGGGCAATATGCCTCTATTGAAGAGGCAGCCGGCGCGATGGTGAAGGTGACGCGCCGTATCGAGCCGAATATAGCGGTGCATGAGCAATATAAGCCGCTCTTTGCTGCCTATGAGCGGGCCTATCCGGCGCTTCGCAGTATTAGTGGTTAGCCGCGTTCTGGAAATAAACCCGCCAAGCCTTCACGCGTTGCGGAACAGACACCGCGATCCGTGATGAGTGCGGTGACGAGATGGGCGGGCGTGACATCAAACGCATAGTTCAACGCTTTGCTGCCCGGTGCCATGATATCGACGGTGGCGAGGCTGCCATCTTCAAGGCGGCCCGTCATATGCGTGACTTCGCGGGCCGAGCGTTCTTCGATCGGGATTTCTTTGACGCCATCGTCAATGGTCCAATCAATTGTGGTGTGGGGCAGGGCCACGTAGAACGGCACATTATTAGCGTGTGCTGCGAGCGCTTTAAGATAGGTGCCGATTTTATTGCACACATCGCCGCGCGCCGTGGTGCGATCCGTGCCGACAATGCACAGATCCACCATGCCGTGCTGCATTAAATGCCCGCCCGTATTGTCCGGAATAACCGTATGCGGAATGCCATGCGCGCCGAGCTCATAGGCCGTTAGCGACGCACCTTGATTACGCGGTCGTGTTTCATCAACCCATACATGCACAGATATGCCTGCATCATGCGCCATATAGATGGGTGCCAATGCGGTGCCCCAATCAACGCAAGCGAGCCAGCCTGCATTGCAATGGGTAAGAATATTGACGGTTTTGTTTGGCTTTTGCGCTGCGCGGATTAGGGCTAATCCAGCCTCGCCAATTTTGCGGCAAATCTCGACGTCTTCATCGCAAATTTGTCCAGCCCTTTGCCAAGCAGCGGTGAAGCGTTCGGAAGTTGCTAAGGGTTTTAATCGCTGACGAAGATCATCCAGCGCCCAGCGCAAATTAACCGCTGTCGGGCGCGTCTCGTAAAGGCGCTGATAGGCTGTATCAAGATTGGCATCGGACGGATCTTCACGCATGGCGAAGGCATAACCATAGGCAGCTGTTGCACCGATAAGCGGAGCGCCGCGCACGACCATTGTGAGAATGGCATCGGCTGCTTCTGCACTGGTACGAAGGTGTTTGGTCTCAAAAAGATGCGGCAGCTTGATTTGATCAATGACATGAATAGAGGTCTGATCCGCATCCGGCCAGATGGTGCGCATCGCTTGGCCATGAATTTTCATGCGACAGGTTCCTTGGCGATTGTTTCGGCGATATCGCGGATTTCGGAGATTTCGGAAAATGAGTTTCGGCCTACCATCAAAGCGCGCGCCATTTTTAGCGCGCGTTTCTCGCACTTAGCGCGGCGATCCGTATCGGTAATGCTTTCGAGATCTTCGACATGGGCTAAGCCTAAAATGCGACGGGCCATTTTTGCACCTGTAAAGCCAATGGCATCGTGAAAGAGGCGTGCCATTGTCATGTGGCGATAGGCTTCTAACGCGACCTCACCCGTGTCATCGGCAAAGAGCGGAGGCAGGAAGGCATCACCATCCCCCCCTTTATTCCAGAGTGCCAAAAACTTTTGCCCAAACAGAGTCCAA
This sequence comes from Beijerinckiaceae bacterium, assembly GCA_026461505.1. GTDB lineage: Bacteria > Pseudomonadota > Alphaproteobacteria > Rhizobiales > Beijerinckiaceae > CAIUPE01. Next base: position 10,936 of record JAPJMW010000181.1, read on the forward strand.
AACGATTCCAGCGTGTCGAGAATCCATGCGCGATAGGATTGGCGATCATCCCTTTCTGTCGCGTGGCCTTCTTGCGCGAAAAAGGCGAGCAGGAGATTGGCCATAAAGGCACCGAGATCAAACCCCATCGGGCCGAAGACGGCAAATTCAGGATCAATCACGCGTGTGTTGGTTTCGGTCGCCATGATGGAGCCGGTGTGTAAATCACCATGCAGCAAAGCTTCGCCGCGCGATAAGAACATCCATTTCAGTTCTTGGGCCGCGAGTTTGAGCGGCGCGTCAGCACGGAAGGCGGCGGCGATTTTATCGAGCTGCGGCGTTGTCCAGAGATTCATGTCGGAGAGGCGATAGGGATCGGTGAACACCAAATCTTCGGTGATTTTCGATAGCGTGATGTTGTGGCTAAAGCGGGCTTGGCGCTCGCGCTTCTCTGAGGCTGGCGAGCCGAGATCGGACGTTCTAAATAAAGTGAGCGCGCAAAATTCAGCGATATCGGCGGCAAGCTTTGGATAGCGTATGCCTTTGATTAAACCCTTGCGCACAATCAGATGAGGCTCGAGCAATTCCATCACGCATGCGGCTTGCATTGTGTCGAAGTGATAGAGTTTCGGTACGAGATGCGGAGCAGCAAGCGTTTGGATTTTTAAGGCTTCATGTTCGAAGTATGCGCGATCAAGCGGCAGAGGCCAACTCTCGCCGACCATGCGCACATAAGGCAGCGCTTGTTTAACGACGATGCCACCGTTTGAGCCCTTAACGATAAAGACAAGATTGAGATTGCCATCGCCCACTTCACGCACCGTCCATGAGGAGGGTGCGCCGCCAAGGAGGGTTGAAGCATTGTGCAGTGGGCTTAGAAAATCAATAACGCTTCGTTCGTTGAGGGCTTTGTAATCAACGCCACCAACAAAGCGGGATCCGGCAATCGTCGTTTGTTCCGTCATGCTTGCGCCTTTTTATTTCTGCCGATTGGAAGCGGGGCGGGTAGCTGGCTTCGCCGTCCGTTTGGTAGGTGCTGCGGCAGCCGGTTTCTTGGTTGCGGGTTTGATTGCTATTTTGGGAGCACTTTTCGCTAGTGTTGCTTTGGCGGGCTTTGCCTTCTCGTCGGAGGATGCCGCTTTGGCGCGAATGGTTTTTGGCGTATCTTTCACCCGATCAAGATCAGGCGCTTGGCCGTAGCTCATGCGGCGCATTTGTTCGATCACTTGGGCCATTTCTTTTTCCGAGAGGCGAGGCGGCTCACCAATCGCAAGTGCATGCACATACATTTTGGCGAGTGTTTCGATTTCAATTGCGCGCCACATCGCTGCTTGAAACGTATCGGCCAAGACGATCAAGCCATGATGACCAAGAAGACAGGCGGTACGATCTTTAAGTGCCTCAAGGGCGAAATTGGAGAGTTCTTGCGTGCCAAAGCACGCATAGGGCGAGCAACGGATATCAATGCCGCCTGCAACCGCGACCATATAGTGAAAGGCAGGAATGCCGCGCTCATGCGTTGCCAGCGTGGTGCAATAGATCGAATGGGTATGGAGGACAACATTGACGTCGGTACGGTTCTTCAAAATATCGCGATGAAAACGCCATTCGGATGAAGGACGGTGCTTGCCTGTATAGGTACCATCAAACGCCATTTCGACGATATCTTCATTCTTCATTTTTTCATAAGGCATGCTCGTTGGCGTAATCAGCATGCCGCCTTCAATGCGATGCGATAGATTGCCCGATGTGCCTTGGTTTAATCCGGAATCGTTCATATCGATACAGGTTCTGATGATACCCTGACGTAGCTTTTTGTGGCTCATTGTCGGTGTCCTATCCCGTGCTTCGGATTGTTGCTGAAAACTATAGGCTAAGTTTGTTGATCTGCCAAAGCACGCCAGCGAAGGGCCGCTTCACGGAGCCCTGCAATCGGCGAGGGCGAAACCGGATCAAGGGTGACGCTGGTAATGGGTTCCGTGCGTTCGAACCTTTGCCATAAGAGGCCAGCGCCTAAAGCGGTGCCGTCTTTCGAGCGGCTCATGGCAACAGGTTGTGTAGGACGTAGCGTTGCAATCAGCTGTCCAAAGGTCGGATTGGTGGCAAAGCCGCCATCAATCACGATGGGCGTTGTCGAGCCTAACACATCGAGACACAGATCGGCGACGAAGGCTGAATAAAGCGCGGCTAATGCGCCCCGTTCAACTTCATCAACAGGGGCGGGGCCGATGATCTTGCCTTTGCCGCCGCTACCCGTGAAGGGGCCCGGATCTTCAACGAAGGAAGGAAGCGCCAATGTGTCTTGCGCGATAAGCTTGGCGGCAGCTGCATAGGCGCGTTGATCGCTGACGGGATGCTCGCCCGCAAGGTTCGCATATTCACGGCCGGTCATGGTCAGCGTCGAGGCGATGGGCTCGCCATCGACATCGACATTGGCAACCATGGCGCGAGCCTCCGAGAAATCTTCAAGCGGACGGCCACGGTTAAAGCCAATCATCCAGGTGCCTGTTGAAAGCACGGTATGGTCGGCCATGCCTGCGGCTTTGTAGCGGAAGAAATTGGCGTTGCTATCATGCGCGCCCGCCAGAATTTGAACGTCGGGTGCAAGCCCCGTGCGTTTGGCGATATCGGGTGATATATGGCCGATGACTTCACCCGCTTTGGCAAAGGCGGGAAATAGACCGTGCCAATGGAGGCGATGGACGATGGAGGAAAACTCACTTGTGAGCGGGTTCCATAAATGACATTGCGCGGCGAGCGACGAGATTTCGGAAACGGGTTTACCGCCGAGGCGAAAGGCAAAATATTGCGGCGTGAGCAGAAAATGTTTCGCGCGGCCAAAGGCTTCGGGAAACTCGCGCGATTGCCATAAGAGACCTTGCGCGGGCCGCATGGCGCCGCCGCTTAACGAGCAAAAGACTTCTGCGTAAGTGGGGCCGACTTCGGCATAGGCTTCTGCCAACCAATCGGGTGCCTTGGCCTCGTAATCCATCGCGGGCAGAACGGGGTTGTGATCATCCACCAACACACCACCGCAGCCATGGGCCGTTGCCACAATCGCGCGGATGCGGTGGCGTTTACCCAATTCCGTCAGCGCATCAAGAATAAGCGGTTCGATGCGGTTGAGATCAATGGCGAGATAGGGGCCGGTCATATCGGGCGCGTTGGGGTAGGAGAGAATTTCAACAGGTTCGCCATTGGGGGTGGCGACGAGTACTTTGATATTCGTCTTACCGAGATCGAGAACCGCTACTCTTTCGCCGGTATCGATCATGGCGGCGGATCAATCGATCAAACCGAGGCGTTTGCGAATATTGGGAACGGCCGTGACCCCAACAAGGATCGCGCCCCAAATCGCAAGCGTCAGGAATTGGCTGAAATTCAACAGGTTGAAAGCCGACGAGATGACTTGCAAAATGACAAGCGACAGTATGACGCCCGCAATTTTGCCAAAGCCCCCCATGGGATCAACACCGCCCAACACGGCCGCCAAGATCGTAACCAACAAATAGCTCTCGGCATAAGAAGCGTTGGCGGAGTTAAACCGCGCCATCATCACAAGCCCTGCGACGGCTGCAAGCAGGCTTGAGATAACATAGATGCGCAAGATGACGCGTTTGGTATCAATGCCGGAAAATTGCGTGGCTTTCTCATTCGAGCCAATCATATAGGTTGCCGCGCCAAACGGGGTGCGGCCCAACGCAATCGCCATCGGAATGGTAACCACCGCAAAAACCAACATCGCGGTTGGAATGCCCAAGACCGTACCATTGCCCAAGAACACGATGGAATCGGGTAGGCCCGAAATCACATTGCCGCGCGTCATACCGATGCCGATGCCTTTCACCATGGTCATGGTGCCGAGCGTCGTCAAAATGGGGGAGACGCCAAGATAGGCGATGATGAAGCCATTCACGAGGCCAATGATCGACGCGATCAAGAGACCCACCGCAATCGCCACAATCTGCCAGCCGACAAAGGCAAAGCCTTCCGTACCCGGCAGCATTTTCGTCATGATATAGGCCATCGCCAATGCGCAAAGATTGGCAGTTGAAATGATCGACAGGTTCAAGCCGCCCGAGATCAAAGTGATCATCATGGCAAGCGATAAAATGCCAAGCTCGGGCAATTGGAACGCCATGGACTGCACGGTGGCTTTTGTGAAAAAGCCTTCGCCAATGATGAGGCCGAAAACGGCAACCAAAGCGACCAGCAAAATGGCCAAGCGGCGATTGGTGACATCGCCCGTCAGGCTACCAATCAACGACATCAGCGCCGCATCGGGGCCGCGGGGTGGGTGTGGCGCGTTGCTCATTCTGTCATGACTCCCTTGCGCTTGCGGCGGGCCGATAGGGCCGTTGCGCTCACCGACAACAAGATCACGAGGCCGACGAAAAATTGCGAATAATAGGACGACACGCCCAACAAGATCAGGCCGTTTTGCATCACGGCCAATAGGGTGAGGCCGAGAATGGTGCCGAAGACGGTGCCGACACCGCCGGCAAGGCTCGCTCCGCCCAACACAACGGCAGCCAGCACATCCAATTCCTTACCGACAAGCACCGTGGGCGCCACCGATTGCGCGAGCTGGGCTTGAATAAGCGAGGCGACACCGGCCGTTAGCCCCATATAGCAGTAAACGAGGATGTTAAGCCGGAACACGTTGAAGCCCAAACGCTGCGCCGCTTCGCGATTGCCGCCAAGCGCATAAATCTGCCGGCCAATATTCGTACGGTTCAAAATCAGCCAGGTCAGCGTGAACATGACGGCAAGGGCTAAAATTTGCAGATTGATGCCGTATGAAATTTCATCCGCATCGACATATTCAAACCAGTAAATGCCGTGCGAAAACCACGGGGGCAGGGAGTAGATATATTTGCCGCCCGTGATGAAGACGAGCAGGCCGTAAAAGATATTGAGCGTCGCAATCGATACGATGATGCTTGAAATGTTCAAGCGGTCAATAAGGACGGCATTGATCGCACCCAGTGCGATGCCGACGACACTCGCCATGGCAAAAACGATAAACCAGTTCAGCCCGTATTTATTGGCGAGCAGCATCGTGATGTATTGCGCGATGGAGGCGGTGGCGGTGAAGGAAATATCAATGCCGCCGGAGATCAGGACCACAAGCAGACCAGACGCCAAAATGCCCAAAAAGGCATAGGAGGTGAGAAGGTCAAACAGATTTTGCAGCGTCAAAAAGCCTTCGGTCATCACCGAAAGTCCGACCACCAAAATCAGAATAACGCTCAGGAGCCAGAATTCGTGGCTGCGCCTAAAACGGGCAAAATTCTCAGGCATTGACGGCCACCCTTAAGACATCTTCGGAACTTTTATGGGCTTCGAACTCGCCCGTGATCCGACCATTGCGCATGATGAGAATACGGTGGCTGTGATAAAGCACTTCGGGAATTTCATCCGAGATCAAGATGACGGCCACGCCTTTGGCGGCGAGCCCGCGCACGATTTCGTAAATGCCGTCTTTGGCGCTGATGTCCACGCCAACCGTCGGGCTATCGAGAATGAGCACGCGCGGCGCGGTGGCCATCCATTTGGCAAGCACAACGCGTTGCTGATTGCCGCCGGAAAGCGTTTTAACCGGATTATTGGTGTTTGATACTTTGATCGAGAGATCTTTTACCCAGCGATCAACGGTTGATTGCCGAGCCGCTTGCGGGATCAAGCCCATAAAGCCTTTGAGCTTGTCGAGAATGGTCACAATCGTATTGGATGCGATGGGTTGTTCAAGCACCAAACCCAAGGTCAAACGGTCTTCCGACACATAGGCGATGCCATTATCAATGGCTTCACGGTTTGACGTCAGCGCAAGGCGTTTGCCGTTGAGATGAATTTCGCCCCCATCGGGCGGGTTCATGCCGAACAGGGACAGAGCAAGCTCTGTACGGCCCGAGCCCAACAGGCCGGTAATGCCCAAAATCTCGCCCTCGCGCAGATCAAAGGAAATATCTTTGTAATCCCCTTTGCGCGACAAATGGCGCGTCGAGAGTACCGTTTTGCGTGCTGATAAATCGATCGCAGCGAGATCATAATGAAATTCTTTGCCCGTCATCAGCACGGCGAGCTTGTGGTCATTCATCTCTTTGGCATCATAGGTGCCAACTTTTTTGCCATCGCGTAATACGGTGACGCGTTCGGCCACTTCGAGCACCTCATCGAGACGGTGCGAAACGAAGACGATGCAGATGCCCTTCTTTTTCAATTCGCGAACAAGGGCTAAAAGCGCGTCCACTTCGTGGCGGGTGAGGGATGCTGTCGGCTCATCCATGATGACGAGTTTGGCATCAGCGGCCATAGCGCGGCAAATCGCAACCAGCTGGCGGTTGGCGATCGATAAATCTTCGACTTTCACATCGAGATCGAGGTTCACGCCGATGCGCTCCATTGCGCGTTTGGCGGTTGCGCGAATGGCATTCCAATCAACCGAATGAAAGCCACCCAAATGCTGGCCCACACCGATGTTTTCAGCGACCGTCAGATTGGGAAAGAGCGAGAGATCTTGATAGATGACTTGAATGCCGGCACGCGTGCTCTCAACGGGGTTGAGATGCGAATATTCGCGCGATTCAATGATGATTTTTCCACCCGCTTCGGGCGGTTGTACACCGGAAATAATTTTGATTAGCGTTGATTTGCCTGAGCCGTTTTCGCCGACGAGGCAATGCACTTCGCCGCTTTCAAGCGTCAGATCAACATCAGCGAGCGCTTGCACACCACCGAAGCGCTTTGAAATATGGGTTAGTTCAAGAAAAGTCGGCACAAGCCTGTATCCCCGTTGTCGGGTCTTTCGGAGATAGCGCCCCCTTTTTCAAAGGGGCGCTATCCGATGCATCGTCAAAGATTAGAGGCCGCCTGCGATCAGTGCGTCAACCGTCTCTTTGTTGATCTTCATGATCTTTTCGACCTTGATCTGCTTCTTGGCCACATCAACGGACGCCTTGCCCAAGCCTGGGACTTCGACGCCATCCTTGATTTCCTTGCCATCAAGCACGAGCTTGGCAACGGCTACCATTGCGTAACCAGCATCGGTCGGGTTCCACAAGAAGCCTTCACGAACGATACCCTCGTCGATGAGCGATTTAGCCTGTGATGGCAGAACCGTTCCGACAACGGCGATCTTCTTGCCGAGTTTCTTTTCGCGAACGGCGTTACCTGCGCCGATCGGGCCTTGCGAACCGAAGCCGAGGATACCCTTGAGGTTTGGATAGGCCTTGATCACGTCGAGCGTGGTCTTGTAGGCGTCATCCGTCACGTCGGCGCCGGGGAAGCGGTCGGCGGCGAGCTTCATCTTCGGATAGTTCTTCTTCTGATAGGCAATCGCCGAGTCAGCCCAGATGTTGTGCAATGGCGTGGTGAGCGTGCCGACATACACGACATATTCGCCTTCTTCGCCCATTTCCTTGGCGAGACGTTGCATTTGGACTTCACCGAACACGACCGAATCGATCAGTTCGACGTTCCAGTCGCGGCCTTCTTGCTCTGGACCTTCATGCGTGATGACCTTGATGCCTGCGGCTTGCGCGCGCTTGAGCACAGGTTCCGTCACCTTCACGTCGAGCGGAACAAGACCGATCACGTCGACCTTCTTGGCGATCAAATCTTCGATCAGCTTGACTTGCTGCGCAGGGTCGACGGAGGAAGGGCCGACCATCGAAGCATTGATGCCGAACTCGCCACCCGCTTTCTTCACGCCAACTTCGAGCGCGTTAAACCATGGAATACCGGCGATCTTGACGACTACAACCATTTCTTTGGCGGCAGCGAAGGCCATATTGGGAAGACCGGCGACGCCCGCAATCGCGGTTGCGCCGAGGAGTTTCAGTGTTTGGCGTCTATTCATTGTCGTTTCCTCATCCGTTTAATAAGCCAATGAAGGCGAATTTTTTGCCAAGCCCTTGTAGCGGGCCTTTATGGTTCGACCGGATAGAGGCGGCAGTCTCTGTTGAAAAAAGAGTGCCGCATCCCCGTGCGTCCGAGACTCAGTATGACGACAGTTTTTGAGGATTCAAGCAGTGATTTTGGGCATTTTAATGTGTGCACTGCACTATATATATCAATTTAGTTGATTAAATGCCGATTTTTTAGAAATCTTGACCGCTCAACCGACAAGCGGTTTGCCAATGAGGTTGATGTCGCGGGTTGTCACAATCGGCGTGCGATATCCGGTTCGAATGAGTTCAAGCATGGTCGCGCCAAAGCGCCGCGTATCGGTGATCATGCCCGGCATCAACGGCTTCAAAAGACCAATAATACCGCCTAATAGCGTGTAAGAGAGCTGATAAAGCGGCGTTCGCGAGCTGATGCCATCCAAGGGAATGATCGCGCCCGGGCGCAGCATATAGGCGGATGCGAAACCCAAGCCCAGGAGCTCGTTTTCCGTCCGGCCTTTAACCCGTGCCCACATGATCGAGCCCGTCTCGGAACTGTCGGTGCCTTCGCCCGAGACATACTGGAAACACATATCAGGATTGCGTGGCAACAGAGCTTTTGCGACTGAAAGCGTCAAATCATACGTCACGGCGGTGTAATTCGCCTCCGATATTCCGGAGGATGAAATGCCCAGGCAAAAAAGGCAGCCCTTCAAGCCTGCGAGTTTATCGGCATGGTCCGACAGATCGGCGAGATTGGGCGCAACGATCTCGGTCAATTTAGGGTCGCTGAGACCCAAAGCGTGACGCACGACAATGATCACTTCGGTGACGTCGGGCGCAGCCAATGCGGCGATCAGAGCGGCACGTCCAACCATGCCGCTCGCTCCAAAAATGACAATGCGCATCCGCTGCTCGCTTTTTAAAAGGTCTTAATCCAGCACTTCATACGCGGGCAGGGTTAAGAACTCGGCGCATTCTTTGGCGAGCGACATATCGGAGAAGAGTTTGATCGCCTCGGGGAAACGGCCGGCATCATAGGCTGCAGGGCC
>JAPJMW010000015.1 GCA_026461505.1 Beijerinckiaceae bacterium
CAATGAAACGGGGCCGATTATTCAGACCTTCGCAACCCCACGCGACAAAAATTTCGACTTCACGACTTTCTATGAAGGTTTAAAAAAACGTGGCTTCATTATTTATCCGGGAAAGCTCACCAAAAAGCCAAGCTTCAGGGTTGGCAATATGGGAGCGCTTAATTGGGAAGTTATGGAAATGCTCGTTGATGCGACCCAAGCAACCCTCAATGAAATGAATGTAACAGACTTTACGCCTGCGGAATAATTAATCATGATCAAATCACCCCTCACCATCAATGGCCGTGTCTTTCAATGGCCAAAACGCACCCTTGTTGCTATTTGCCTTGATGGCTCTGAACCCGCTTACACGGATGAAGCCCGCAAACGTGGCTTGATGCCAAACCTCGAAAAACTCATCGCCAAAGGGGGCGAGTATCGTGCGAATAGCGTGGTGCCAAGTTTTACGAACCCGAACAATCTTTCCATTGCGACAGGGCGGCCGCCAGAAGTGCATGGCATTTGCGGAAATTATCTAATCGACCCTGATACGGGTTTAGAAACGATGATGAATGATCCGAAATGGTTGCGGGCGCCGACCATTTTTGCCGAATTCCAAAAAGCGGGTGCGCGCATTTTAATGGTGACGGCGAAAGATAAGCTGCGCCTTCTGCTCTCGAAAGGCCTTGTCTATGATGGTACCGCGATCGCCTTTTCCTCGGAGAAGGCCAATATCGCAACATTAAAGGACAATGGGATCGATAATCCATGCGCGGCCTGGGGAATGGCGCTACCGGATGTTTATTCCGGTGATTTGTCGGAGTTTGTTTTTGCGGCTGGCGTTAAATTAATTCCACAAATGAAACCGGACTTGGTCTATCTTTCGACGACCGATTTTATCCAGCATAAATTCGGCCCAACGGAAAAAGGTGCACTCGATTTCTATGCGATGTTCGACCGCTATGTCGGTGAACTCGATGCGTTAGGCGTCACCCTGATCATCACCGCCGATCATGGCATGAATGACAAGCACACGGCCGATGGCAAGCCGGACGTGCTCTATTTGCAAGACGCCCTTGATCAACAGTTTGGTGCTGGCAAGAGCAAAGTTATTTTGCCAATTACCGATCCTTATGTGGTTCATCACGGTGCGCTTGGATCTTACGCTGCGATCTATCTTTATGGCGCGGACAGTGTTGCCGTTGAAACCTATGTTCGTTCGCTTGACGGCATCGACGTCGTACTTTCGAAGGCAGACGCTTGCGCTCGATTTGGGCTTCCTCCTGACCGCACGGGTGACCTCGTTGCCATTTCGGGCGGCCCGAACAAGTCAAAAGTCATTGGTACGTCGACTGCGGCGCATGATTTATCAGGACTTGATGTTCCGCTTCGCTCGCATGGTGGCTTAACGGAGCAGAATGTACCTTTCTTTATCAATGGCCCGGTGCGTGAATTGCCGACAGGCCTAAGAAATTTTGACGCTTTTTTTGTCGGCTGTAATTTCGCGGAGTAAATAGAATGAGCAAGATAATCAACGAAGCGATGCGGATTGGCGGCAAAAAAGTTTCGACCGATGGTGTCGTGAACGTCCATTATCCGTATACCAATGAAGTCATTGGAACGGTACCTGCCGGACGCGCGGAACATGCGCGTGAAGCGTTTAAAATAGCAGCTAATTATAAGCCCAAACTGACGCGCTATGAGCGTCAAAAGATTTTGTTTCGGACAGCAGAATTGATCAATGCGCGGAAGGATACGCTTGCGCCATTGATTACCAGCGAGCTTGGTATATCGCTGAAGGATTCGCTGTATGAATGTGGCCGTGCGTATGACGTTTTCACCTTGGCAGGGCAACTAGCCATTCTCGATGATGGACAGATATTTTCCTGTGATCTGACGCCACACGGCAAGTCTCGTAAAATCTACACGAAGCGCGAACCGGTGCGTGCAATTTCAGCAATTACGCCGTTCAACCATCCGCTTAATATGGTGTCGCATAAATTGGCTCCCGCGATTGCGACCAATAATTGCGTCGTTTGCAAACCGACCGAATTGACGCCGCTAACCGCCATCGCACTTGCCGATATTCTCTATGAAGCGGGTCTGCCCCCTGAGATGGTGCAGATGGTCACCGGCATGCCCGATGATATTGGCGATGAAATGGTAACCAATCCTGACATCTCGCTTATCACCTTCACAGGTGGTGTGAAGGTTGGAAAACTGATTGCCTCAAAAGCAGGCTATCGCCGTGCTGCCCTTGAACTGGGTGGCAATGATCCTCTCATTATTTGCGATGATCTCTCCGACAGCGATCTCGACAAAGCCGCAGAACTCGCCGTTCAGGGCGCAACCAAGAATTCGGGCCAGCGCTGCACAGCAGTGAAACGCATTTTGGTTATGGAAAGTGTCGCTGACGCGTTTGTTGAAAAGGTTTTGGCGAAAGCCGAGAAAATTAAATTTGGTGATCCGATGGATCCCGACACCGATCTTGGTACTGTCGTGCACGAGCAGGCAGCAGCTTTGTTCGAAAAGCGTGTGTTTATGGCGGAAGAACAGGGTGCAAAAATTCTCTACCATCCGGGTCGCCAAGGCGCTTTGTTACCTCCGATTGTCGTTGATTTTGTGCCCCATGGTTCGGAACTCGTGCTGGAAGAAACATTCGGACCGATCATTCCTATTATCCGTGTGCCGAACGATGTTGAAAAAGTGATTGAGATTTCAAATTCAACCGCCTTCGGCCTCTCCTCCGGTGTTTGCACCAATCGGCTCGATCGCATTACAGCCTTTATCGAGGGGCTTGATGTGGGAACGGTGAATATTTGGGAAGTGCCTGGCTACCGGATTGAGATGTCACCCTTCGGCGGCATTAAGGATTCGGGCAATGGCATTAAGGAAGGCGTTTTAGAAGCGATGAAATTCTTCACCAATGTGAAGACCTACTCACTGCCTTGGCCAGCTTAAAATAAAAAAAGCCCCGGGAAGCAATAGCTCCCGGGGCTTTTTAAAATGCATTTGAATTAAAACGCTTTCAACGTTGTGCGCATGATATCGATCATCTGGTCAATATGCCCTGTTTCCATAACGAAGGGTGGCGCGACAACGGCCGCATCGCCCGTTGTTTTGATGTGAAGGCCAGACTCAAACATCCGCTTCTGCCATTGATAGCCGCGTGCACCAGGACCACCCATCGGAGCGACATCAACGCCACCCATCATGCCGTAACCGCGAATATCGGTAACGACTGGAAGGTCCTTCAGAGAAAACAATCCCTCGAGGAAATAAGCAGACATTTGAGCGGCGCGTTCAAACAGTCGCTCGTCTTCATAAATTTTCAAGGTTGCAAGCGACGCGGCGCAAGCGGCTGGATGGGCCGACCATGTGTAGCCATGGAAAAACTCGGTCACATTTTCAGGCGCTGCATTCACGATCGTGTCATGAATTTCGCGGCTAGCGGCAACGGCCGCCATAGGCTGCGCACCATTGGTGATAGCTTTCGCCATGGTGATGAGATCCGGCTTCACGTTGAAGCTATGGGTGGCGAAAGAGCGGCCCGTCCGCCCGAAGCCGGTAATAACCTCGTCAAACACCAGCAAAATTCCATGTTGGGTGCACAATTCGCGCAAACGCTTCAAATAGCCCTTTGGCGGCACGAGCGTTCCGGTTGACCCGGCAATCGGCTCAACGAATACGGCTGCGATATTCTCGCCGCCGTAATTGGCGATGATGCGGGCCAAATCTTCGGCCAAATCGGCACCATGCTCGCCTTCACCGACTTGGAACTTGTTCTCAGGAATATGCGTGTGGCGCATGTGAACGGCGCTTGGCAGCGCGCTACCGAAAGCGCGGCGGTTATTGACCATGCCGGAGAGCGCCACGCCGCCAAAATTGACGCCGTGATACGCACGCTCGCGCGAAACAAACATTTGGCGATTACCTTGGCCGCGGATGCGGTGATAATTTAACGCCATTTTCATCGCGGTATCGACAGCTTCAGAGCCTGAATTGACGAAAAAGATCTTGTCGAGGCCTTCCGGCATGAAAGCAGCAATCTTGGTGGAAAGCTCAAAGCTCTTGTCGTGGCTGCGCAAGAAGCTTGGGGTAAAGTCGAGTTCGGAGAGCTGCTTATAGACCGCTTCGGCAATCTCGCGACGGCTATGGCCGGCAGGCGTGGTAAACAGGCCCGACGATCCGTCGAGGATCTTTTTCCCTTCGCGGTCATAATACCAGACGCCTTCGGCGCGCGCGAACATCTTCGGGTCCTGCTTGAAATCCCGGTTCGCCGAAAACGGCATCCAGTGATTTTCCATGGAAGGCGATGCGGATGGAGCCATAACGTTATCCTTTTCAAAGGCCGGAACTTCTGCCAGATTGGACCAGATTTGGATAAATGGATCCAGAATCATAGAGCCAGAAGGTCAATTTCTCTTGGAACACGGTATCCCTCAACCCTTACGGACGGAGCTGTCAATCCCATCAGGGGTAGATGAGACGGTGATATGGGATTCGCTGTTCCAAAAATTTTCGCATAGCGGCCGCTCACTTCAAGTTCAAATTCGCCAGATGATTGTCGCGGCCATTGAAGAACGACGGCTTCCAGCCGCTGCCCGCATGCCATCCAGCCGCGATCTTGCGGCCATTCTCGGCGTCGCGCGCAACACCGTTGTTCTGGCCTATCAGCAATTGGTTGATGAAGGATTTCTGGAATCACGCGAGCGGAGCGGATATTTTGTCAAAAGCGTATTGCAATCCGAGGCAACTAATCGGACCCCGCGACCGATCGCAAGCGGCGGACCCAACAGCCCGCAATGGTCGGACCGGTTTACAATGCAACCTTCAACGCGGCGAAATATTACGAAAACCAAGGAATGGCTGAGCTACCCCTACCCGTTTCTCTATGGACAATTTGATCCAGGTTTATTCCCGACCAATGATTGGCGTGAATGCGCGCGCGGAGCACTAAGTGTCCTCGAGATCCATAATTGGGCGCGCGATTTGGTCGATGGCGATGACCCTGAATTGATCGATCAACTCAGACTTCATGTTTTACCCCGCCGCGGAATCTGGGCAAACCCTGAAGAAATCATTGTAACCATCGGCGCCCAACAAGCGCTTTATCTGCTTGCCCGCCTTTTGATGAACAAAAACTCGCGCGTTGGGGTTGAAGATCCCGGCTATCCCGATGCACGTAATATTTTTTCGATCATGACGGATCATGTTATCGGTCTGCCTATTGATGAAGATGGCCTAAAAATTTCTGAAGGTCTTGATCAATGCGATTACCTCTTAGTAACGCCAGGACATCAATGCCCAACAACTGTTACGATGCCTGTCGAACGGCGTAAAAAATTACTCGATGTTGCCGCTAAACGCGATATTGTAATTATAGAAGACGATTACGAGACAGAGTTTTTAGCAAACACACGTGAAACGCCTTCGTTAAAAAGTTTTGATGAATCCGGCCGCGTTTTATATGTTGGCAGTCTTTCCAAAGTTTTGGCGCCCGGCCTGCGGCTTGGATATATTATTGCACCCGCTGAAGTCGTTCGCGAATTACGTGCCTTGCGCCGCTTAATGTTGCGACATCCACCTTCGAATAATCAGAGAGCAGCAGCTTTGTTTATGGGACTTGGTCATTACAAGGCCCATATCCGTCGACTAGGCTCATCCCTTGGCACTCGCGCCAGTCAGCTTGATTTGGCGCTCAAGAAACATTTGCCGGAATTTGAATTTTTCCTTGGACAGGGCGTTTCAAGTTGCTGGCTGAAGGGTCCTGATGATTTAAACGGCCGGGAGCTTGCAAAAGCTGCGCAAAGTAAAGGCGTTTTGATTGAAACAGGTGACATTTTTTTCAAGAATGAGGAACCTCCGCATAATTTTATTCGGCTCGGATTTTCATCAATACCTGCTGAACGTATTGAGCCGGGTATTTCAGCCTTAGCTGCCGCATGGCGCGGATTAAAGGCATAATCTATGCAGCTTATTCTTGTTCTTAATGCAGGCTCATCCAGCGTCAAATTTGCCCTAATTAATATACAGAACGGCGGGCAAGAGCACGACCTCGCTCGCGGCGCATTTGATGGTATTGGGCAAACGTCACGTTGGAGTGCTAATCGGTTAGATGGATTGGCAAATAAGGATATAACTGTCAAAAATGGTTTAGCCTCGAACCATAAAGAAGCTGTATCGCATATTCTTTCATGGATCGAGATAAATTATGGGTTAGCTTCGTTAACAGCCGCTGGCCATCGCGTAGTTCATGGCGGCGGTAATTTTATCCAACCCATCCGGTTAGATAAGCAAAATGTTGAAGCGCTCCGTAAACTTGTTCCACTTGCACCCCTACATCAACCGCATAATTTAGCAGCCATCGATAGTTTAAACGAGTTAGCGCCGACACTACCGCAAATTGCCTGCTTTGATACGGCTTTTCATGCGACCATTCCCGACGTGGCTCGGCATTTTGCGCTTCCCCGTACGATAACTGAATTAGGGGTTAAGCGTTATGGATTTCATGGCTTGTCTTATAGTTACATTGCAAATGAATTAGCCAGGTATGACGCTCAACTAGCCCGGGGACGCGTTCTCGTAGCGCATCTTGGCAATGGCGCGAGCCTCTGCGCCATGCGGGATGGTAAAAGCATTGCCACAACAATGGGTTTTTCGGCGCTTGATGGATTGATGATGGGAACGCGAACGGGCTCGATTGATCCGGCCGTTATTTTCTATTTGATGCGCGATCAAAAGATGACGGCAGCTGAAGTAGAAGCCATGATGTATCAAAAGTCAGGCTTGCTTGGTGTCTCAGGCATATCGAACGATATGAGGAAATTGCGAGAAGCAACAGGAACGCACAATAGTGCACGTGAAGCCATCGATATGTTCACCTATCGAATTATTCGGGAGGCAGGAGCCATGATTGCTATTATGGGCGGGATCGATGCTTTGATCTTTACAGCGGGCATTGGAGAAAACGATACTGAGCTACGCGCCGACGTTATAAAGGGGCTGAGCTATGCTGGTTTTTCACTCGACGAAGTGGCAAATAATTCGAAGATATCAAAGATTAGTAGCGAGAACGGGGCGGTTGCGTTGGTGATGCCTACCAATGAAGAAGTAATGATTGCACGCGAAACAGCAGCATTAATCAGTAATGAGCAGAAGTGAGGATGTTATGACGATTAAGGATCTAAAGCGCTATCCGGAAATGTCCGAGCCACAATTGCGCCCTCGCTATTCTGGCGTGGCAACGTTTTTCCGTCGACCGCTGGTTGATACGGCAGATGGCGTTGATATCGGCGTGATAGGCGTTCCCTTTGATGGTGGTGTAACGAACCGAACTGGCACGCGACATGGTCCACGCGCCGTACGCGAACAAACGACGCTAGTCCGCCGTGTAAATCAAGCAACCGGAATCTCACCATTCGACATCGTCAATGTCGCCGATTGTGGCGACGCGTTTTTTGAAGCGCCCTATGAATTGATTTCGGCGCACAAAGAAATCGAGGCTTTTTTTGCGAAAGTTAAAAAATCTGGTGCCACCACATTGGCTGTGGGGGGTGATCATTCTATTTCCTTGCCCATTTTACGCGCTATCGCAAAAGATGGTCCCGTCGGCATGGTGCACATTGATGCTCATTGTGACACAGGAGATGATTATCTCGGATCAAAATTTCATCATGGCGCGCCTTTCTCGCGTGCCGTTGAAGAAGGGTTGCTTGATCCAAAGCGCGTGATTCAAATTGGTATTCGTGGCTCCATTAACCACAAGGATATGTGGAAGTTCAGTCATGATAGCGGCATGCGGGTCGTTTATATGGAAGAACTAACGGATAAAGGCTGGGCCTGGGCCGCTGAGGAAGCGCGCCGCATCGTCGGTGATGGTAAGACCTATCTTTCTTTCGATATTGATAGTCTTGATCCAGTCTTTGCACCGGGTACTGGTACGCCAGAATCAGGCGGCATAACAATGATTGAAGCTCAGCGGATGATTCGGTCGCTGGATGGCATCAATTTTATTGGCGGCGATCTTGTCGAAGTGTCACCTCCTTTTGATAATGGCACGATTACGTCGATGAATGGTGCGAATGTTTTGTTCGAGATTTTATGCGTGTTGGCAGCGGCACGCCAAAAGCGAAATGGGTGATGCGTGAGCGAACACGAAACTTGGCGGATAAAAGGTCTTAGCGCTGATGCGGAAATCCTCATCGACCGGTGGGGGATTCCACATTTGCGCGCAAGCAATCTCGACGATCTTTTTTTCCTACAAGGCTTCAACGCCGCTCGCGATCGGCTTTGGCAGATTGATCTATGGCGAAAGCGCGGTCTGGGATTACTGGCCGCTGATTTTGGTCCTGGCTATTTGGCGCAAGACTACGCTTCGCGGCTGTTTTTATACCATGGTGACATGCAATCTGAGTGGGATGCCTATTGCCCCGATGCCGAGCAAATTTGCTCTTCATTCGTGAATGGCATCAACTGCTATATCGAGCGAACCGAAAAGGATCCCGCCCTACTACCGCCTGAATTCAGCCTTATGAGCACAAAACCTTCGCGGTGGAAGGCGGAGGATGTCGCCCGCATCAGAAGCCATGGACTTTGTCGAAATGTTCTATCGGAACTGTTACGCGCACGCGTTTTAACAGAGGCCGATCAGGCAACGGATGAGATAAGACGTCCATTAGAGCCCGAACATATTCCGGGTCATATTCCCGGCTTAGATTTAGGCTCGATTCCAATCGATATTGCTACTCTTTTCAAACTCGGGATTGCAGGGGTTACGTTTTCGGAAGCACGCCTGAACGCCAAGCTTGAAGAGGCTTGGAACTGGACAAAGATAACGGATCTTGGCGAGGTTATCGAAGAAATTTCAGCCACCGGATCCAATAATTGGGTTGTATCGGGTGAACGATCGACGACGGGCCGGCCTATTCTTGCCAATGATCCGCACCGCGCCCATGGATTGCCTGGCCTTCGCTACCTCGTTCATTTAACGGCACCCGGCTTTGACGCGATTGGTGCCGGTGAGCCCGTCATCCCCGGTATTTCAATTGGTCATAATGGAACATCGGCCTTTGGGTTGACCATTTTCTACACCGATCAAGAAGATCTCTATGTATTAGATACCCATCCTGACGACCCTATGAGCTACCGCTGGCAGAGTGGATGGAAAGAAATGCGGATGGTGAATGAAACATTCGCTGTTAAAAACGCGCCTGATCAGATTTTACCTCAGTATTTTTCGCATCACGGCCCCATCCTTCTGCAAGAGAAAGATAAGAACCGGGCATATGCGGTTCGTTCAGTCTGGTTCGAGCCGGGAGCTGCACCCTATTTAAAAAGCATCGCGTCAATGCGGACGACGACTTTTCAAGATTTTCGTCAGGCGGTTCGAGGATGGGGGGTGCCCTCCGTCAACCTTGTTTATGCAGATACGTCAGGCGAAACCGCTTGGGCTCCCGTGGGCTTTGCTCCGATTCGGGAAAGTTGGGATGGCTTATTGCCCGTCCCCGGCGACGGCACCTATGAATGGCAGGGCCTGTTGGACAATGAAGAATTACCGCGCGTCGTTAATCCAACCAAGGGCTTCTTCGCAACGGCCAACGAAATGAACTTGCCGGACGATTATCCTCATCCCATCGGTTATGAATGGATAGATCGGGCAAGGGCCGAACGGATCGACGAGGTATTGAGCAGAAAACAAACAATCTCGCTGGAAGATTGTTGCGCTTTACAAAATGATCCCGTTTCAATTCCGGCTCGTCGATTGGCGCGTTTAGCACAACTAGCATGCCCGAATGACACGGCCACAGGGCTTTTCCGAGACTGGGAGGGCGCCCTTGAAAGAGATAGTGCAGCTGCAGCATTGGTCGAGATTTGGTGGACGCACCACCTGAGGCCATCCTTGCTTTGTCAGCTTGTTCCCGACGAAAAAATCCGACTGCTGGTGGGCGCTGGTGATATTGAATCGCTAATCCGAGCACTTGAAAATCCCGATCAACACTTTGGTGCGGAGCCAATTCAGGCTAGAAATATACTATTAGCCGAGACGCTGAAGAATGCCTTTCTCGATTGTCAGAAGCGTTTAGGTCCAGATCCGGCTCTATGGCACTGGGGCGATATCCACCATGCCGCCTTTGAACATGGTCTTTCATCAGTTTCGAATTCCGCTGAGGCTTGGACTGTAGGGCCGTTTCCCCATGGAGGTAGCGGATCCAGCCCAATGCATACGGGTTATCGCGCATCTGATTTCCGGACAACACAGGGCGCATCCGTCCGAATTGTGATGGATGTTGGAAATTGGGACGCTAGCCTGTGGATTAATGCGCCGGGGCAATCCGGTGATCCACGATCCCCGCATTTTAGTAATCTTGCGTCCATTTGGGCAAAAGGCGACTATGTGCCAATGCTTTACAGTCTAAAATCCATAAAAGAACATGTTGTCAAACATATTTTACTTGTTCCGGAGCATTAAGCTCAATGGAGCCAGTTAACCCATGTTATTTGGTGCAATTAAAAATCCTTAGCCTATGTTTAAGTAAATTATTACCTGTTATGCAGCGCATATTGGAAAAATATATTTTAATTACGCGTAATTTTGGAAATTTTTATTCTATAAATTGTATTGCACTCATAAGAGCCCATTATAGTGTCATAATCAATGTGACATCTGATTGTCATACTTGTCTTTAATGGTATAAAAAGTCCGGGTTCTTGCTCTGGAAGGTCAAACAGAGGGCGAGAGTCGGCACATCCGCTTTATTTTTTAAGTAGATGCGTTCCACAAACAGAGATGGAGAATTCACTGTGATCAAGAACACGACATCTGTAAGCCGCCGTTCTTTTCTAAAGAGCACGGCAGCTCTCGGCCTCGGTGCAGTTGCTGCACCTGCGCTGGTTTCACGCTCCGCACTCGCCTCTTCAGGCGAGCTCAACTATATGGGCTGGGCCGGTTACGACTTCAAAGACGCCTTTGCTTCGTTCACGAAAGCAACCGGCATCAAGATGAACTTCACGGAACAGCCTGATAACGACACAATCTTTGCTCAGGCAAAACTCGCCATCCAGACGGGTGCGATCGACGTTGTAGAACCTACGGTTGACCGTGTGCAGTCGTACAACGAAAACGGCCTCGTTCAAGCATGGGATATGAGCAAGATTAAGCTTGATCAGTGGGAAGCTGGTCTTGTATCCGGCCTCGCCGGCGACATGGCTACGATCGGCGGCAAGCGCCTGTTCCTCCCAGGTGTTTGGGGTACGGAAGCTCTGACCTTCAATACGAAGGAAGCACCAATGGAATACGGCAAGGCTAGCCTTGCAGACCTTTGGGATGCCAAGTTCGAAGGCAAAGTTTGCGTCCGCGCTCACTCGGCACTCGCAGCTCTCGGCCGCGTGATGGATGCACAGGGCAAGCTGCCTCATCCATTCATGGAAGGCTACAAGGACGATGCCAAGATGAAGAAGATCTGGGACGTCATCCTCGCCGAAGCCATCAAGCACAAGAAGAACATCGCACAGTTCTGGAAGGGCGAAAACGAAGCGCAGGCTGGCTTCCGCACCAATGGTTGCGTTATCGGCTTAACGTGGGATTCGACCGGCTTCAACATGGGCAAGGAAGGTCCTTTCTCCTACATCGCTCCTAAGGAAGGCGCGTTTGCTTGGAACCAGGGCAACATGCTCATGAAGAACGCCAAGAACGTTGAACAAGCTCACGCCTTCCAAAACTGGGTATCGTCGGCT
Organism: Beijerinckiaceae bacterium; assembly: GCA_026461505.1. Classification (GTDB taxonomy): domain Bacteria; phylum Pseudomonadota; class Alphaproteobacteria; order Rhizobiales; family Beijerinckiaceae; genus CAIUPE01. The sequence goes on from JAPJMW010000015.1 coordinate 11,716, forward strand.
GAAGGTTCTGCGCTTTGGGCAACAGCATTCGCGGCCAACCCAGTTGGTAAGGGCGCAGGCGCTAAGCTCGATCCTGCCGTTTCGAAGTTCTACAAGAACTCGTTCCCAGGCGACGCTCTGTCGAAGCTCTGGTGGTGGCCAGTTCAGACCAGCTCCTTCTTGAAGCTGCGCGCTGAATATGCCGACAAGTTCATCGCGGCATAATTAATAAAGATCCAAACGGCGGGTTTTCGGACCCGCCGTTTTTTTGCATAAACTTAGCGCGGCATCAGAAAGAATTCGGTCTTAAAATGAGTGAAGACGTTCATTTATCTCAAATTTGCATGGATTTCGGCAGTTTTCGCGCTGTAAATAATGTTGAAGTAACGATCAAACCCGGTGAGTTTTTCTCATTCTTAGGCCCATCTGGCTGCGGCAAGACGACGATCCTCCGTTTGATTTCCGGCTTCATGGAGCCAACTCAAGGTGCGGTCAAAATTGGCGGCAAGGACATGAAGGGCATTCGTCCCAATGCACGCCCCACCGCGCTTATCTTCCAAAATTTGGCGCTGTTCCCTCTGATGCCAGTTTGGGAAAATATTACATTCGGCCTCGAGGTTCGCGGCGTATCAAAGGAAATCCGCCGCGCGAAAGCGGAAGAATTGCTTCAGCTCGTTGATTTGCATGATTCAGCTGACAAGCGGATCAGCCAGCTTTCGGGCGGCCAAAAGCAACGCGTGGCGATTGCCCGCGCATTGGCCGTCGAACCAAAGGTGATGTTGCTCGATGAGCCGCTTTCGGCGCTTGATTTGAAACTCCGCCAACATATGCGCGCCGAATTGCGTGCTATTCAGAAGCGGACCGGCGTTACCTTCATTTATATTACCCACGATCAGGGCGAAGCACTCGCAATGTCCGACCGCGTTGGCGTTATGTCACAAGGGGTCTTGCAGCAGGTAGCGACGCCTCAGGAGATTTACAACAATCCAGTCAACGGTTTTGTTGCCTCGTTCGTTGGTGAAAACAATGTAATTGCTGGCAAGGTAACATTTGTCAGCGGTGGAATGGCCCAATTTGAGACGGCTAAAGGTTCTTTCCAAGCCAAACTTGGTGCCTCCGTTGCAACGGGCGATTCAGCTAAACTTTTTGTCCGGCCAGAATTTTGCTCGCTCCGCTCGGCAAATGAAGCGAAAGTGAACTCTATTCCGGTGGAAGTGACAGAAATTGCTTTTGAAGGGAATTTCGTAAACGTGTTTGTTCGCGATCAAGCGGGCGATACGCACATGGTTCAGGTTCAGAATGATCCTTCGGTTCCTCCACCTGCGCCGCATACGACCTGTCAGATGGTTTTCAACCCTGAAAGCTGCATGATCTTATCCGAAGCGGCCACCTCACGGCACGGACACTGAGAGGTAGCGGGCGATGCAGGAACTCATACGGCGATACGGGATTAGTTTATCGGTGATCATGGCCGCGATGACAGCATTTTGGCTGCTCGCGCTTGTCGTTATTCCAAATCTTGTGCTCTTTAAGTTCTCGTTTCGGCTCTATCTTCCCGTCGACCAATTAGGCGGGCCGAATGATGTCTACACACTTAAAAACTACTTTACATTCTTTAACAGCCCTATTCACATAAACGTCTTTTTCTTGACGATTTTGTACAGCAGCATGGTGACGATCATTTGTTTGATCATTACCTATCCACTCGCCTATATTTTGGCGAAAGTTTTAAAACCGACGGACACGGCAACATTTTTTCTCGTCCTGCTTATTCCATTGTGGGTCAGTGAAATTTTGCGATCCTTTGCTTGGTTTATTATCTTGTCGATGCAAGGACCGTTAAACGCCATTCTCACGGGCATTGGTCTAATCGATAAACCGATCCGCTGGATATCAGGTTTCCAATCCGTCGTGATCGGATTGGTGTATGCCTATATCCTGTTCATGTTGTTCCCCATCTACAATGCGATCCAAGCGCTGGATACAAACCAAATCGAAGCGTCGCAGGATCTCGGTGCATCAACGTGGCGCACACATTGGCGCGTTATCATACCGCATGCGAAGCCCGGGATCGCTTCCGGTTGTGTCATGGTGTTTATGCTATGCGCAGGCTCCGTGGTGGTACCCACAACGCTAGCATCCACCAATTCGCGTTGGTTTACTGAAATTATTCAGCAATGGATGTTTGAAGGGCTCGATTGGAATGTTGGCTCGGCCTATGCCTTCCTGCTGTTAGCTCTGTGTATTCTATTTGTTAGCCTTGTCATGCGCGTCCTCAATGTGCGCCTCGTCGATATAGCAAAGTAAGGGGCCGATGATGAATTCCCAAACCTTCGCTAAAATTACCATGCGGGTCTATCTCGCTTTATTCCTCGCCTATATGTTGCTGCCCTTGGCGATTATGGGTGGCGCAGGCCTTAACAATACGCGGTTTCCATCCGTTTATCCGTGGGTTGGCATAACCGACCGTTGGTTCATCGATTTGTGGAATGATCAGCGTATGTGGGGCTCCGTTCGGAACACGACGTGGGTTGCCTTGGCAGTGGTATTTATCTCTGTTCCTATTGGAACCGCAGCAGCTATTTTATTGAATAGCGTCAAACCAAAAGTGCGCTCTTTTCTCTATGGCTTCATGGTTGCGCCTATTTTAACGCCGGGTGCTGTTATCGGCATTTCAACTTTGCTGTTCTGGAATAGTTTTGGCGTATCGGCGGGCCTTTATCTTTCGGTATTGGGGCAGGTGTCTTTCGTCGCTGCTTATGTGATGTTGCTGGTACTTGCGCGCTTACAAAGTTTTGATCCCGGCCTCGAAGAAGCGGCCCTTGATCTTGGTGCAAGCCATGGGCAGGTTATTCGTCGCATTCTCGTGCCGCATCTTTATCCAGCCATCGGGGCCGGGGCGATCATCGCGTTTTTCCAGTCGGTCGAAAACTTCAACGTGACTTTATTTACGCGTGGAAACTCCGATACGCTGACGGTCTATGTTGGCTCGAAAATTCGCTCCGGAATTACGCCTACAATCAATGCATTGGCATTGTTGTTAATCGTCGTGACCATCATTTGCGCTTTCACGTATGAAGTGTTGCGACGTCGAGCTGAAAAACGTGCCGCGGCTTTAGTTGCTGCAGAAGACTAATATAAAAACGGCGCTTTCAAAGAGAAGTTTGAAAGCGCCGTTTAAATCATTTAAATTTTGATGAAATTGCCTCTATGGGCATGGATTGCAATAGGTATGGTGGATGGCATTGATCTTTGCCTCCAACTCAGATGTCATTTCGATATTGACCGATGCAATAGCAATTTTAAACTGCTCCATTGACGTCGCTCCGATGATATTGGCACCCAAAAATGGCCGCGAATTAACGAAGGCTTGTGCCAAATCTTCCGGCCTCATTCCCGCTTCCTTTGCCAACGCCACATAGGCTTTAATCGCGGGCTCAGCATTTGGTGTCTGGTACCGTTGACCACGATTGAAAAGCGTTGTGCGCGCTCCTGCTGGTCTTGCACCATCGAGATATTTTCCTGTGAGATAACCTTGAGCAAGCGGCGAAAACGCCAAGAGGCCGATATCCTCCCGCATAGAGACCTCACCCAATGACGTCTCATAGGTGCGGTTCAACAGATTATAGGCATTTTGAATGCTCGCCATCCGCGGCAAGCCATGTTTCTCGGAAAGCGCGAGATAGGTCATCGTGCCCCAAGCGCTTTCGTTTGATAACCCAACATGACGGACTTTGCCTTCTTTTACGAAAGTACCGAGCGTTTCAAGAATCTCGAGCATCGAATTTTCTTGGCCTTGATACGTCTCAAGCTTGAAGGCAGTTGGATTAGAGCCCCACGGCATTGGACGATCCGGCCAATGCAATTGATAGAGATCGATATAATCGGTTTGTAGACGGCGAAGACTGTTCTCAATAGCTTCGCGCATTTGAGCAGGCGTCTGCTCAACGTTGGAGCCATCCTTGCGAAGCCAATTCATGGCACCCCGTCCCGCCACCTTGGAAGCGAGAATGACTTTATCGCGATTGCCGCGTGCCTTGAACCAATGACCGATCATGGTCTCGGTCCGGCCTTGCGTCTCAGCCTTAGGCGGAATGGCATACATCTCGGCAGTGTCAAAAAAATTCACGCCTTGGGTAAGTGCATAATCCATCTGCTCGAAGGCCTCGGCCTCGGTATTCTGTTCGCCCCACGTCATTGTGCCGAGGCAGATTAAAGATACATCGAGGCCCGTACGGCCTAGTTTGCGATAAAGCATAAACTTATTTCCTCACAGACTATGGAACTGGATGGATGCGCGCTAGCTATCGGCGCAGCGTGACATTGGCATGTCAGAGATTATGGAAGCTTGGCAAGGAAATCTTCAATCAATGGAGCAGTAAAGCTGACTATTTTTTGAACGCCTGCTGCATTCGGATGCAATCCGTCCTGAAGGGAAAGGCTGGGATTGCCGGCGACACCATCCAAAAAGAACGCGTATAACGGCAGACTAAATTCCTTTGCCAAATCCGGATAGATTGAATCAAATGCGACAACATAGGCCGACCCAAAATTGCGTTGCGCCTTCATCCCCATCAAAAAAACGGGAATTTTACGGGCTTTCAGTCGGATTAAAATCTCATGCAAATTGCTACGTGGGATTACCGGATCAAGGCCGCGTAACATGTCATTGGCGCCAAGTTCTAAAATAACGCCAGATACTACATCCGGGATCGTCCAATCCAATCGGGCCAATCCGTCGGCAGTTGTATCGCCGGACACGCCGCCATTGATCACCACAACGTCATGACCGCGCGCCTTCAGTTCACGTTCCAAAACGGCAGGAAAACCCTGATCTTGCGGCAAGAGATAGCCAGCAGTGAGGCTATCACCAAAGGCTACGAGCGTTAAAGGTTTGGCATATGCAGCCATCTGATGTCCTAAAATGAGGACGATAAGAGCGCCCATCGCTACACTTCGTCTAGCCTGTCGCAATAGAGGAATAATAGCCAAAGCGGCTCGGGATACATATGTAAGCTTCATCGCAGCAAGATCGGGATTTTCAACGGAATGGTCAAGGCAATAGAAATCGTAGATTTACACGTGACACTTGGCCGTGAGGCTTCCCGCGTGCATGTGCTGAACGGAATAAATCTGACGATCAATGCGGGTGAAGCCGTTGGACTGGTTGGTGCTTCGGGTTCGGGTAAATCGACTTTGTTAATGGTCATGGCTGGCTTGGAGCAGGCCGAAAAGGGGCAAGTTCTTGTGGCAGGGGAAGATTTCACGGCCATGAATGAGGATTCGCTCGCCCGCTTTCGTGGCAAACATATCGGGATTGTATTTCAGTCGTTCCACCTTATTCCAACCATGACAGCCTTAGAAAATGTCGCAGTCCCGCTGGAGCTTGCCCATCATCCCGATCCGTTTGGCAGGGCCGAACAAGAGTTAAATGCGGTTGGACTATCGCACCGTTTAAATCATTTTCCGGCTGAATTATCTGGCGGTGAGCAACAACGCGTCGCCCTTGCCCGGGCTATGGCGCCCGATCCAACCCTTCTGTTCGCGGACGAGCCAACGGGTAATCTTGATGAGGCGAATGGATTGGCGATCGTCGATCTCCTTTTTGCACTTAGGCGCGAACGGCAGACAACCTTGGTGCTTGTGACACATGATAGTGAGCTGGCTGCGCGCTGCGACCGGACCATTCGCTTACGCTCAGGGCATATCGAAGCATGACCCGATTTTCACTCGTCGCTTTTCGTCTGGCCTTCCGAAATTTACGACAAGGGCTCCGCGGCTTTGGTATTTTTCTGGCGTGTATCGCCTTGGGCGTCACAACCATCGTGGGTATTGAATCGCTCTCGCGTTCATTAGCCGATGGACTTGCTGCCGAAGGACGAACCATCCTTGGTGCCGACATTTCATTATCGAGGATGCATCGCCCCGCGACCAATGTTGAAAAAGCTAGCTTTTCCAACATTGGTAAAGTGAGCGAAATCGCTAGCCTTCGTGGCATGGCGGTTTCCGATCAAGGAGCAGCGCTTGTTGACATTAAAGTAGTCGATGAAACCTATCCTGCCATTGGCGCCATCGAACTCGATCCTCGACAGGGCATAAACGCTGCACTTTCGTTGCAGGATAACGCCTTTGGTGCGGTTGCCGATCTCGCCCTTTTTTCTCGCCTAGATTTAAAACCCGGAAGCATCATTAAGCTTGGTGATGCCAGAATTCGTCTTTCGGCTATTCTTGTTTCAGAGCCCGATCGCATTGGAAGCAGCTTAACCTTCGGGCCGCGTTTGGTCTTGTCACCCGCGGCATTGGCTGCATCGCGGCTTGTACAGCCGGGAAGTCTTGTTCGCTACACCTACCGCCTTATGATCCCTGACGGGCAGAATGACGATATAGCCGTCCGCGATAAGGTTGAGCTGCTCACGAATAGGCTTTCAGATAGTGGTTTTGAAATTCGAAACCGTTTGAATGCCTCACCGCAATTGAGCAAGAACATTGAACGCTTCACACAGTTTCTAACCTTTGTTGGACTTACAGCACTGATCGTTGGCGGAACGGGCGTGGCGAATGCCGTTAGCGCTTATTTGGATAGGCGTCGTTCCAGTATGGCAATATTGAAAGCGCTCGGTGCCAGCGGAACCACCGTGTTTACGATCGCTTTCATCGAGATCATCGGTCTAGCCATCTTAGGTATCTTCATCGGCCTTATCATTGGCGCTGCATTGCCCTTTATTGTCGCATATTTGGCGGCACCGCTCTTGCCCTTTCCGCTTGAACCGAAGCTCTATGGTACCAGGCTCTTTATCGGCGCGCTTTATGGAATTCTAACGGCAATCACATTTTCATTAGGCCCGCTTGGACGCGTCCATGATATCCCGGTGGCTGCACTTTTTCGGGACTTGATCGCAGAAGATAAATCTTGGCCAAGATTACGATATGTACTTGGGGCTATCGTCGCAGCAATGGCACTTTCTGGTGCCGTGATCTTTTTCTCATTTGATCATTTTCTTGCATCAATGGGCGTGGCCGGAACCCTCATTGCCTTTATCATTTTGCGGCTTGTAGCTTCTCTTATTATGACGATAGCCAAGCGACTGCCCCGTCCTAAAAAGACAGAATTTAGATTGGCCCTAAGCAATATTTACAGACCTGGTGCGCTAACACCATCGCTTGTTTTATCATTGGGACTCGGCGTAACGCTGCTGGTAGCGATCAGTTTAATCGACGCCAATATCAGCAGACAATTGACCAAAAGCCTACCCGAGCGTACACCGAGTTTTTTCTTCGTCGATATTCCCGGGCGAGATCTCGAACGGTTTGATCAATTCCTTCAGGGTGCTGCAGGCGATGCAGGCGATGCAACCATTGTGCATGTTCCTATGCTTCGTGGCCGGATAACCGAACTTAAGGGTATCAAAGCTGAAAATGCTAAATCGTCAGAGGATGCCAGCTGGGTCTTGGAAGGAGACCGCGGCATTACGTTTTCTGACCATGTGCCAGATGGCTCGACCCTTGTTGCAGGGGAGTGGTGGGCCGCCGATTATAAAGGCCCGTCCCTAGTCTCGCTGGAAGCAGAAATTGCTAAAGGGCTAGGACTAACTCTGGGCGACCAGATTAGCGTTAATGTGCTTGGTCGAACGATGACGGCTACCATCGCAAATTTAAGACGGGTAGATTGGCAATCCATGGGAATTAATTTTGTCATGGTTTTTTCACCGAATACGTTTTCAGGCGCGCCCGCTTCTTATTTAGCGACACTTACATCGAAAGGTAAAAGCGATGCGAAAAGTGAAGCAGCGCTTCTCAATCAATCCGCCAAGGCTTTTCCGGCGGTCAGTGCCATTCGGGTAAAAGAAGCGCTCGATGCAATTAACGAATTGGTGGCCAAACTCGTACTCGGCATACGCGGAGCCAGTGCGGTAACCGTTATAGCGGGCATTCTGGTGCTTGCCGGAGCGTTAGGAGCGGGCCAACGCAATCGAATTCGCGATACTGTCATTTTCAAAACCCTTGGCGCAACCCGAAAGCGCTTACTGCTCTCTTATTGCCTGGAATATGGATTTATCGGCTTTGCGGCCGCCCTTTTTGGCCTATTGGCTGGAACCGGAGCGGCTTTTGCGATCGTGGTCTTCGCGATGAAATCCGGGTTCGTTTTTGCGGCCCTTCCTGCCATTGGCACTATGGTTATTGCCACGGCCGCAACGGTCTTGATTGGGCTAATCGGAACGTGGCGAGTTTTGGACGAAAAACCTTCATCGCACCTAAAGGGTCAATAGATCCCAGTCCATAGGCCCTTTTTAAGGATGCTCTTGTTTTTGCCATGATCTGACCTCATATTCTTAATGTCGGACAGGTAATATCCTGTCGGAAGATGACTCAGTTTCCAAAAGGGAAAGAAAATGTCGAATTTTGATCGCAACGCGACCGTCTGGGGCCCAACCGGTGCCCGTATTGGCTCGGCGGAATACGATCTGGGCCTTAGGTCCTATATGCTTGGTATTTATAACCACATGACACTGGCGCTTGGTATTTCGGCGCTGGTTGCATGGGGCACGTTTATGGCCGCGGTAACGTCAGAGCCGACGGCCTATCGTATCGCGTCCGAAATGTACCTCACCGATATTGGTGCTGCGATTTACCTTTCGCCGCTCAAGTGGATTGTCATATTAGCCCCGCTCGGCTTTGTGATGTTCATGTCGTTTAGTGTTAACCGCTCTTACCAGACGCTGCTAACGACATTCTGGGCGTTTGCCGCTGTGATGGGCATCTCGCTTTCGACCGTGTTCCTCGTCTTCAAGATCGGCAGCGTAGTGCAGGTCTTGTTTATGACGGCGGCGACCTTCGGAGCGCTTTCGCTTTACGGCTACACAACCCGACGCAGTCTTTCAGCGATGGGCACGTTTATGATGATGGGTCTGTTCGGTATCATTATCGCGAGTGTGGTGAATATTTTCGTTCAGAGTTCAGCTTTGCAATTTGGTCTGAACGTCTTGGGGATCTTGGTGTTTGCAGGCCTGACCGCTTGGGATACCCAGCGCTTGAAGGATCAATATGACGAAGTCGTAGGCGACACCGAGCTCGTCGGTAAAGTATCCGTAATGGGTGCTTTGACGCTGTATCTCGACTTTATCAATATGTTCCAATTGCTGCTGCAGCTATTTGGCCAACGCAACAACGACTAAACGAACAAAGACGCAAATAAGAAAAGCCCCAGCGAAAGCCGGGGCTTTTTTGTTTAAACGACCAATCGAACAGGCTTTTCAAGAACAGCCAAAACTCGAGCGAGTTCATGCCCACGCTTTAAGATTTGACCCGCTGCAGAGACAACCGAATAAGCACCCTGCTTGCGAGCAAATTTTGGATTCTTTTCAATCCTATAAAGCGGGTATTCCGTTGAGCGGCGGAAGACGGAGAAGACGGCGCGATCTTTCAGAAAATCCATCGCATAATCACGCCACTCGCCATCAGCAACTTTTCGTCCATAAAGACCAAGCAGTGCGTTAAGTTCGTATCGATCAAAAGTAACCTGTGGCGCTGACGGAATAGGATTGGATGAAGGTTGGGAAGTAGCGGGCACCCGATTGTCATGGCGCAATGGAACAATCATGGCAGGCGCTATATTTTCCTGACTATCTGTCACCGAGCATCCTCCGATTCACCTTCATTCGATCATCTGGGAGAAATTCGACCATAAAAATACAATCCAAGTCAAATGTCATGATTTTGCCTCAGACTCGTCGTTTAATTGCCCCAGTAAACATAGATGGTGATTCTCGACGCTGATAGCTTTGCGCCACCGAACCAACTGCCCCCCAGCTGTAAGGGGCGCACATACCGGCTATCAGCTTGTCCCTGATTGTTTTCCCCGACTAGGCCTGATGCGCAAGCATCGGGCCTTTTTTCTAATTCAGGCCAGCTAGCGTGAGGGCAAAGCTTTGCTGCTTGGTAACATGATCAACTGAAAAGCCGTCGATCGCCTCGTTAAACAAGCGATAAAAATTTAGCTCGGCATTGAGATGCAAAAAGACACCACCAAGACCAATAGCCGCGCGATCCATAAACACGAACTCACGCGGCACCGTTACGGGGCCCTTTTCCTTTAATGCTTGATGCACCGTAAAGGCTTCTTTGCGGCCATATTCGCCAGGAGCCACACCATCGGCAACCGTACGTGTCCGATCATCCAGGAGAGGACCATAAATAAACCGAGCCCAAAGATTGAGGATCTCGATCAAATCTTTGTTCAATCCCTTAAAGCCCCATGTCTCGTAGGCGTGAACGATCCGCGCCTGATCATGCTCTAAAAGCCCGCGATAGAGATCGACAACACCACCAACAAAGGACGGTGGGAAAATGCGGATGCAACCATAATCCAAGAGGTTAATACCACCGGCAAAACCATTCGACTCGAATACGGTGTAATTGCCAAGATGCGGGTCACCATGGATAACGCCGTGATGGCTGAAAGGGAGCCACCAAGCCTTGAACATAGCCGTTGCAAGTAAATTGCGTGTTTCAGCGTCCGACTGCTTGAACGACAAAAGCGGCTTACCTTCAAGCCATTGCATAGCTAGCAATCGACCAGTTGAAAGATCGGTATGTATGCTTGGAACGTTTACGAGGGGCTCGTCTACCAAAATCGAGCGATAAAGCGCTGCATGTTTAGCTTCACGGGTATAGTCAAGTTCCTCGCGAATTCGAGCTGCAATTTCCTTCGCAATTTCGCGTGTGTCGACGGATGGGTCGAATTGCCGATGCAGCCCAAACAAAATATCGAGCTGGCTAAGATCTGCTTCAACCGCTGAGGCCATATCGGGATATTGCAGCTTAACGGCAAGTCTTTGTCCATCCACCGTTGTTGCACGATGAACTTGTCCGAGCGATGCTGCCGCGGTTGGATGAAGATCAAATTCAGCAAAACGCGAGCGCCAATCAGCGCCCAACTCCGCCATCATTCGACGCTTCACAAAGGCAGCACCCATGGGTGGCGCATTGCTTTGAAGCGTGGCTAATTCAGTCGCGTATTCAGGCGGCAACGCATCGGGAATGGTTGCCATTAACTGGGCGACTTTCATCAAAGGACCCTTAAGGCCGCCAAGTGCTTCCGTTAAAGCCAAAGCATTGCCACGGTCAGAGACATTGGCACCAAACAGACGGCCACCGGCAATTCGGGCGGCAACGCCACCCAAACCCGCGCCAACGCGCGCGTAACGCGATAGGCGCGCTGAAATGCGATTGCGTTCGGCGTCTTGAGTCGAGCCGGTCATTGCTTATTATCCTATAATACGAATGTACGTTATACGAATGGGGCCGAGCGATAGACGTATCGCCCGCCGATCAGCTATTGCGGCCAATTGTCCCTAAGATGGCTAAAGCATCTGCGATTGCTAAAAGCTACTCAAAGGCCCTCAAGCCATCCCCTCAAGCTCCACAATCATCCGCTCGATCAAGGAAAGGCCTACTTGCCAAAAAGCGGGGTCACGCGCATCGAGGCCGAAGGGTTGCAAAAGTTCGGAATGATGCTTGGTTCCACCCGCCGAAAGCATAGCAAAATAACGTTCGGCAAAGCCTTCCGAAGCGCCTTCATAAACCGCATAGAGCGAGTTCACGAGGCAATCACCGAAGGCATAGGCGTAAACATAGAAAGGTGAATGAATGAAATGCGGGATATAGGTCCAGAAGGTTTCGTATCCCTCACCGAGCTTGATTGCTGAACCAAGGCTTTCGCGTTGAACCTTGAGCCAAATCTCGCAGATTTGTTCGGCGGTTAGCTCGCCCTTTCGACGTTCAAGATGGATATCCCGCTCGAAACTGTAAAAGGCGATCTGACGAACCACCGTATTGATCATGTCCTCGACTTTTGAGGCGAGCATGGCTTTGCGCTGGGCCGGATCCGTAATCCGATCCAAGAGGCGTCGGAAAGTCAGCATCTCGCCAAACACCGATGCGGTTTCGGCAAGGGTTAAAGGCGTAGGTGCCATCAGAGATCCGTTTGGTGCCGCTAGCACTTGATGAACGCCATGGCCTAGTTCATGCGCGAGCGTCATCACATCGCGGGGCTTGCCGAGATAATTAACCAGCACATAGGGGTGCGCCGATGGAACCGTGGGATGCGCGAAAGCACCCGGCGCTTTACCCGGACGAACCGGCGCGTCGATCCATTGTTTATCAAAAAAATCCTTGGCAATCGCTGCCATGCGGGGTGAAAAATCACCATAGGCATCCAATACCGTGTCGCGCGCCTCCACCCAGGGGATAATTTTTTGATCAACCTTTGGCAGTGGCGCGTTACGGTCCCAATGGTTGAGTTGATCAACGCCAAACCATTTAGCCTTCAGCCGATAATAACGATGGGAAAGCCTCGGGTAAGCATCCCGTACGGCACTCACCAACGCGTCGACGACTTCACGTTCCACCCTGTTGGAAAGATGGCGACTATCGGCCACATCTGAAAAGCCACGCCAACGGTCGGAAATTTCCTTATCTTTGGCCAGCGTGTTGGTGATGAGCGTGAACGTACGTAGATTTTCTTTGAACGTGGCAGCAAGCGAGTCCGAAGCCTTATGACGTACCTCGCCATCTGGATCTTGGAATTTATCCAACACGGATTCGAGGGTTAAATCTTCGCCATCGTAACTAAACCGCAAGTCGGACATAGTTTCGTCGAATAAGCGATTCCAAGCGCCTGACGCCGTAACGGATTTTTCGAGAAACACTTGTTCTAACCGATCCTCAAGCTGAAACGGCTTTTCCATCCGAATATCCGCAAGCCATGGCTTATAATGGGCCAATGGAGCTACCGCAGCCGCGACGTCCAAAATAGCATCGTCGATACGGTTTAATTCAAGGGTAAAGAAAAGCAGGTCAGAGCTGATCTTGGTCGCGCGATCCTGAGTATCGCCATAAAATTTTGAACGGCGAGCATCGCTTGTATCGCCAGCGTAAACACGGCCCGCGTAAGACAGGATGCGGCCCAGTCGATCATCAATAGCCTCATACGTCGCGATACACTTTGTTAACTGTTGCGATGCATCGGTGGCGTGGGCAATTGCATCAAGCTTGCCCTTATATTGATCAGAAAACGATTTTGATTCGGCTTCAACACGAACAAAGTCCGCCTCAAACTCGGGCGCGTCCATACCACTGTATAAGTCGGTAAGGTTCCATTCGGGTAACGGCCCCAGTTCTAAATCCTTCGAAAGAGAGGCGGCGGATGTCGTATTTGCCCAGAGGGTTGAAGATTTTCTTGAGGAATAAGACTTCATATTCATATCAGTTCCATTGTCGTTCAAAGGCGGTGTGCGGACCCACAGATCAAGTTTTATTGTCTACATATCGGCCTCTTCCCTCCAGCGATCAATGGTAAAGAGAAAAAACTTCCATTTTTCTTGCTACGTTAAAGCTGCTTTTACCAAATCAACGCAAAATCAAATCGATTCGGGACGATCCGTCCCTGTTTGGACGGTTTGAATGCTGAGTACAGTTCTTGTTGTTGATGATGATCCCATCCATCGCTCCTTGCTCGAGAGGATTGTCACCCGGTTGGGTTATGGGATTCGCCTAGCCGCCAGCGGTGAAGAAGCGTTGTCTCTTCTTACAGGTTCTGAGGCTTCTAGAATCGATGCCGTTCTGCTTGATCTTGTAATGCCCGACCTCGACGGTTTGGGCGTGCTTCATCGACTTAGATCAATTGGTTCGATGATCCCTATCATAACCATGGTAACGTCGGCCGGTGTCGATGGCGTTATGAGTGCCATTACAGCTGGCGCTTCGGATTTTGTGATCAAGCCAGTAGGGCCAGAGCGGCTTCAAGTGTCGCTCATGAATGCGTTACGGTACAAATCCCTCATGGCTGGGGTTGAAAGTGAACATCATCTTTCATCCGACCTTTTAACACTTGATCAATTGGCAAATGTCGATCCCGCTATCGGACGGCTGACGAACAATAGTGGTAAAGCTCTAAAGGGCGATTGGCCTGTGTTAATCGAAGGTGAAGGTGGTGTTGGAAAAAAACAATTTGCGCGTGCCATCCATGGATCGTCTCAGCGAAGCAAAAAATTATTTGTAAGCCTAGATTGCTCAGCGCTACCGCCAACGGATAGTGCGGCGGGTCTCGAAGCAGCAATTGAACGTGTAAAATCTGGAACGCTTTATCTGTCTTCGATCAACGCGTTGGATCTAGCGGCTCAGTCCATGCTGGCTAAAACCATCATGATGGTTGAACCTTCGCCTAAGACGCCAAGATTGATCGCAAGTAGCCGCACCAATCTCATTGATCTCGCACGCTCTGGTGTATTTCGCGAAGATCTCTTTTACCGCTTAACGGTAACGCCAATTCGTATTCCCCCTTTACGCGAAAGGCCATTCGATCTTTCAATATTGGCGGAACGCATTGCCCTTCGGCTCGCGTCTGAACATGGAAAAAATATCCGTGGGCTTACACATGGCGCAATCGAATGCCTAATGAAGCAGGGTTGGCCGGGCAACCATCCTGAATTTGAAGCAACGCTACGGCTTGCGGTCCAACGTGCATCAACACCATGGCTAACGGATGCTGATTTCGATGGTGAAATAAGCTTTGACCAGTCCCCTACCTTACAAGAATTTAAAAGTGAAACATTAGCGCTTTTTGATTCGACCGGGGTGCTTAGGCCGTTCGCTGAGATTGAAAGTGAAATTTTTGAGATGGCTCAGCGCCATTGTGGCGGCTCCTTGGGTAAAGCAGCAAAGGCGCTTGGACTAGGCCGCTCAACGCTCTACCGAAAATTCCAAGAAAAAGACTCTGTTGGTCAATCACAAAAAATTGAACTGTTGGGAGATGCAGCGTGAAGCGGCTATTTTATATCTTTGCCCTTCTTTCCTCACTACAAGCTGCAGCCTATGCCGCTGACCCGCTAGATATTGAAATCAAGTTGCAGCCGATTGACGCGATAGCGCGCCCCACGCCGGATGTTATACCACGACTGACATCCGTTGAAATTGCCTTAGCGATTGGGAAAATCCTTCCAACCGCTTCAAGTATTTCCCATATAGCTCACTTGCAAAAGCATGAATGGGAAACCCTTGCTGCGTTTTATCTAGCAAGGGATAATGCTCCTATTTGGATCGGTGGTGACGGCGTCCAAACACGAACAACATCCCTTAGCGATCGCTTGGCTAGGGCTGACGAAGACGGATTGAACCCTTCAGATTATCCATTACCTAAAATTTCGACAGATCCCGATACTGCGATGTCTCGCGCCGAAGCTGAGATCATGATATCGGCATCAGCCATTGCCTATGCACGTGACGCACGTGGTGCCCGGATCGATCTTGCGCGCCTATCCAAACTCATCACTCCAAAATTGGACTTGCCCAGCTCGCCGACTGTTTTAGCCAATTTGATAGGTGCCGCGAATCCAGGTGATGCGCTCCTAGCTTATAATCCTCCTCAGGCGGGCTATCGAGTTCTCAAGGAAAAACTAGCCACATTACGTGAAATGACCGCCAGTATTGGAGAGATGTCAGCACATCCAATTCTGCAAGCATCAAAAAAGCCATTGAAAACAAGCACGGCAATGGTAGCTCAAGATCCTGTAACGCCGTTCGATTTGATTGCGAACATGGAACGCTGGCGTTGGGTAGAGCGTGATCTTGGTGACCGTTACATTGAAGTCAACCTCCCAGAGTTCATGCTGCATGTTGTTGATCATGGTAAAATTATTCACACGACCCGAGCCATTGTCGGCAAGCAGGATACTCCAACGCCTCTTTTCTCGGAGAAAATGCAGTATTTGATCGTTAATCCGTCATGGCACGTCCCCTACTCAATAGTGAAAAGGGAATTTCTACCAAAACTTGCGGAAGATCCGGAGTATGCCACAAAGGCTGGTTATGAAGTAAGCCAGAACGGAGATCTTGTAACGATCCGCCAGCCGCCTGGTGAAAGAAATGCATTAGGTTTTGTGAAATTTATGTTCCCCAATCAACACTCAGTTTATTTACACGACACGCCAACACGGAAGCTTTTTGCCAATACAGAGCGGGCCTATAGCCATGGCTGCGTGCGTGTCGATGAACCTTTTTCGCTCGCGTCTGTTGTTCTCGATGATGCCAAATATTCAACCGATGAGCTGAAATCGCTTATTGGCAAAGGCGAGCGGGTTATCCGTCTAAAAGAACCCCTTCCTGTCCAGTTGACCTATTTCACCGTGGTTCCAGATCAAACCGGTGAGCTTCATCATGTAGGAGATATTTATGGATATGATCAGAGCGTGGAAGCAGCCTTGGGATTAGGGCAACCAAGGACCTATGCCGCGTTGAAGTGAATTCTGCCCAGGCATATCCCTGCCGAATTTTAGTATTCCTTATCCGCAAGCGGTATGCGCTATAGTCATGTGATCCGAATGGACCATGGAGTAGCGCATGACGGCCGCATTTCTTGAGCACATATCCGCCAGGCTCGCCGACATTCGGGCTGATGGCCTTTATAAATCGGAGCGGGAGATCGTCACACCGCAATCGGGCCGTATCGCCATCTCGGATGGCGGGCAGCGTCGCCCTATGCTCAACCTATGTGCCAATAATTATTTAGGACTTGCCGACCATCCGGAAATCATAACAGCTGCAAAGCAGGCGCTTGATAGCCATGGATTTGGTATGGCGTCAGTTCGTTTTATTTGCGGAACGCAGATAATTCATCACGAATTGGAGCGCTCAATTGCAGATTATCTTGGCAAGGAAGATGCTATCTTGTTTGCTGCATGCTTCGATGCCAATGGCGGCGTCTTTGAGCCGCTCCTAGAAGCGGATGATGCTATTATTTCTGATAGTCTCAATCACGCCTCGATCATCGATGGCGTTCGCTTATCAAAGGCCAAACGCTATCGTTATACCAATAGCGATATGAATGAGCTGGAAGATCGTTTGAAAGAAGCCGATCGAGATGGCACGCGTTTCAAACTGATCGTGACCGATGGCGTTTTTTCTATGGATGGTTATGTCGCTAATCTTCAGGCGATTTGCGATTTAGCAGAGCGCTATGGGGCGATGGTGATGGTGGATGATTGCCACGCTACCGGACACATCGGACCGGAAGGAAAAGGCACACCTGCCTTAACCGGTGTTGGTAATCGTGTTGATATTGTAACGGGAACACTCGGAAAAACGCTTGGTGGGGCAATGGGTGGATTTATCGCGGCATCCAAGCCAATTATAGATTTACTGCGTCAAAGAGCCCGTCCCTATTTATTTTCAAATAGTCTTGCACCATCGGTGGCAGCCGGTTCCCTTAAAGCAATCGATATTGCAAGAAAAGCTGACGATCGCCGTGCAAAATTAATGCGAAACACGTCCCGCTTTCGTCAAGGAATGCAAAAGGTCGGATTTGAGCTTCTTGCTGGTGATACGCCGATCATTCCCGTCATGCTCCATGAAGCCAATCTGGCGCAGGATATGGCACGGGAACTTGATCGGCTTGGCGTCTATGTTGCCGGCTTCTTTTTTCCGGTTGTTCCAAAGGGACGCGCACGTATTCGCACTCAAATGTCCGCTGCACTCGACGATACTGATATCGATATGGCAATCGATGCATTTACCGATGCAGGACGTAAACTAGGCATCCTCTAAATTTAAAAAGGCAGTTAGCTCATGCGCGCCCTTATCAAATCTAAAGCCGAACAAGGACTGTGGATGGGCGATGAACCCGTGCCACAGATTGGACCGGATGATATCCTCGTTAAGGTCAATAAGACAGGCATTTGTGGCACCGATATTCATATCTACAAATGGGACGAGTGGGCACAAAACACTATTCCTGTTCCGATGGTCGTTGGACATGAATTCGCCGGTGAAATTGTTGAATTAGGCGCTCATGTTAGAGGTTTTAAAATTGGCCAACGCGTTTCGGGCGAAGGCCATGTTATTGGAATGAAAAGCCGAGCAAGCCGCGCCGGTAAATTCCATATGGACCCGGAAACACGGGGCATTGGTGTCAATATCCCGGGTGCATTTGCTGACTATGTTCGCTTTCCTGCCTTTAATATAGTTCCCCTTCCAGATGATATTGATGACGAACTTGGTGCTATTTTAGATCCATTGGGCAATGCGGTTCATACTGCTTTGGCATTTGATCTAATTGGTGAAGATGTTTTGATTACGGGTGCAGGACCTATCGGCATTATGAGTGCCGCTATTGCTCGTCATATCGGTGCAAGACATGTGGTTATTACAGACATGAATCCAGCACGGCTTAAGTTGGCGCAACAGGTTGCCGATATCGTAACGGTCGATGTCTCGAAAGAAGATTTAAAGGATGTCATGCACCGCCTTGGCATGCGGGAAGGCTTCGATATTGGTCTTGAGATGAGCGGCTCATCACAAGCCTTCGAGCAAATGGTCGATAATCTCGTTATGGGCGGAAAGATCGCACTTTTAGGAATTCCGTCGAAGCCCTTTATGACGGATTGGTCTAAAATGGTCTTTAAAGTCCTGACGATCAAATGCATCTATGGTCGTGAAATGTTCGAGACCTGGTATAAAATGCTAGCCATGCTGCAAAGTGGTCTTGATGTTCGAAAAGTCATTACGCATCGCCTTCCGGCTGCAGATTTTCTGACTGGGTTTGAGACCATAGCTCGTGGCGAGAGCGGCAAGATCGTGCTTGATTGGACAAAGGGGCGTTAATGGGGTGCCATCATTGATATCGGGTGGCGTTATTTTTTGAATTGGTCGAGAAGTAGTCTTTAAAGACACAAGAGTTCTGATTCGATGACCAATCCAACTACGCTTCGCGCCATGCGCCTGAATGAATGGATTTTGCTGCTTGCTTTGTCGCTCCTATGGGGTGGCTCTTATCTCTTTATGAAAATAGCGGTAAGCGCTTTACCGACTTTCACCATTGTATTCGGACGGGTTTCAATTGCCTGCCTGGTTCTTGGTGGCGTGTTAATTGTGTCTGGTGTGGGCTTACCAAAGGGGCGTACCACATGGCTTGCCTTTCTCGGAATGGGCGCTCTTAACAATGTCATTCCAATGAGTCTTATCGTTTTTGGAACACACTCCATAAGCGCAGGGCTAGCGTCGATCCTTAATGCAATGACGCCTCTATTTACCATTATTGTCGCACATTTTGTAACGCAGGATGAAAAGCTTACGTCAGGCAAAATTATTGGCATTTTGCTCGGAATAGTCGGCGTCATCGTCTTGATCGGGCCTGGTATTTTAGGCGATATCGGAACATCACTGATCGGTGAGATTGCCTGTCTATTTGCAGCATTATCCTATGCGTGTGCGAATAATTTCGGCCGCCGCTTTGCCCGTCTTGGGATTAAGCCGTTACAGATTGCGTTCGGCCAAGTGACAGCATCGACGATTATTATTCTACCGGTTACAGCCTATGTCGATGCGCCATGGTCGTTACCTATGCCGCCAACCGTCCCGTTCTTATCGGTCATCGCACTTGGCTTGTTCTGCACGGCACTTGCCTATGTCATATTTTTTCGAATTCTTAATCGCTCGGGAGCCCTTGCCATTGCCTTGGTAACTTTAATGATCCCACCGAGCGCTGTTGCGCTAGGCGCCATCGTCCTCGGTGAGGCCATCAGCGCTCAAAATCTTTTGGGCATGGCATTGATTGGCCTTGGCTTAATCGCAGTGAACCAGCGCAAGAAATCTTAATCGACGAGATGGCCGAACATCTCGACAACCTCCTGATAGACCGCGCGTTTAAAAGGTATGATCAGGTTAGGTAACTCGCGCATCGGAACCCAGCGCCAATGTGCAAATTCCGGCTTATGTCCGCCTGGGGGCTCAAGAATATTGATCTCGCCATCATCGCCATCAAAACGAAAGGCAAACCATTTCTGAGTTTGACCGCGATATTTACCTTTCCATGCCTCTTTAGCGACAGCAGGGGGTAGATCATAAGTAAGCCAACCCGGTGCTTCTGCAAGAAGGGTAACGCTCGTCACGCCCGTCTCCTCGGCTAATTCACGCAACGCGGCTGGATATGGTTCCTCTCCAGCATCAATTCCGCCCTGCGGCATTTGCCAGCTATGGTGAGCGTCAACATGCTCGGGTCCGGCCTCCGCCCTCCGACTACCAACAAAGACGAGATTATCACGATTGAGCAGCATAATGCCGACATTTCGACGATAAGGCAGTTCGTCATGATGCATTTAAATTATCCATCTTCGTGCAACAGCGCACTCACGGGTACCAACCGATAACCACGCGAGGCAAGTGCAGCGCTCCAGTTCCTTAATCGGTCTATCGCGAGAGGTGTGGTTCCTGCAACCCCAATGACGACCCCTCGCTTGTTAGCGATTTGCTCAAGCCGTTTAAGCGCTTCATCGATGGCCTGCGGTCGAAGGTCTTTATCCAACGGGATTGTCAGGTCATTGGCGGGATAATCTATAAAGCCAAGACCACGCTTTGGTATTTCGGAAATAGCAGCACGAACAGTTCCATTCTGAGAAATTCGATCTACAAATTGACCGGAAACACCAAAAAAGCCTGGAAATCTCGTCATTGCCCAGAAGAGTCGCTGCTGGTTTTCTTCGACACTTAAACCATCGGCCAAGGCGCGTGGTCCGGCACTTCCGGGCAGAGCATCGGGATCACGGATGGGGAGATCAATCATAACCTCGTGCCCTTCGCTTCGGATATCGGCCGCCTGACGCTCAAGGTCGGAACTATAGGGAGAAAGCGCGAAGGAAAAATTCGGCGGCAATTTTACCATGGCTTCGACGGTTGCAAGTTGTCCTATGCCTGCGCCCGTCAATAAAATAGCGATACGCGGTGCTTCGGCCAATGCTCCGGATGCGGGAGCCAAAGGTCGCGCGTAAAACTCGACCGGGCGCGTACCATCCTCAGCAATTCTTGGTAATAGTCCGGCCGGCTGCGGATCAACCAAACGAGGATCAGGCGCAGGCGTAAGGGCACGTCCGTTTTTCGGCTGAAAGGTCAAATTGCCTTCCGCTACCGGAATAACAGGTGATTTTGGCCAAGGAATAGAAATGACGGCCTCGGGCGAGGCTAACTGTGAACGCCAAGCTAAGACAACACCCACACCGACACCGATCACTCCACATAGGGAAAGCCCAATGATCAGAGCTAACTTAAAAGATCGCCGCGCCTCATTGGGCAACGGCATTTCACGTGCGGCGATCGCTGTCATAGAACCTACCCTCAACACCCTGCTAGGCGTTTAGCGTAAGCAAAAACTGCGAATTTATGGTTAAAGTAGCGCTGAATAACGCGCTACTTTCCAATTACAAGCTGGCATTTGGCCAAATTAATTTGCCGTTGTACTTGAATTACCTTTAACAACTGCATCAGCATTTTTTAGTCCGCGAAGCAAATCGAGCGCATAATTTAGCTGCTTGTCTTGCTTTGGATCGAGCGGAACATAAGCAGACGAACCGCCCTGCTCATTATCACCATTTTTCAGATGACCCTTAAGAGCTGCCTCTCCCTTGGTCTCATCCTTACCCTTAAATTCATCCGGAACATCTGGCAGTACCTGAATATCGGGATCAATACCCTTGGCTTGGATGGAGCGACCTGAAGGCGTGTAATAACGTGCGGTTGTTAGACGCAATGCTCCATTAGCACCGAGCGGAATAATTGTCTGAACCGACCCCTTACCGAAGGAACGCGTTCCTACAATCGTGGCACGTTTATGATCCTGCAAAGCACCTGCAACAATTTCGGAAGCGGATGCAGAACCACCATTGATCAACACAACCAGAGGCTTCCCATTGGTCAGGTCGCCCGAACGCGCCATATAACGCTGCGCGTCATCCGCATTACGACCACGGGTCGACACAATTTCTCCGCGCTCAAGGAACGCATCAGAAACCGCGATCGCCTGATCGAGCAACCCGCCCGGATCATTGCGAAGATCAACAATGTATCCCTTCAGCTTATCTCCGGGAATGTCGCGCCCAAATTGATCGAGCGCTGCCTTGAGACCGTCAAAGGTTTTTTCGGTGAATTGGGTGATCCGGATATAGCCGACATCGCCTTCATTGCGTGGTTTAACGGACGAAATCTTGATGACTTCGCGAACCAAAGTCACGTCGAATGAGTCGGCCTTACCCTTTCGGCTGATTTTCAAGACAACAGGGCTTTTAACGGGGCCACGCATCTTATCGACGGCTTGGTTCAAGGTCAGACCTTGAACAGCGTCACCATCAATAGCAACGATCAAGTCACCGGCCAATAAGCCCGCACGCGATGCCGGCGTATCATCGATTGGCGTGACAACTTTTACGTATCCGTCTTCCTGCGTAACCTCGATACCTAGCCCACCAAATTCACCTTTGGTTTGAACCTGCATATCTTTAAAGC
>JAPJMW010000182.1 GCA_026461505.1 Beijerinckiaceae bacterium
CTTGTTGGCACGTCCCGTAGCCCTGGCGGTGGCGCTGTTTGGTCCATTGACGCTCGCCATTGAGGCCGTCGTGCGCGGTATTTTGCGGCCTTTTGGTTTCCGAATTGGTGAAAACGTGGCCGTTCTTTCCGAGACCGAAGAACTGCGCGGTGCTGTCGATTTGCTGCATAGCGAAGGCAGCGTTGAAACCGAAGCGCGCAAAATGTTTGGCGGATTACTTGATCTCGCTGAACTGGAAGTTTCCGATATCATGGTTCATCGGACCAAGATGCGAACGATTTCGGCAGATTTACCGCCGGAAGACATAGTGCGCGAGGTACTCTCCTCGCCCCATACCCGATTACCGCTCTGGTCAGGCTCGCCCGACAATATTATTGGCGTGCTGCATGCGAAGGATTTGCTGCGGGCTTATGATGCGGCGGGCGGAAAGGCCGCTAATCTTGATGTACGTGATATTGCGCTCGACCCGTGGTTTGTCCCGGACACGAACTCCCTTCAGGAGCAACTAAAGGCATTTTTATCCAAAAAAATGCATTTTGCCCTCGTTGTTGACGAATATGGCGAGGTGATGGGCCTCGTTACCCTTGAAGATATTTTGGAGGAAATCGTCGGCGATATCCGGGACGAGCATGATGCGCGTGTCCAAGGCTTGCGAGCCTTGCCGGATGGATCGGTGAGGGTTGATGGATCGGTGCCAATCCGCGATTTGAACCGCGCCATGGATTGGGATCTGCCCGATGAAGAGGCCACAACGATTGCGGGCCTTGTCATTCATGAAGCTCAAACCATTCCAGATACTGGTCAGATTTTTACCTTCTATACCTATCGTTTTGAAGTTCTTAGGAAGGCGCGTAATCGCATCACGCTTTTGAAAATTACATCGCTACAACGCCGAAAGGCTGGCGAGTAAAGCGAAGAATTATTGATAAAATCAAAGAGGCCGCTTGATTGAGTGGCCTCTTTTTTTAATTCTTTCGAAATTAACTTACGATTTGTTTAGGGTATTGACCTAACCTTACGTCACTTATTTCAAACTCTCATGAAATTGGACGTGGGCAATGGATATTGCGACCGGGCTTGGCCTCGTTATTGGTATTGTTGTTTTGGGCTTTCTGACAACGGCTGAAGGATCGCCAAGTGCGTTTGTGAGTGAGCACGCACTGATTGTTATTTTCGGTGGATGTTCGGGCGCAACGCTCATCCGTTTTCCGCTTTCGACCCTGTTGCATGGTTTTCCAACAGGTATGCGTTACGCCTTTATGATGCATTCGTCCGAACCGCGCGAATTGATTGAAGAAATTACAAAGGTTGCTGATACGGCGCGTCGTTCAGGTGCCGCGGCGCTTGAGCGTGTGACGGTAAAAGACAAATTTTTAGCCCAAGGCATTCGCTATATTGCTGACGGTTATGATCGCGAATTTATTCGCGAGACCTTGCAGCGGGACACCGATAATTTTCTGATGCGCCTTGAGGAGGGTGGCAAGCTTTATCGCTCCATTGGCGATGCCGCTCCGGCATGGGGGATGATCGGCACGCTGCTCGGCATGGTGCAAATGTTCAGCCATATGGAAGATCCTTCCAAACTTGGGCCTTTTATGGCGATTTCGCTGCTTGCAACGCTTTACGGCGCGCTTGTCGCGAACCTTATTTGCTTGCCGATTGCGGATAAGCTCCAGCTAAAATTAGAGGAAGAAGATGTGTGTCGCGCGCTCGTTATTGACGGCGTAATGCAGATCAGAGAGGCCAAAAGCCCGGCGGTCGTGCGCGAAATGCTGGTGGCCTATCTTCCAGTGAAACACCGCGAAGCGCTAGCAGCGGCATAACGGCAATGGCACGCAAAAAGGGCGGACATGGCGGCGGTGGGCATGGGTGGTTTGTGACCTTTGCCGACCTCATGGGTCTTCTCATGAGCTTTTTTGTGATGCTGGTTGCCTTCTCGACCCAAGATCAGGCCAAGATGAAATTGGTTGCCGGCTCGATGCGAGACGCATTTGGTATGCAGCGCGAAAACCGCTTTGCATCAATGATCGAAATGAACGGCACGCCGACCAAACCCTTTCTTAAAAATGCCAAATTTTTACCGCCTGAAGAAGGTACCGATCAGGCGGGGCCGTTGGTCGGCGAAAAGCGCGACGAAGGGCTCGATTTGGCAACCAATGATCGAACTTTCGGCCTCGCTGCTGCCACGCTTCGGCAGGCCATCGCCGATTTGCCCGAAATTGCTGAACTTTCTAAAAACCTCATCGTTCATGAAAACAAGGATGGGCTTGACGTATCTTTGGTCGATCAGACGGGTCGTTCCATGTTTCCGGATGGTTCCGTTGAACCTTATCCTTATGTTCGGGATGCTTTGCGTAAACTGACGCCCGCTTTGAAAAAATTGTCCAACCGGATTGAAATAACCGGTCATACGGCGGCTCCACCTTCCGGCGTTCAGCCGGATGTATCACCATGGGAGCTGTCGGTAGGCAGAGCTGCCTCAATCCGAAAGATATTGGTTGAAGCAGGGCTCCCGCAGGACCGCTTTATGGCGATTGCGGGGAAGGCCGATAATGATCCTTTATTTCCTGATAATCCTCAGTTGCCAGCCAATCGCAGGGTTGAATTATTGTTGATCCGAGAAGCGCCACCTTTGCCGGCTGGTAGAAAGCTATAATTATTTTCCCGGATTTTGGTGTCGCAACCTACCTTGCAACACTTTACGAACTCGGTTAGCAAAATCACCAATGGTGAATGCGCTGTACTGGAGCTTGCTATGACATATGTGGTCGTCGAAAATTGCATCAAGTGCAAATATATGGACTGTGTCGAGGTATGCCCCGTCGATTGTTTTTATGAGGGCGAGAATATGCTCGTCATTCATCCTGATGAATGCATTGACTGTGGTGTCTGCGAGCCAGAATGCCCCGCTGATGCCATCAAGCCGGATACGGAATCCGGCCTAGAGAGCTGGTTGAAGCTCAATGCGGATTATGCCAAATCTTGGCCTAATATTACGATCAAGCGGGCGCATGCGCCTGACGCTAAGGATTTCGACGGCCAGGCCGATAAGCTCGCCCTGTTTTCGCCAAATCCGGGCGAGGGCGATTAACCGTCTTTCGAGGCGACGCTCATAACACTTGGAAAAGCGTCATTTTTCTGATATATGTCCTCCTATCCCGTTGAAAACACGGGTTCGGGTTATTTTTCCACTGATTGGAACATTCGGCACTTCCCCATGACTTGGTTCGGTTGACCGCTAGTTTGGGGGATAGAGCCTGTCGTTTCATTGAGCCGACCAAAGGCCTAAAGGACGGTCAAGCCAGTTAATGGAAAAATAGTCGGTGACTTTTTCGCATTTCGCCGTTTTTCGGTGCAACATAGAAAGTACGCGTCACAATGACGACAGGAACAAAAAAGACCGCCAATCGCCAGGGCTTCAAGACCGGTGAGTCGGTTGTTTATCCAACGCATGGCGTTGGCCGCATTACGGCGATCGAAGAACAAGAAGTAGCCGGTTTCAAGCTCGAATTATTCGTGATCTTTTTTGAAAAAGATAAGATGACGCTTCGCGTCCCGACTGCCAAAGCGGCAGCCGTTGGCATGCGTAAGCTCTCTGAGTCCACCCTTATTACAAAGGCGCTCGAGACCGTTAGCGGACGTGCGCGTATTAAGCGTACCATGTGGTCCCGTCGTGCGCAGGAATATGAAGCGAAGATCAATTCCGGCGACATCATCCAAATCGCTGAAGTCGTGCGCGATCTTTATCGTTCTGATGCGCAGCCTGAGCAGTCCTATTCGGAGCGTCAGCTCTATGAGGCCGCTCTTGATCGCCTTGTGCGCGAAGTAGCCGCCGTTAACGCCTCAATGGAAAATGAAGCACTCAAATTGGTTGAAGCCCATCTTGCGAAATCGCCGAAGCGCGGCAAGACGGCTGAGGCTGAAATTGAGGCCGATGCAGATCTTGATGATGAGCAGGAAGAAGCTGCATAATCCGTTAAATAAGCCTATATTGAATTAAAAGGGCGCCAGTGGCGCCCTTTTTTAGTCTGTAGCGATGATTTTATAGAGCTCTCCGGCTTTGACCTTTGGCCTATCCAAGCCATTTAGCATCAAGAACCGATCAAGGGCCTGATCGCCGCTATCCGATTTTGTTGCGAGCGATGAGGCCGTGTCGTCCGGGCTAGCGGACACCACGGCAATTCTTTGTGGTCTCAATGCGTTTAATTCATCAGGTGCAAGGGATCTGAAACTGCCAATCGCGGCCAAAAACGCCCGATCAAGAGCAGGGGTTAAATCATACGCGGCAAAAATAATCCGAAAGATCTGATCATTTTTTTGAATGGCCGCTAATCTGAAGGTCCATTCCGGTCCCTTGGCGATTGCTGTAGCGCCTGAAAACCCGCCAACGGAGAAGGATGTTATTTCCGCGCTCGGTGCGTTTTCGATCCAACCCGCAGCTAACGAGGCTTCAAGATTGGTTGTTCCGGCCTGGATCGTATCGAGACGCATCGCCTGATTGCCATTGGCCGCAAGGCCCCCAACTGCTTGGGCTGAATTTTCAAGCATAAAGCCTTCAGGCGCCAAGATGGTAAAATCCAGCCGCGGGTGCAGAAAGCGCCTGCCGCGGATTACACCGCCTGAGGGATCATCCCCATAGGCTAATCCGTTGAGTGCAGTGAGATAACGAACCCTGTCGGCCTCAATTGCGGTTGGGCCAACACTGCTGCGGGCCACTTCCAGCGCCGTCGCCATACGTTGCGGCGTTGATGGATGGCTGGACAGGAAACTAAAACGGGCAGCAGGTCGCGTTTCCCCGGAAAACGAAGTTTGTCGAGCCAAAGAGGACAAGAAACGTGCTGAACCATAAGGATCATAGCCCGCCTTTGCGATGGTACGAATGCCGATCTCATCGGCCTCCAATTCCTGTCCACGCGAAAAGCTTGCGAGTAAGAAGCGGGAATTCGCGGAAGCCGATCCCGAGATCGGGTCGGGCATGGATGACAAAGCAAGCTTTTCAAATTCAGCGCGTTGCGCCGCATGTTTGGCTGTCACATGGCCAACTTCATGCGCTAAAACGGCAGCTAATTCGGACGTATCATTGGCAAGAGCCAACAAACCACGCGTGATGTAGATATCGCCTGTCGGTAATGCGAAGGCATTGATTGATGCCGAATTTAGAATTGACACCCGATAATGCACATTTGGGTCATCACTCGATGCCACAACCCGATTAACGATTTCGCGCACGAGATCAAGGACGGGGCCGGGTGCTCGATATTCACCACCAAAAGCTGCTACCAGCCGTTCACGTTCAGGGCTGGCGCTTTGATCGGGCAATGTAGAGGCAACGGGTACAGTTGCTTTAGGGCGCTCGCCCGAAAGGCTCATACATCCCGCAAGCAAGAGGCTCACGCCCGCAAGAACGGCAAACCGCCTGATGTTCGCGGGCCACACCATCGCCATGCACTCCTTGGCCATTTTTGGCTGTCGTAACGACAACCTTGCTATCGTTCTGAGATAGCGCGTCAAGGGTGCAAGTTTCAAGCGGTCACGATCGTCGGAAGGATACAAAATATTGGAACAGACGGCTGCAAAATCAAGAAAGCCGTGATATGGACGCGATTGTGCGGTCCCGTAGCTCAGCAGGATAGAGCGACGGTTTCCTAAACCGTAGGTCGGATGTTCGAGTCATCCCGGGATCGCCAGTTTTTAATCTCTCAAGCGGTTAGGATGACTCGCGCCAGATCGCGTTAGTGCAACACCGGATCTACAGTTCGCACTTTCAGCTTTTCGATTTCTTGCTTGAGATGGAGCTTCTTGCGCTTGAGCTCTCTGATTTTTAGGTCGCTGGCCGAAGGATGGATTTGCTCTGTTTGTATTTCGCGTTCAAGAGCCTGATGGCGGCGTTCGAGTTCAACCAAATGCGATTGTAACGACATGCTGCTCCTCCTGATGGGGGCCGGTTCGTGACCGGTTTCACAAGTCTGTCACAAATTTGATAAGTGTCGAGTACCCATCATTGCGGAAGCGCGCAGATGGATACGGTCGACCTTAAGGCGTTGAGCAATTTCACTTTCCTTGTTTCTTCGACTTGCGCGGGGAGCTTATGCTCTGGCATAGTTTGGCGATCAGCAATCCGGTCATCCGGAAAAGGCCGCGACATGACTGATTCGACTGACATGCCCGTTGATCCTGCTGCGCTCCTCGCAGAGCTCCAACGCTTGCGGATTGAACACAAGGATATCAGCGATGCGGTGGACGCGTTAGAGGCGATTGGCCAAGCCGATCAGCTCCAGATCCGCCGCTTCAAGCGCCGCAAATTGCTTCTCAAGGATTTGATCCGACAGATCGAAGATCAAATGACGCCTGATATTATTGCATAATAACGCAAATCCTAATCTCAGCTCTTGCCATCGTCGCGCCTGAGCGATAGGGAGCGTTTTTAAGCGGAAAGGCATAGAAATGACCGAAGCCAAGACGCCCGTTGCCATCATCATGGGCAGCCAGTCCGATTGGGCAACCATGCGGCATGCCGCAGAAACGCTGGATGCCTTGGGCGTTCCCTATCAGTCCCGCATTGTATCGGCGCACCGGACACCGGAGCGGCTTTATGACTTTGCCCGCTCCGCGCGTGATGTTGGTTTTCAGGTCATTATCGCGGGCGCCGGCGGCGCTGCCCATCTTCCGGGCATGACAGCGGCGATGACGCCCCTGCCTGTGTTTGGCGTGCCAGTCGAATCCAAAGCGCTTTCGGGTCAGGACAGTCTTTTATCTATTGTTCAAATGCCTGCAGGTATTCCCGTTGGTACGCTCGCGATTGGCAAGGCCGGAGCGATCAACGCGGCATTGTTGGCCGTATCCGTTTTGGCCTTGAATGACCGCGCTTTAGCCGATCGGCTCGATGCATGGCGCTCCCGTCAATCCGCTGCCGTTGCCGAACAGCCAACGGATGAGGCGTGATCTGATGCTGAAACCCGGTGATACGGTCGGTATTTTGGGCGGTGGACAATTGGCCCGCATGATGGCGTTGGCGGCAGCACCTTTGGGTCTCAAATGTCATATTTTTGCGCCCGAAGGGGATAACCCCGCCTTTGATGTCTCGGCTGCGTGCACCATTGCCGGATATGAAGACGAAGCTGCGTTGAAAGCCTTTTCGGCATCCGTTGCTGTCGTCACCTATGAATTTGAAAATGTTCCCGCGACCACGGCTGATATTTTGTCGGCCCATGTTCCCGTTTTGCCAGCACCGCGTGCTTTGGCGATTACCCAAGACCGATTTACCGAAAAAAGCTTTATCCGCGAGCTCGGTTTGATTGTTCCTGACTTCATCGCCGTTTCCTCGCTTGAGGAGCTTGACGCAGCGCTGATGACCATTGGTCGTCCCTCCGTGCTTAAAACGCGTCGCCTCGGTTATGATGGCAAAGGCCAGGCGATGATCCGTCCTGATGTATCCGCCAGTGAGGCATGGGATGCGATTGGGCACGCGCCAGCCATTTTAGAAGCCTTTGTACCGTTTGAACGCGAAGTATCGGTGGTTGCTGCACGGTCCCTCGACGGTGAATTTGTGGCTTATGATGTGTGCGAGAACCGCCATAAGCATCATATTCTCGATAAAACGCTGCTTCCGGCTTCGATTTCAGCCAAGACGGAAACATCCGCAAAAGAGGCTGCAAAAAAGATTGGTGACGCGCTCGGTTATGTCGGCGTTTTTGCTGTTGAGTTTTTTGTCGCCGGTTCGGGCGATCAAGAAGTTCTGCTCGTGAATGAAATTGCGCCGCGCGTCCATAATTCGGGCCATTGGACCTTGGGCGGCGCTGAGACTTCGCAATTTGAGCAACATATTCGGGCGGTTTCCGGCTGGCCTTTGGGTAGCGTGAAACGGTTAGGCCAAATCGATATGGAAAATCTAATCGGTGACGATATCGCGCGTTGGCCCGATTTATTGGCGGAATCGGGCTTGTTCATCGAACTTTATGGCAAGCGCGAAGCGCGCGCGGGTCGTAAGATGGGGCATATTACGCGCGTTATTCGATAGAATCGTGCCGCGCCGTAAAAACCTTAGCTTTTTGGCCCTTTGAGGCGTGGACAGCACGGATCCTTTCTGATACGAAGCGCGCTCACGTCGCTCAGGTGACTCCAGAATTGACCTTTAATTTACGGGAAAACACGCGTGCAGGTTCTCGTCCGTGACAACAATGTAGACCAAGCGCTTAAGGCGCTTAAGAAGAAGATGCAACGTGAAGGCATCTTCCGCGAAATGAAGCTCCGTGGCCATTACGAAAAGCCATCGGAAAAGCGCGTTCGCGAAGAAGCAGAAGCGGTCCGCCGCGCTCGCAAGCTGACCCGCAAGAAGCTTCAGCGTGAAGGCTTGCTGCCTGCGCCAAAGCCAAAGGTTTTCGCGCGCTAATCACGCTGCGATCCTTCGCAACATATAAATATCAAACGGGTGCTTCGAATTCATAATCGAAGCGCCCTTTTTGTTGCCCGAATCTCTTCGAATCCCTACATAGATCGCGACATCGCACGGGGAGAGAGTGACATGGCATTGGGCAAGGGTGAAACATATCGCGGCAGAGCATTATCGCATGCCATGTGCGTCAGCCTTCTTGCGCTTGTGCTGGCAGGTTGCGTCAGCAGTGGTGGTAATGCGCCAGCCCCTATAGCCTCTGTTGCCGAAATGGATACGGACAAGGCAACGGCTGCGATTAACATCGAATCCCTGTCGGCTGTTATTGCTAAAAATCCGAGCGATGCCACGGCTTATAATACGCGCGGTGCGGCTCTTGCCCGTATTGGCAAGTTTATTGAGGCCGAGGCGGATTTTACAAAAGCCATTGAATTAAAGCCCGGCTATGCCGCAGCCTACACCAACCGCGCGCTCGCCTATCGCCAGACGGGTGAAGATGATTTGGCGCTGAGCGATTTCAACCATGCGATTTCTTCGAATGTTTCGTACGGCGCTGCTTATTTAGGTCGTGGCAATCTGTACCGCGCAATGGCGCGTTATCCGGAAGCGATTGCCGATTTGACGAGTGCCATCAAACTTAATCCGGAATCCGCACAGGCCTATCATTCGCGCGGACTGATTTTCCAAAAGCAGGGTCTGCACAAAAAGGCGACCAATGATTTTGACGCCGCGATCGATCGCGATCCGTTTGTCGCCGCGCCCTATTTGGCGCGCGGTCAAAGTCTGGTTGCTTTGGGCAAATTTGATTCAGCGATTGAGGATTTTAACTCCTGCCTCAATGTCGATGCCAATTTGGTCGAAGGTTGGGTTGGCTTAGGTCAAGCCAATGAAAACAAAGGCGACAAGAAAGCGGCGCAAGAGGCCTATCAGCGCGCTTTGAGCATTGATTTCAACAGTGTTGGCGCGAAAGAGGGTATGGCACGCCTATCGGGCACAGCTGCTCCGGCCAATAATAGCGGCGGAATTGGCGACTTCTTGAACAAGAAGTGGTTTTAAAGAAGCGCTTTTATAAAACGCTTCTTTCTCTCAGTGCCCGAGCGACTTGTTGATTTCCTCAACCATCTTCTTCGCATCGGCAAACAGCATCAGCGTGTTGTCCTTGAAGAAGAGTTCGTTCTCAACACCCGCATAGCCGGAGCCCATGCCGCGCTTGATGAAGAGCACGGTTTTGGCCCTCTCAACGTCGAGGATTGGCATACCGAAAATCGGTGATTGCGGATCGGTCTTGGCCGCCGGATTGGTCACGTCATTGGCGCCAATCACAAAAGCCACATCGGCTTGGGCGAATTCTGAGTTGATGTCTTCAAGCTCAAATACTTCGTCATAAGGAACATTGGCTTCTGCAAGCAGCACGTTCATGTGCCCGGGCATACGACCTGCAACAGGGTGAATGGCGTATTTCACTTCTACGCCTTCCTTTTTGAGCAAATCAGCCATTTCGCGCAGCGCATGCTGGGCCTGTGCTACTGCCATGCCATATCCTGGTACAATGATGACGCTCGAGGCATTTTTCATCATAAAGGCGGCGTCTTCTGCCGAGCCTTGCTTAACAGGACGCGTCTCGACAACTCCAGCCGCGCCTGATGACGTTTCGCCACCAAACCCGCCAAGAATGACCGAGAAGAACGAGCGGTTCATGCCCTTACACATGATGTAGGACAGAATGGCGCCCGAAGATCCAACCAGCGCACCGGTGATGATCAGCGCCATGTTCGAAAGCGTAAAGCCGATGCCTGCGGCTGCCCAGCCCGAATAGGAATTAAGCATCGAGACAACGACCGGCATATCCGCGCCACCAATCGGGACAATGATCAACACGCCAAGTACCAAGGCCGTCAGCGTGATGAGCCAGAAGAACAACGTGCTTTGGGTGGCGACAAACAGAACGAGCAGAACGATAAGCGCAGCGGCTAACGCAATATTGATGAGATGGCGGCTCGGCAGCATGATCGGCTTGCCGCTCATATTGCCGTTGAGCTTCAAGAACGCGATGATCGAACCGGTAAAGGTAATCGCACCAATCGCTACGCCGAGCGACATTTCAACAATGCTGGCCGATTTAATCGCACCATTGGAAAGAATATGGAATGCTTCAGGCGCATAAAGTGCCCCGGCGGCCACAAACACGGCCGCAAGACCAACAAGGGAATGGAAGAAGGCAACGAGTTGCGGCATCGCGGTCATGGCGATACGGCGCGCCAGCACGGCACCAAAGCCGCCGCCAATTGCGAGACCAAGTGCTAAGAGCAGCCAACCAGAAACACCAGCTGGGGGTGCAACCGCTAGCGTGGTCAGCATAGCGATGCCCATGCCGATCATGCCGAAGAGATTACCCTGTCGCGAGGTGGCAGGCGAAGAAAGTCCGCGCAGTGCGAGGATGAAGAGAACGCCAGAGGCGAGATAGAGCAGAGCCGCGAGATTGCCGGACATCGGTTCAGCCCTTCTTCTTATACATCGCCAGCATGCGCTGGGTGACGAGGAATCCGCCAAAAATATTCACACTCGCAAGGATCAAAGCGCCAAGGCCAAAAAGCCGCGCCATAATCGAGCCTTCATCACCTGCCATTGAGCTATCAACGCCAACGGCTAAAAGCGCACCCACTACGATCACGGATGAGATCGCGTTCGTCACCGACATCAGTGGCGTATGAAGTGCGGGCGTCACAGACCACACCACGAAATAGCCGACGAACACAGCCATGACAAAAAGGGCAAATTCGAAGACGAAAGGATCAATCGCCCCGCCCGATGCGCCATGTGCGGCGGCACCTGCGAGCGAGCCTGCCTGTTCAGCAAAGGCCTGAGCTGCATCGGCCATTTCGCGCGCGGCTTTCGCAGCGGCGACGGCTTTGTCGTAGAACATTTGGGCGGTATCGCTTGCCATGGAAAGCGTCCCTTATCGGTTAAGCCTTGGGCTGAAAGCCCGGATGGGTGATGGCACCGTCGCGTGTCAGGTTGGTCGCTTTTACAAGCTCGTCATCCCAATTCACGTTCAGTGCTTTGGTGCTCTTATCGATCATCGTTTCCAAGAAGGAGAAGAGGTTTTTGGCATAAAGGGCTGACGCACTCGCAGCGATCCGGCCCGGAAGATTGAGCGGTCCTAAAATCTTGACGCCATTTTCGGTCAAAACCGTCTCGCCAGCCTTCGACAACGCGACATTTCCGCCGCGCTCAACCGCGAGATCGACGATCACCGAGCCCGGACGCATCGATTTGACCATGTCTTCCGAGACGAGCTTCGGTGCAGGGCGGCCGGGAATTAGCGCCGTTGTGATGACGATATCTTGCTTTGCAATATGGGAAGCCACCAATGCGGCCTGCTTGGCCTGATATTCGGCCGACATCGGCTTGGCATAGCCCGCAGCCGTTTCAGCCTGTTTGAATTCTTCGTCCTCAACGGCCACGAATTTAGCGCCGAGTGAGGCAACCTGCTCTTTCGCTGCAGGGCGAACATCGGTTGCTGTCACGACTGCACCGAGACGACGCGCGGTCGCAATGGCTTGTAAGCCAGCAACGCCAGCACCCATGATAAAGACTTTTGCGGCAGGCACTGTACCCGCAGCCGTCATCATCATCGGCATACCGCGGCCATATTCACCGGAAGCATCGATAACGGCCAGATATCCCGCCAGATTGGCTTGGCTGGACAGCACGTCCATGACTTGGGCGCGGGTGATACGCGGCATCAATTCCATGGAAAAGCTTGCAAGGCCTGCTTCTGCCATGGCGGTCAACGCCTCGGCATTGTCGTAGGGGTCCATAATAGCCAAAACCAATGCGCCTTTTGGCATCAGCTTGATTTCAGCAGAGGATGGGCGGCGAACCTTTAAAACAACTTCCGCGCTTTTGAGCGCATCTTTCGCATTTTTTGCGATCACCGCACCAGCGGTTACGTAGTCATTATCTGGAATGCCTGAGGCTAAACCAGCGCCAGCTTCAATGGTGATCGATCCGCCGAGAGCAATAAGCCTTTTGACTGTCTCGGGTGTTGCGGCAACCCGGGTTTCAAGCGCGCCGGTTTCGGTAATAACGGCAATATGCATAAATCCCCCCGGATTTGGACTGTTCAACGATAATACGCAACCGATCTAAAACCGGATGTGTGTTGGATCAGATCAGGAAGATCGCCATTCCGACCAAGAGGGCTACAACAAAAATGCTGCCCCATTTTACCAAGCCGAGAAACATTCCATAGGTGCGTTCATGTTCGGCATAATCCATGGCGGAACCGGCGGAGTGATCATGATTGGCCATTAGAGAACCTCTATCGTTATAAAATCAGGATATAAAAGTGCTGTAGCGCAAGCTTCGCGTTCGATCAATGCAAAGCCACATCTTTGTTCCAGATTTTGGCTTTTTGCATGACTTTGCACCGCGCCCGTGCGAGTAATTTTAGGAAGAGCGTCAGGACATTTTTAAAAAATGCGGTTACTTTTTCTAGGTGATGTCGTCGGAAGACCCGGTCGTACGGCCGTTACGGAGCATTTGCCGACCCTTAGGAAGCGGTGGTCATTGGATTGCGTCGTCATCAATGGTGAAAATGCTGCAGGCGGTTTTGGCATCACTGAGGCCATTTGCGATGAACTCTTAGCAGCGGGCGGCGATGCCATCACGCTTGGCAATCATTCCTTCGATCAGCGCGAGGCTTTGGTGTTTATCGAACGCCAACCGCGCCTTTTGCGGCCGATTAATTACCCCTCGACCACGCCCGGACGTGGCGCAACTCTGGTTGAAACAGCCTCCGGTGCGCGTGTTTTCGTCGTTAACGCCATGGCGCGGCTTTATATGGATCCGCTGGATGATCCTTTTTCTGCGGTTGATCGCGCTTTACAGGAAGCGCCGCTCGGCCGTGTCGCCGATGCCGTCATCGTTGATTTTCATGGCGAAGCGTCGAGCGAAAAGCAGGCGATGGGACATTATCTGGATGGGCGGGCCAGTCTCGTTGTCGGCACGCACACTCATGTGCCAACCGCCGATTATCAAATTTTTGATGGCGGCACGGCCTATATGACGGATGCCGGCATGTGTGGCGATTATGACTCCATTCTTGGTATGACGAAGGAGGAGCCCGTCCGGCGGTTTGTCGAAAAAACCCCCGGCTCACGGCTTGAAGCGGCGAGCGGCGAGGGCACGCTTTCGGGCATTGCGGTCGAAACGGATGACCGCACGGGGCTTGCGATGAAAGTTGCAGCGGTTCGGATCGGCCCGCGTCTTTCGCCTTCGCTGCCCGCCTTTTGGGAGGCTTAGGCCTCCTATAATGGCTTTATTTTCGACCCATCGCACACTATAAGCGCTCCACTTCGAACATAATTGGTAGGGATTACAATGGCCGGCCACTCACAATTCAAGAACATCATGCACCGCAAAGGCAAGCAGGACGCGGTGCGTTCCAAGATGTTCGCGAAATTCGCCCGCGAAATCACGGTTTCCGCAAAGCTGGGCCTGCCTGATCCGAACATGAATCCGCGTTTGCGTGCTGCCATTCAGGCCGCGCGCGCCGAAAACATGCCGAAAGACAATATCGAGCGCGCGATTAAAAAGGCGCTTGGCGGGGATGCCGAGAATTACGAAGAAATTCGCTATGAGGGTTACGCCCCTGGCGGTGTTGCTGTGATCGTCGAAGCCCTCACGGATAACCGCAACCGCACAGCACCTGAAGTGCGTTCCTATTTTTCAAAATCGGGTGGTGCTTTGGCCGAAACGGGCGCCGTTTCGTTCATGTTTGACCGGATTGGTGTCGTTGAATTTGATGCCAAGGTCGCGACCGAAGACCAGATGATGGAAGCAGCCATCGAAGCAGGCGCTGATGACGCGACTTATTCAGAAGATGGCCATGAGATTGTCACCACGCTTGAAAATCTGCGCGATGTTGCAAAAGCTTTGGAAGAAAAATTCGGCGAACCACGCAAAACCGGCATGATCTGGCGGCCACAAAACACGATCATGGTCGATGATGAGGCAGGCGAGAAAATCATGAAGCTTCTCGACAATCTCAACGACAGTGACGATGTGCAGAATGTTTATTCGAATGTCGAGTTTTCTGACGCTCTGATGGCGAAACTCGGCGGATAATGGCCCCTATCCGCATCCTCGGCATTGATCCCGGCCTCAGAAATATGGGCTGGGGCATGATTGAGCAGGATGGGTCAAAACTGCATTTTATCGCGTGCGGAACCATTAAATCCGATGAAAAGCGCGAACTCTCCGAGCGTTTGTGCCAGCTGCACGATGGCTTGCAGGGTGTGATCGCCTCTTTTTCACCCGATGAGGCGGCGGTTGAAGAAACCTTCGTCAATAAAGACGCCCGCGCAACGCTCAAGCTCGGCCAAGCGCGAGGTATTGCCTTGCTGGTTCCGGCCCTTAACGGCCTATCGGTGGGCGAATATGCCCCAAATCTGATTAAAAAGACGGTGGTTGGCTCGGGCCACGCCGATAAGGATCAGATTCACATGATGGTAAAAGTGCTGTTGCCAAAATCGGACGCGAAAACACCGGATGCGGCCGATGCTTTGGCGATTGCGATAACTCACGCGCAACATCGCGGCTTAAAAGCACGAATGGCTGGAGTTTAAGCGTTTTACTAACCCCGAATCCTCCTATATTCTGGTTTCGTTCTCATCTGTCGAAGGCTTCTTTATGTATCAGCCGCCCCATTTTCATGAAGACTCGCCCGCCAATCAGCATGCACTGATCCGTGCCTTTCCGCTTGGGCTGCTGATTACCCATGGTCCTTCGGGGATCGTCGCTAATCCTATCCCCTTCATGATCGATCCCGAGGCGGGTGAGCACGGAAGGTTGCGGTGTCATGTGGCACGCGCCAATCCGCAGTGGAAAGAAATCGACGGAGCCGCCGAGGCCTTGGTCGTGTTTCAAGGCGCGCAGCATTATGTGCATCCCGGCTGGTATGAAACCAAACGTGAGACGGGCAAAGTTGTGCCCACCTGGAATTACGCCACGGTGCAAGTGCGTGGCCTTGCGCGGGTAATGGATGATCCGCAATGGCTTGGCCGTCAAATCCGCGATCTTACCGATATGATGGAAGGTGGGTATCCAAAGCCTTGGGCGGTGGATGATGCGCCTGCGCCCTATATTGATGGACAGGTTCGCGGCATTGTTGGCATCGAAATCGACATTGTTGCTATCGCGGGTAAATGGAAAGTAAGCCAAAATCGCTCCGAGGCTGATCGCGAAGGCGTTGTTGCAGGACTTCAAGCGATTCCTGATCATGATGCCCGTGCCATGGCAAATCTCGTTGATGAAAAGCTTCATGGTGCGAAAGGCAGCAATGCATGATCGGTAAACTCAAAGGCACGGTTGATGGCATTGGCGAAGACCACGCCATTATTGATGTGCATGGTGTTGGCTATGTCGTTCAGGGTTCTTCTCGCACTTTGCAAACGCTAACCAATGGCGAGGCCGTTATTCTTTTCATCGAAACCCAAGTGCGCGAAGATGCGATCCGTTTGTTTGGCTTTACCTCTGAGCAAGAACGCGAATGGTTTCGCCTGCTGCAAAGCGTGCAGGGTGTAGGCGCGAAAGTCGCGCTCGCAATTTTATCCATCATGACGGGTGGTGAAATTGCAACCGCCATCGGCACGGGTGACAAAGCCATGGTGGCGCGCGCGCCGGGCGTTGGCCCGAAACTCGCGCAACGGATTGTCTCGGAATTAAAGGATAAATCGCCCGCGCTCACCGGCATCGATTTAGGCCTTTCAACGCTTGCAACTTCGATATCGGATCGCGCGGCACCCAAGCCCGTGGCTGATGCGGTATCCGCTCTAGCCAATCTCGGTTATCCGCAAGCGCACGCCATGACAGCGATTGCTGCGGCGGTGAAGTCGTTGGGGGATGGCGCGGAAACCTCTGCCCTCATCCGGCAGGGCTTGAAGGAGTTGGCCAAGTGACGCGTCCCGGGCTCATGACTGCCGAAAAACGCGAGGATGATCTCGACACCTCGCTGCGTCCGCTTGTTTTAGATGATTTTACGGGCCAAGCGGCGGCGCGGGCCAATTTGAAAGTGTTTATCGAGGCTGCCAAAGCGCGCAAAGACGCGCTGGATCATGTGTTGTTTGTGGGTCCCCCGGGCTTAGGCAAAACGACCTTGGCGCAAATCGTGGCGCGGGAATTGGGCGTCAATTTCCGCTCAACATCGGGCCCCGTGATTGCAAAAGCGGGCGATCTTGCGGCCCAGCTGACCAATCTCGAAGAACGCGATGTGCTGTTTATCGATGAAATTCATCGGCTCAATCCCGCGGTGGAAGAAATTCTCTATCCGGCGATGGAAGATTTCCAGCTTGATTTGATCATTGGCGAGGGGCCTGCCGCACGCTCGGTTAAAATCGATCTCGCGAAATTCACGCTTGTCGGCGCCACAACGCGCGCAGGCCTTTTAACGACGCCATTACGCGATCGTTTCGGCATTCCCATTCGCTTGAATTTTTATACGGTTGACGAATTGGATTTGATTGTCCGGCGCGGTGCTCGCGTGCTTGGTGTGCCGATGACAGATGATGGCGCGAATGAAATCGCCAAACGCGCGCGGGGCACGCCGCGTATTGCAGGCCGTTTGTTACGGCGGGTGCGCGATTTTGCGATTGTTGATGGCGTTGAAGCGGTTACCCGCGCGGTCGCCGATAAAGCGCTTGGTATGTTGGATGTCGATGCAATTGGCCTTGATGTAATGGACCAACGCTATCTCAACCAAGTCGCCGTGAGTTTTGGTGGCGGCCCCGTCGGTATTGAGACGATTGCCGCGGCACTTTCGGAGCCGCGTGACGCGATTGAAGATATTATCGAGCCCTATCTTATCCAGCAGGGCTTCTTGCAACGCACCCCGCGTGGACGCGTGTTGACGCAAGCTGCCTTTAGGCATTTGGGACTCGTGGAGCCGAAGCGCGAAACACCACAATTTGGTTTGTTTGCGGATGAGGGTGAATAAGGTTCAAGGGCCAAGTTAAAGTATCAGTCTTGTCGCGTACTGCGTTTCCGATTTTGATTTGAAGCGGTACCCTATGGCAAATGAAAATGATCTTTTAGAAAGGATGCGTCGAAACCCGATGGGAGATTGGACCATCGGCGACGTTCAGACCATCTGTAAACGGTATGGATTTTTGTTTCGGCCCGGTTCGGGAACGTCGCATGTTCAAATTAAGCATTCGCTGGCAAGGTTGATTTTGACGATACCTGCGCGTCGACCCATTAAAGCGGTCTACATTCGCAAATTTGTGCGATATATTGATGAGTATGGAGGCGCCAATGAGCCTTGATTATGCCATTCGAATTGAAAAATTATCCGCTGATGAGGGCGGAGGATATCTTGCCACGGTTCCGGATCTGCCTGGCTGTATGTCCGATGGTGAAACGCCAGAAGAGGCGTTGCACAACATACAAGATGCTATAACGGCATGGATCGAAGCCGCCAAAGCGTGGGGTCAACCTGTACCTCAA
Source organism: Beijerinckiaceae bacterium (assembly GCA_026461505.1). GTDB lineage: Bacteria > Pseudomonadota > Alphaproteobacteria > Rhizobiales > Beijerinckiaceae > CAIUPE01. Next base: position 17,897 of record JAPJMW010000182.1, read on the forward strand.
CCATCGCGCCCACTGCTCAATGTCGGATAAGAACTCTTTTTTGAACCTATATTGAATGAGTAACGTGTCCCATCGCCTCCCCATTCGCATTTATTACGAAGACACCGATTTTTCCGGCGTCGTGTATCACGCGTCCTATCTGCGGTTTCTTGAGCGGGGCCGTACCGAAGTGCTGCGGGATCTTGGCGTGCATCAGGCAGCCTTGCATGGCGATGAAGGGGCGTTGGCCTTTGTCGTGCGCCGCATGACGATTGATTGGTTAAAGCCCGCCCGCATGGATGATCTCGTGACCGTCGAGACATGGGTTGATACGCTGCGCGGCGCCTCATTGCTGCTCGGGCAGCGCATTATGTTGGGAGACACGGTGCTGCTTACCGCCGAGGTCTTGGTCGCTTTGGTGCAAAACGGAAAGGCCGCACGCCTGACACAAGCATTACGCGAAAAGCTTGGCTCTAACCAAGCCTAACGGGATCGAAAATCAGCGTTTCGTAACCCCTTATTAACCTTGATGATGTCTTAACAGAGTGTATCCCGGCTTGGTTTTTATCGGCCCGATTCGGTTTGGCCCTTGTTTCGCCTAAATGTTGCGTAACGGAGGAGCGGATTGAACTTGCGGCAGTAACAACCACCTGCCACGTTTTGCCGTCTTCAAGGATCCGAACGCTCATGGACGCTACCGATATCGTTGCCGCCGCTTCAAGCGACATCACGCTCTGGACGATGTTTTATCAAGCAGCCTTTGTGGTTAAACTTGTCATGCTTGGTCTGCTCGGCGCATCCATCTGGTGCTGGGGCATTATCATCGACAAATCTTTCCTCTATGCCCGCACGCAAAATGCGATGGATCGGTTTGAGGATGTCTTCTGGTCCGGCGAATCCCTTGATGATCTTTACGCCACGCTCAAAGACCGCGAGACGCATGATATGGCGTCCGTCTTTATGGCGGCGATGGGTGAATGGAAGCGCTCTTTGCAGGCAACAGGGAGCTCCTTCGTCAACCTCGCCCAACGGATTGATAAGGTCTTGGATGTGACGATTCAACGTGAAGTGGGTCGTCTTGAATCAAAGCTGCTGGTGCTGGCTACGATCGGCGCTTCCGCGCCGTTTATTGGTCTTTTCGGTACAGTCTGGGGTATTATGACGGCGTTCCGCTCGATTGCGGCGTCAAAAAATACGTCACTTGCCGTCGTAGCGCCCGGCATTGCAGAGGCCTTGTTTGCAACCGCTATCGGCCTTTTTGCGGCTATTCCTGCGGTTATTGCCTATAATTGGCTCCAAGCACGCGCGGCCAAGCAACAGGCGAGGCTTGAAGGCTTTGCGGATGAGTTTTCCGCCATTCTATCCCGTCACATTGACGAACGAATTCCAAGTTAAGGGAGCAGCACGCTATGGCAATGGCAGCAGCCGCTTCAGGTGGCGGTGGTGGTAGACGCGGGCGTCGTGGCGGGCGCAAGCATCGTCCCATGTCCGAGATCAACATGACGCCGTTCATCGACGTCATGCTAGTGCTTTTGATCATTTTTATGGTGGCCGCTCCGTTGCTCACAACGGGCGTTCCGCTCGATCTACCGCAAACCGCTGCAGCCGCTTTGAACGTCGATAAGCAGCCCTTGATTGTTTCCATCAAAGCGGATGGAAAATTGTTCTTGATGGATACAGAAGTAGCCCAAGCTGACCTTTTGCCGAAGTTACAGGCGATTGCGAAAACCGGCCCGGAAGAGCGCATTTTTGTGCGCGGCGATAAGACAGTTGCCTATGGCAAAGTGGCGGATCTGATGGCTGTTCTGACATCGGCTGGATATAAAAAGGTTGCGCTCGTGAACGAACCGCAGCCGACGAAATAATGGCACGGCATCATGGATTTTAAGCGGTGAAGATCAATTGGTCCGAACCTGGCGTACCGCTCTCCGCTGCGATTCACGCAGCGCTTTTGCTTGCGACTTTGATAGCCTTTTCAAACACGCCGAAATTCGAAGACCAACCTGAATCCATCGCCGTTGAAATGGTGACCGCCGACGAGCTCACAAAAATGACCAAGGGCGATAAAACGGTCAAAGAGATCAAGCCGGACGCCAAGATCAAAGCTGATAAGGTCGCGGAAGAAGAGCTGATCAAACAAGAAACAGCGGACGCGAAAAAGGACATTCCGACCCCGCCTGCCAAAGCACCCGAGCCGCAACCCGCGCCCGATC
>JAPJMW010000183.1 GCA_026461505.1 Beijerinckiaceae bacterium
ATTAAAAGGCGTATCGATCACCCATGCCTGGACGGGCAATGTCGCCTTCACGCTCGACGAGATGCCGCATATGGGCAAGATGGATAATCTCCACTTTGCGCTTGGCTGCAATGGTTCGGGCGTCGCCATGATGAGCTATCTAGGCCATCAAACCGCCCGCAAAATCGCGGGCCTTTCCAATAAAATCTGCGCCTTCGACCAACCAGAATTTCCCGACCACCCGATGTATAATGGCTCGACATGGTTCTTGCCGTGGATCGGGCGGTATTTCCGAACGCGGGATTGGATGGATCGGCGGTTCAATTAAACGAGGGAGGTAAAGGCTTTATTCAAAGCCCCACTTTACCTTTCGCGATACCCCTATCCAAAAAAAATGCGATGCGAACAACCTTCATTGGGTTAGTTTCGTATCACCTCACACAGAATAGACTTTGCCTAAAAGCGTGACGCGGAGATGAGACGATGAAGACGAGTGCAAAAGTAGTGGTTATTGGCGGCGGCGTCGTCGGCTGTTCGGTTCTTTATCATCTTACCAAAGCGGGCTGGACCGATGTCATGTTGATCGAACGGGCAGAATTGACCGCCGGTTCCACATGGCATGCGGCAGGAGGCTTTCATACGCTGAATGGTGATCCGAATGTCGCCAAGCTCCAACAATATACCGTTGAGCTCTATAAAGAGATCGAAGAAAAATCCGGCGTTGCTTGCGGGCTGCATCTCACGGGCGGCGTCATGCTCGCCGGCACCGAAGACCGGATGGATTGGCTTAAAATGGCCCATGCCAAAGGCCGCTATCTCGGCATGCATACCGAGATTATCTCGGCTGAAGAAGCCAAGAAGCGGATGCCGCTGATCGACGAAAAGCATTTCGTTGGCGCGATGTATGATCCGTTGGAAGGCCATCTTGATCCTTACGGCACCACCCATGCTTATGCGAAATCGGCAAAAATCAACGGCGCTGAAATTGTGGTGCGCAACCGCGTGTTGGAACTCAACCAACGCGAAGATGGCACATGGGATGTTGTAACGGAGCAAGGCACGGTTCACGCCGAGCATGTTGTCAATGCAGGCGGATTATGGGCGCGTGAAGTTGGCCGCATGGTTGGCTTGGAGCTGCCGATCCTCGCCATGGAACACATGTATCTGTTGACCGAAGATATTCCGGAAGTAGCCGAAGCCAACAAAGCGACCGGCAAGGAAGTGATCACCGCGCTAGACTTCGAAGGTGAAATCTACACCCGCCAAGAACGCGGCGGCATGTTGATGGGCACCTATGAAAAGGCTGCAAAGCCTTGGTCGGAGCAAGAAACCCCATGGGATTTCGGACAGAATTTGTTGGAGCCTGATCTCGATCGTATTGCACCCGAACTCGAAGTCGGTTTCGAGCATTTCCCGTCTTACGGCAATACGGGCATTAAAAAGATCATCAATGGCCCGTTCACTTTTGCACCTGATGGCAATCCGCTCGTTGGTCCTATTCGCGGCTTGAAAAATTTCTGGGTCGCATGCGGCGTCATGGCAGGGTTTAGCCAAGGGGGCGGTGTTGGCTTGGCGCTATCCAATTGGATGGTTCAAGGCGATCCAGGCTTCGATGTGTGGGGCATGGATGTCGCGCGTTATGGCGATTACGCAACGCTTGCTTATACCAACGCAAAGGTACGTGAAAATTATTCGCGCCGATTCCGCATTCGTTTCCCGAATGAAGAATTACCAGCTGGCCGCCCATTCCGTACCACGCCGATCTATGATCGCCTGCTCGCTGATGGCGCCGTAATGGGCGAAAGCTATGGCTTGGAATATCCGCTGTGGTTCGCACCAAAGGGCATGGACGCTAAAGAAGTCTTCTCCTTCCGTCGCTCAACAGATTTCTCGCATGTCGGCAATGAAGTCGCGCGCGTTCGCACCTCAGTCGGTGTGATGGAAACATCCGGCTATGCAAAATACCGCGTCACCGGTGAAGGCGCAGAAGCATGGCTCTCGCATATGCTCGCCAATAAAATTCCGGCGACAGGGCGCATGGTTCTCACACCAATGCTGAACGACAATGGCAAGTTGATCGGTGATTTTACCCTTGCGAAATTGGGAGTCGAAGAATTCCTGATCATCGGTTCCGGTCCTGCCGAGCAATATCACATGCGTTGGTTCGAAGCGCATTTGCCAAAGTCAGGTGTTCATATTGAAGCCTTAGGCCTCAATATGGTTGGCCTTTCGATTGCGGGTCCAAACTCCCGCGCCTTGCTCGCAAAACTCACGTCGAAAGATGTATCAAGTTCCGCCTTCCCGTTTATGGCCATCCGTAAAATGGATCTCGGTCCCATTCCGGCCATTGTCGGCCGCGTGACCTTCACGGGCGACCTTGGCTATGAAATTTGGGTGAAGCCTGAATATCAACGCGCTCTTCTCAATCTCGTCTTGCAACATGGCGAAGATCTCGGCATCGGCCATTTCGGCTTGCGTGCCTTGAACTCCATGCGGTTGGAAAAGAATTTCGGAACATGGGCGCGTGAATATCGGCCAATCTATGGTGCATTGGAAGGCGGATTGGGTCGCTTTGTTGATCTGAAAAAGAACGACTTCATTGGTCGCACCAAAGCGGCCGAAGAAAAAGAGAACGGTGGAGCCTTGCGTCTCATCACGTTCAAGGTCGATGCAACCGATGCCGATTGCATGGGCGACGAGCCGATCTGGCACGATGGTAAAGTGGTGGGCTGGATCACGTCCGGCGGCTACGGCCATTGGGTCAAAGCATCGATCGCCATGGGCTATGTACCAAAGGAACTCGCCGACAAAACCGATGGCTTCGAAATCGAAGTGATCGGCGAACGCCGCAAAGCCCATCCAATCCGCGAAGCCCTCTTCGATCCAAAGGGCGAGAAGATGCGTGGGTGAGCAACGCGTCTTATTTCGTCATTGCGAGCGAACGCGAAGCAACCCAGCTGATGGCGGGTGTTAGAGTATCAAGTTAACAAAGCACCCGATCTTTTATCTCCAACTGGGTTGCTTCGCTCATCGCTCGCAATGACGTGACTTTTTCACGCCATCAAAAATCAGTAGGCGCTCCGCCCTCAGCCTTGCGCTTGGCAACAAAGGCATCAAGCTCGCCACGCACCGCATCATCGATTGGCGGTGGCGTGTAGGCCGCGAGCTTTTCTTTATACAAACGATTGGCCTTATCATAAGCCGTAGGCGAGCCCGCTTCTTGCCAGGTTTCGTAATTGCGCCAATCGGAAATCATCGGTGCAAAAAACGCGTTGCGGTAGCGGGACTGGGTATGCTCGCAACCAAAGAAATGCCCGCCCGGCCCCACTTCCTTCATCGCCTCGAAGCCTAGATCATCATCGGTAAAAGCCAGCGGCCGCATGAACTCGGTGAGCATGCCCAAGAGATCAGCATCAATCACCATCTTCTCAAACGACGCATGCAAGCCGCCTTCCATCCATCCTGCCGCATGCATGATGAGATTGCCGCCACCCATAATCGCGCCCCATAAAGAGAACACGCTTTCATAGGCTGCTTGCGCATCAATCGTATTCGCCGCGCACGTATTCGACGAACGATACGGCACGCGGTAACGCCGTGCGAGTTGGCCACCGATGATTGCCGACTTCATTTGCTCCGGCGTGCCAAAGGCTGGCGCACCCGATTTCATATCGACATTCGATGTAAACGCACCATACACAAATGGCGCGCCCGGATTAACGCTTTGCGTAAATACCAGTCCCGCGAGCGCTTCGGCATTTTGCTCGACAATCGCACCCGCAATCGTCACCGGTGCCATCGCACCAGCAAGCGTAAACGGCGTCAGCACAATCGGCTGATTGCGCTTGGCCATTTGAATAATGCCTTCCATCATCGGCACATCAAGCCGCAACGGCGAATTCGAATTGATGATGGTAAAGACCGAAGGCTCGCGATCAAGCGTCGCGTCATCAATACCACGCGCAATGCGAACGAGCTCAAGCGCGTCAATATTTCGCTCTGCTCCCAATGAGTAAGCATGAACAGCTTTATCAGATAAGGTCATCATATCGTAGAGCGCATCAAGATGACGTACCGAGGCATGAATATCAGCGGGCTCCACCGGATAGCCACCCCATAGATGCACGGCATCTAACGTCTGACCTAATCGAATGAGGTTTTGATAATCGACGCGATTACCGGGCCTACGTCCACCATCCCGATCAGCAACATTCGGCGCGCTTGCTACCGAGCAAAACGCAACCGCATCTCCCCCAATGGTCAGATTGTTTTCGGGGTTACGCGCGTGCAGCGTGAAGCTTTCAGGCGCTAGTCCAATCTTGGATTCAACAAGCTGACGCGGGAAGCGAACACGCCGCGTCTCCTCATCCACAATCGCGCCTTCTTTTTTCAAAATGGCTCGCGCACCATCATGCAAAACGTCAATGCCAAGCTCTTCCAACACCCGGAGCGATTCTTGGTGGATCCGCTCGATCTGTTCAGGCGTTGCAAGTTCGACGGCGGCAAAAGGACGCCGGGGTTGAGGTGCCTTTGGTTGCTTGCCCGCGCGCTCCGCACGACCCGCGCGACGGCGGCCACCTTCACTCATCAATTCCATCGCTCGATACCCCATATTCCGCTAACAGGACGCAATCATCCTAAATCTAACCAGTCGCACCGAATGCGCAAAGCATGATCGGGTGCGAATGACATATGTTTTCTAGATGACGGCGACATTTAATGTTCGCCATCCTCACGCACGACTGCGTCGACCTTCGCGGCGGCCACGGGCCAGCGGCTCATTGTCACTTAGCTCTACGCGCCTCGCCAAAAGCGGATACGCCTCACTGCGATGCGGAATACCCATCGCGCCGATCTGTTCGGCTTGGAAATCCGGATCAAGAACGGTTTCAATAACCTTGGTTTTACGCGCAAGGCGGGCCATTCCCTCACGCGCCGAGCGGCTTAACAAGGCCGATTTTGCGCCTAGCAGCGCCGCATTTTCAACAAAAGAAATGGCGTCCGGATCACAATCAGGAAACAAGCCCACAATGGCCGCTCGTAACGGATCAATGCTGACACCGGATCCACCGGTCAACACGATACGATCAATCTTTTGGCCACCATGCCGTTTCAATAAAATACGTGCCGATGCTTGCACGGCCGCTTTCGCCATTTGCAAGCTGCGAACATCATGTTGTGTCAACGCAATCCGAGGTTCAGCCTCACGCACAAGATACGTCGACGACCGATACTCTTCACGGACGCGCGATGTTACCGCCGCCTTATCGGGGTCAATCGTCCCATCACGCCCCATAAGGCCCGTTAGTCGTAATTCAGCCAACGCATCAATCAACCCCGCGCGACAAAATCCACCAACATCAAGCGCTTCAACAGAAGCCGTAAATTCTGGTTCATCTGACCAATAGGGTGAGCCTATGATTTGATAACGCGGCTCATAGTTTTCCGGATCAATTCGAATGGCGCGAATAGCACCTGGTACAGCGTGTCGCCCCGCCTCGAGTTGAACCCCTTCAAGCGCTGAGCCAGCGGGTGGCGCTGCTGCAAACAATCGCCCTTGCGAGCCCAACATAATTTCAGTGGTTGTACCAATATTAACAAGGAGCGTAACCTCATCTCCCTGCCCCACACCGCAATGATAGGCTGCGGCCAGACAATCGCTTCCGACGTGTCCACCCAATAGCGGTAACGCATGAACCAACGCACCGGGCGCTAAGTGAAGCCCCACCTCTGGCGCCTGTATATCCGAAGGCTCCGCAACCGCTTGCGTATAAGGCGCACTGCCAAGCTCGGTTGCATCAAGACCCAGCATCACATGATGTGTAACGGGGTCAGCAACAAAAACCGCATCGAGGATCTGGGCAGGCGACAAGCCCGCCTCTTCCGCCAATGACCCAATCGACGTGTTGATGGTCGACTGAAGCATCGCCGTCATCTCGGCAAAACCGTCGACTGTCGTCATGCCATAAGCGACACGGCTGATCGGATCTGAACCGAACCTGATGAGGGGATTTATGATGCTTTTTTGGGCAATTAAGTCGCCATTGATGAGATTATTTATCGAAAGCTCTATCGAACTGGCTCCGATATCTATCGCAAGCCCTGCAGTAATTATCGGATCGGGGCCCTGTATTATCACAACCTTCGTTTTATTAAGCGCAATTTGCACGGTCCATGCGGATTTACGCAATCGGCTTTGAAGTATTCGTAAAGTATCGAGACCGATCTCGACGCCATAGACTCCGTATTGAGAGGAAATTGCTAAAGCAACTCTCCGCGCATCGCTAGAAGGGTCATGTATATCCGGCTCCGTTACTGTGACTGTACAGTAACGAATTACTTGGTCAGATTGTGAGGCAAAATCCGCGTTCAATGACGCCGACGTCCTGCCCGACGGTCTCCACCCTCGTTCTTCGATGTCGGCGATTGAAGCGGTCCAAGCTGTTGAATAACCTTATCTTCTTCAGGCCTTGCGCCCTTGGCGTGAGCTGAAACGGCTGCACGAATAGCGGCAAGATGCTTAAATCCGGTGCCACAGCATCCCCCAATAATACGAACGCCTGAATCAACCGCCAAACAGGCATAATCGGACATCAACTCCGGAGTGCCGGAATAATGGATATGCTCACCAACAAAATGCGGAATTCCGGCATTTGCCTTTGCAATAATGGGGATTCCAGCCTCTTTTGCCGTCATTCCCAACACACTCATTACCAAATCGGATGCGCCAACCCCGCAATTCGCGCCAATAGCCAAAGGCTTTGGATCAAGCGTCTGAGCAAATTCGACAAGCCCTTCCGGCGTAATGCCCATCATCGTGCGTCCAGCCGTGTCGAAACTGGCGGTAAAGGTATAGGGAAGTCCTACCCTGATCGCCGCATGGGCCGCCGCACGAATTTCTTCGATCGACGACATGGTTTCGATCCACGCAACGTCAGCCCCACCAGCCTTAAGCCCTTGCATTTGATCGACAAATACCTCAACGGCCTCTTCTTCCGTCAATGGTCCAAGCGGAGCAAAAAGATCGCCCGTCGGTCCAACCGAACCCGCCACAACAATAGGACGGTCGGCCTTTGTGGCTACCGTCTTGGCTAAGCCAGCGGCTAACTTATTGATCTCTTGCGCGCGGTCCTGAAGACCATGCAGCATTAGCCGCCGTGAGTTCCCACCAAACGTATTGGTTAGGATGATATCGGCGCCAGAATCGATAAAAGACTGATGCAGGGCCATAATCCGGTCGGGATGTTCTAAATTCCAAACCTCAGGCGCCTCGCCTGCCACGAGTCCCATCTCGAACAAGTTCGTACCGGTTGCTCCATCAGCAATAAGAACTTTGCCCGATGACAGAAGTGAAGCCAGCATGATGAATACCTTTTTGTAAGACGGTTGAATTCATTTAGGCGCTTGGGTAACCCCCGCCAAGGAAAATTACACCTAAAATATCAACTCTTTATGCGAGAAAAATTAATCCCCGGCAAATAATTGGCAAATAGTGCTAATTCTTTGACCTGCAGCAGTGAGTTAGAATAGCCTAGCGCCAAAGGGGAATAGGCTTCAAATGGACGTCAAAGCTATGAAAACGATCGATCTCGTTTCGGATCAGGGCAATGGCCCGGACTTAGCGGATGCGGTTAGACGCGCAAGAATAGAGCGCGCGGAGAAAACAGGCATAGCAAATGATTTGATAGCGGCCGAATTCGGCCGTCTTGAGAATTTGCAAGAAAAACTCCGGCCTATTTTACAACAATTGCCCCGCGAAGCCGATTTATTCAATCATGGCCTCGTAGGCGGCGAGCGGCCAAGATTTTATGTCGACATGATATCCTTTATCGAAATGAGCCGTGATCGTCGCACGTACCGTTTTTTGATGGACACCCCTTCGGGACGCCAATTGCTCGGTGAAAGCGATGATGTTGTCATCATGGCGAATGCAGTAACCAACTATCTCGGAAAACGCCTCGTCGAAAGAGAGGCTGCACTCGCCAATGCTCTATCCTTTGAAACCATAGAGCGAAAAGATGAACAATCGACCCTTGAGCTCGAAAACGCATCAACGGTAACCGCTATTCCAATTATAACCGAAACAAGTGGACGAAGCGGCGGTAATTATTTCCTGCTTTTCGTTTTAGGCTTAGCAGCAGGCATCGCATCGGTTTATATCGGGTCCAATTGGGATCGCGTATTCATGCCCGAAATCATCAAGCTTTTAAGCCTATTTAACGGCGGCTAAACAAGTTTAGGCCTTAAGCCTCAATTGGCCAATCGGTCCAATTTCACCGGATTCTAGCAGTCCTCGCGAGTGGCCCGTAATAGCGACCCCGGTGTCTGTCATATCAAAATCGAAAATATGATAACCAGCACGATGGCCGGGCGTCCCTCGGGCCGCTGAGGCGCTTGGCGCTCCAACCACTGGCACCAGACCATCAGGCCCTTCAAGATAGGCTATCGACGTTCGGTGATTATGGCCGTGAAGAATTAATTCCGCACCGGTTTCAGCAATAATGGCTTCAAACTCGGCTGCATCGGTCAATGTGCGACCGGGCTTAGCTCCGCCCCGATAAGGCGGATGATGAATGAGAATAACTCTCGCCAATCCCTGTGATTTCAAAAATTTTAATGCGGCTTTTAGATCATCACGCTGGCGTCTACCCAAACGTCCGGTCGCAAGCAATGGCCACGTTGAAATACCGGATGATAATCCCACCAGGGCCAAGGGCCCTATCATGCGGATATAGGGAAACCCTTCAAAACGACCGGAATCAGTGGTCATCCACGGCCCCCAATGTTTCCCAATTTCCGGCTGAGCAGACGAAACATAGGAGTCATGGTTCCCAGGAACGACGCTGGCGGACATAGGACTGCCAAGCCTTCTCATAAATTCCGCGGCGGGACCAAATTCGGACGGCAATGAAATATTGATCAAATCGCCCGTACAGGCGACATGATGAGGCGATTGAGAATGAATATCGTCCACAATTCGCCCTAGAAGCGCCATGTCATGCGACGTGCGGCGCCTCAGAGACCAATTCACAAAACCAGCGAACCGCTTTCCTATGAGTTCGGATGGACGGGGATCAGGAATAGGACCGAGATGGGGGTCAGAAAGATGAACAAGACGAAACATAGTGCATCCCTGCCCGCCAACCTTCATTCCGTCAAGCACTACCGATCAATATTCCCGCGATGAAGACAAGTGCCCCACCAGCAACTACCTGAAAGGCGGCCTGAAGGAACGGCGTATCCATGAATTTGGCACGGATCCACGCAATCGCCCATAGCTCGACAAGAACGATGACCGTCGCAATCGCCGTAGCAATCAGGAAGGCATTTGAAACACTGTCCGGCACGAGATAGGGCAATGTATGGCCGATACCACCGATCGTGGTCATAAGGCCGCAGATAGCGCCTCTGATCCAAGGAGAACCACGGCCCGTTAATGACCCGTCATCCGACAATGCCTCGGCAAAGCCCATCGAAATACCCGCGCCAATCGAGGATGCCATACCGACAAGAAAGGTTGGCCAGTTACCATGGGTAGCAAAAGCTGCCGCAAAAACAGGTGCTAATGTCGAAACTGATCCATCCATTAATCCCGCAAGACCCGGCTGAACATATTGCAGCACAAACATCCGCTTTTTGGTTTCGGCTTCCTCATCAGCAGCTGCGCCCTTGCGCGTTGCTTCCATCATATCAAGGGTCTTTTTTTCGTGACTGCGCTCAAGTTCCGCTAATTTCAGTAAAAGACCGCGAATATCGATATCAAGCACGCGATCAGCTGACTTTTCGTAAAAGTTTGCGGCTTGCATTTCCATAATTTCAGCTTCTTGCCGCATTCTATCGACACCAAGGCTCTTTATCAGCCAAACAGGGCGCCGCTTGAGGAAGCCCTTAACATCTTCCCGCCGGATGGGGGAAAGATGTTCGCCAAAACGGGTTTTATACAATTGATAGAGCATGTCGCGATGTCCGCGCTCGTCTTCTGCCATCTCATCAAAGACTGCCGCAGAATGGGGATATACATCACGAACTTCGTCTGCAAAGCTCTGATAAATCCTCGAATCCTCTTCCTCATTAGATATCGCAAGCGTCAGAATATCGCGCTCGGTTAGTTCGGAAAGAGCAAGTTGGGACATAAACGAACACTCCTAGACGTTCACTGTTTGGAATTCTTCTAAACAGCAATGCCATAAATGCAACATAGAACTGAATGGATATTGCCTATGCCATACCAATTTGCTGAAAATCGATAGCATCGAGCCAAAAATCGATGAACATTCTTAAATCAAGGTATGATTTAGCGCTTGTGGCGGGGTATAAATTGCCCGCACAATACTATTTGCGGGTTGAATAGAATCGAACGGAATTCCGATAAGGGCCAATTTGGATGAAATATTCAGTTTTTAGCCTAATCCATCAGGCCATACGCGGACAAAAGGATTGGACCCCCGCCTGGCGGGATCCAGAACCCAAAGCAGAATATGACATTGTCCTGATCGGTGGCGGCGGCCACGGACTTGCGACAGCCTATTATCTGGCAAAAGAGCACGGTCTTAAGAATATCGCCGTTTTAGAAAAGGGATATATCGGCGGTGGTTCGGTGGGCAGAAATACGACAATTGTCCGGTCTAATTACCAAGAACCTGGGAATATTCCTTTCTACGAATTGTCGCTGAAGCTCTGGGAAGGTCTTGAGCAAGATTTGAACTATAACGTCATGATGAGCCAGCGCGGCGTACTGAATCTGTACCATTCAGACAGTCAGCGCGACGAATATGCTCGGCGCGGCAATGCTATGGCCATGCATGGCGTGGATGGCGAATTATTAAACCGTGAACAGGTACGTGAGATGGTGCCATTTCTCGATTTTGAAAATGGGCGCTTTCCGATCCAAGGCGGATTATTGCAACGTCGCGGCGGCACCGCACGTCATGACGCCGTTGCGTGGGGCTTCGCCCGCGGCGCAGATTCACGTGGCGTTGACATCCTCCAAAACACGGAAGCCAAACAGATCCGCGTTGAAAACGGCAAGGTTGTAGGCGTCGAAACCAATCGCGGCTTCATCAAAGCCAAAAAAATAGGCATCGTTGCAGCTGGCAATACA
>JAPJMW010000184.1 GCA_026461505.1 Beijerinckiaceae bacterium
CCTGAGCGGTTGTCAGATTGGCGACCTGAGCCGTGGTCACCGCCGAGATCACAGAGGTCTTGAGGGCTGCAACCTGAGCCGTGGTCAAATTGGCGACCTGAGCCGTGGTGAGATTAGCAACGTGAGCCGTCGTCAATACTGCAAGATCAGCTGTCTCAATCGACGCAACCTGATCAGTCGTCAGATTAGCAACCTGAGCCGTGGTAAGCGCCGCTACCGCATTGGTCTTAAGGGCCACAACCTGAGCCGTGGTCATATTGGCGGTCTGAGCCGTGGTTAGATTAGAAATCTGGGCCGTCGTCAATGCTGCAATATCGGCTGTCTCAATCGATGCAACCTGATCAGTCGTCAGATTGGCAACTTGAGCCGTGGTCAGGGCTGCAGATTCTGACGTAGTCAACGCGACAACTTGAGCTGTGGTCATATTGGCGACCTGAGCCGTCGTCAGAGCAGCTACCTCTTTAGTTGTCATCGATGCAATCTGGTGGGTCGTCAAATTGGCTACTTGAGCTGTGGTCAGATTAGCAATCTGGGCCGTCGTCATCGCTGCGAGATCAGCCGTCTCAATCGATGCAACTTGGTCGGTCGTCATATTAGAGACCTGAGCCGTCGTCAGTGTAGCTATCTGTGTCACAGTGATGGAAATTATTTGACTTGAAAGCAGAGCACCAAGTTGTGCCGTCGTTAACGCTGAAATCTGGGCGGTTTTCAGAGCCGCGAGGTCAACTGTCTCAATCGCTGATACCTGATCCGTAGTCAATGCTGTCAAATTAGCTGTACTAAGATTTGCAATTTCAATAGTTGTAAAGGCGGCCACCTGGGCCGTCGTTAATGTTGACGTCTGTGCTGTCGTTAAGCCTTGCAAGGCACTGGTCGTTATCGCCGCTATCTGCGCAGTGGTAAATGAATTGACCTGAGCAGTAGATAAATTACTTACTTGAGCACTTGTTAAAGTGGCAATTTGCTTGGTCGAAAGGCTCGCCAACTGATCGGTGGTCAAAGAGGAGTAAGCCGTTAGACTTGAAAGTCCTCCAGAAACACTTGATACGGCCATGACAAAATACCTTTCAAAAAAATCTATCTATTCGCGATATAGAACGGTCGAGTATTTTAGAACTTTAACGGATTTTTTATTATTTTTTTACACGCGTCGCCATGCAATCCTTGTGCCAAACTTATTGGAATTTAGCTATTTATCTAACCCCGGATGCAATGATCAGTGCCATTACATGCCATTGTGGCTATCAAGCCTCGGAGACTATTAATCACGCTTGTAAGGTAGGTTTTTCTGAAAACTCTCGGTTCTCTGGCGCGGAATTTAAAGGCCGGGAGCTTCAATTCCAGTCAGGGCAAACAATTTGGGAGCAACACTTTTGAAGACGTGGCCACAAAGCATGTGAGTAAGATCAGCATGGATCAAAAAGGATTTTGGTGAAACCATGTCGTTGTCCCGCGCCTTTGGCGAACAATAAAATATGAATTCATCAGTTGACGAGGCGATTATTGTATTCCTGAAGCCTGCGCCTACTACTCACGTTGCATGGAAAACTTTCATAATATGAGCCAACCTCATTTAAATTTTTCAGAAATACAACCGGATTAGGCTACCAGACCACGCATCAAGCAATCCTGCTGGATGCAAAACAACGGGACTAATCGACTTCTCAGGACCCGCCACACTGTTCAAATATGCCGAGCCAACCTTACTCTTCTTCCTACTCTCAAAGCGTCTTCCACACACTGACCGCCGTTAAAGCGAGCTTTTCAGATGGGTCGATATTTTGATAGAGCCCTATTTATCAAGGTTCTCAGACTTCAAAAGCATAATCCCCAGTAAATTAATCTAGTTTAGCTCTCTAAACTAGATTTATCCCTGCTTCAGAAGCTGCAGAACGGTATTCGGCGACTGGTTCGCTTGTGCCAACATTGCAGTAGCGGCTTGCTGGATCACATTGCGGCGTGCCATATCTGAAGACGCCTTAGAATAGTCTACGTCTTCGATCTGGCTCCGGGAGGCGGATGTATTGGTCGAGATGTTTGTCAAATTATCGACAGTGTACTGAAGGCGGTTAATTTTTGCGCCCAAACTTGCACGGTAGGTGTTAACGCCGCTGAGCGCGTTACTGATATTCGTGAGGGCGGTCGTAGCGGCCGAAACCGTGGACAATGCAGACGAATACCCAGACGCCAACGAAGTCATCCCGGAAACTACAGTCACGCCGGACGTTGATGCAGGGTTAAAAGATTTTAATGAGGCACTGATGATTGTGCCTGATGAATCCTGCGATCCAACTTTAAAGAGCACAGTTCCACTGGTCCCCGCGGTTCCGTCTAGAACGTTAAATCCGTTCCATTGCGTTGTTTTGGAAACGCGCTGAATTTCTTGATAAAGCTGCGTGTACTCGGTCTGCAACGCACTGCGGTCACTTGAAGAATAGGTTCCATTCATGGACTGAATGGACAATTCACGCATACGCTGAAGCATATTGGTGATTGCTTCCGTGGCGCCTTCTGTCGTCTGAAGCATCGAAATGCCGTCATTGGCGTTGCGGATGGCCTGGTTGAGGCCATTGATCTGCGACGTCATTTTCGTCGAAATCGCTAGACCCGCGGCATCGTCCGACGAGGCATTAATACGCTTGCCGGTAGAAAGGGACTCCATAACCTTCTGGAGCTGTACGTTATTCTTATTCAGTGCAGCCTGTCCATATAAGGACGGAATATTCGTGTTAATCACAGTCATGGGTAGTCTCCAATCTAAGAACCATTATTTTCTGACATGATTGCAGCAATTCCCGTGCCAACAATCGAAGTACAAATTTATCTCGGTTCCAAATTAGCAATTACCGTGCCAGCAACTATAATTTTTTATAAAATCCTAGAAATACATCTAATTTGGCCTAAAATTAACCAAACATACCCCAATAAAGTCCGTGTATCGCTGGCATAAAATGTGGTTTGGGTCGCAAACCCAGAACGCCACGGGCAGCTCAACTGACTCCTTATATATATATACAACACAGCTCAGCACGAAAAACGTCGAAGGATTGCCGATAAATGTCGGTCACCTCAAATAAAAAATGAAAATAAATTAAAAAAATTTCTTCCCAAACCGTTATCTGTCTTATCGGGGCGGCCTAGAGGCCAAGCCGTTAGTTACAGTCAGCGAAACCCCCTTTCGATGACTGCGTTCAACCCCACGGAAGGAATAAACCGATGACGGTTATCAATACGAATGTGGCATCTTTACGTTCACAGGCCGCCATGGTGGTCAACAACCAGGGTATGTCAAAGACGATGCAACAGCTTTCGACTGGCAAGCGTATTAACTCAGCGTCTGACGACGCGGCGGGCTTGTCGATCTCCACACGCCTCACATCTCAGATTAACGGGCTCAACCAAGCTGTTCGCAACGCCAATGACGGTATCTCGCTCCTCCAGACTGCAGAGGGTGCGACCGACGCAATCACCAACATGCTCCAGCGTATGCGTGAATTGTCAGTGCAGTCGATGAACGGGACCTATTCCTCAAACGATCGCACGTCGATGAACACCGAATTCACGCAGCTTTATAATGAAATTCAGCGCGTGGCTAACACAACTCAGTGGAACGGCTTCAACGTTCTGGATGGTTCACTTGGTGGTAGCGGAACGGTAACCTTCAAGGTTGGCTCACAGCAGGCATCAGCTACGATCATTAGCGCAACACTCAAGTCCTTCGACCCCGCTGCAGCCACCGCGTCGACGGTTTCCGGGATGTCCGGCTTGAAGAGCGGATCGATCGAAACGGTTGCTGGCGCTTCCGCCATGTTAACGGCCATTATCACCGCCATCAGCGGCGTGAACGGTGTCCGGTCGACGATTGGCGCCAAAGTCAACCGCCTTCAGTTTACAGTGGATAACTTGACTAATATTTCCACGAATTTGTCCGCATCACGCAGTCAAATTCAGGACGTCGATTACTCGATGGCAACTTCGAACTTAGCTAAATCGCAGGTGATCATGCAGGCGGCGACTGCCATGCTTGCCCAGGCTAACCAGCAGCCTTCAACCGTTATGACTTTGATCAATAAACTACAGTAAAGTCATAGATAACATATAATTCTCCGGGATATCCCCACCTATCCCGGAGAATATTTAAAATAGAAATAGCTATTTATTTCTATTTACTGTTAGATTATAAGTTGTAGTGTTTATTTAAACTTATAATTTATTATAGGAGTGGGGAAATGACAGTTATAAATACAAATGTGGCATCTTTGTATGCTCAGGCGTCGCTAGCTAGTAATGGCCGAAACTTACAAGCGGCCATGAAACAACTATCGACTGGAAAGCGCATTAATGCAGCCTCCGATGATCCGGCGGGCCTGGCGACTGTCGCCCGCCTAACCTCACAAATTAACGGTCTAAATCAGGCCGTTAGAAATGCTAACGACGCTATTAATATGCTCCAGACCGCAGACGGCGCGTCGGATGAAGTAACCAATTTGCTCCAACGTATGCGTCAATTGGCGGTTCAGTCCATCAACCAGACGTACTCACAAAATGACCGGACGTCGATGAACTCCGAGTTCACGTCCCTCTATAATGAAATCAAGCGTGTCGCCATAACCACTCAGTGGAACGGCGTTAACGTACTCGACGGCTCGCAGGGTACGAGTGGAACGGTAAATTTTAAAGTAGGCTCACAGACCGGTTCATCGACAATTATCAGCGCGACAATTAAGTCTTTTAATCCAGCGGCAAGTGGATCAACTGTTTCTGGCATGTCCGGCCTGAAGAGCGGATCCATTTCCAGCGTCGCGCTTGCATCAGCAATGTTGACAGCCATTAATACCGCCATCAGTGGCGTGAACTCAATGCGTTCAAATATTGGTTCTAAAATTAACCGCCTTCAGTTCACCGTCGACAATTTGACCAATATTTCGACGAATTTACAGTCATCGAAGAGCCAAATTGAGGACGTGGATTACTCCCAAGCGACCGGAAATCTAGCCAGGGCGCAAGTCATCCAGCAGGCGGCCACGGCCATGTTAGCCCAGGCTAATCAGCAACCTCAATTGGTATTGGCGCTGCTTAAGTAATTAGAGGCTAGCGGTATTTTATAAAATGTTGGTGGGCTTTCTGTAATAGGAAGCGCCCGAAATCTACAATTTTATCAAAAATTGGCCCAGAAATTGCAGGGAAATCGATCGAAGGAGTTTTTCGATGGTTTCAATTGTCACAAGTTCAAGTTCCCCGACAACGACAAATTCGACGACAACGCCATCAACAACGACAGCGTCCGCGGCGTCTAAGGCCGCGTCGACCAGCGGTAACAGTCTTAGTAACATTGGGAGCAGCATCGCTAACAGTATAACTGGGTCCACGATCGACATCCAGACTTTGGCGACACAGCTAACGCAAGCAACCCAAGCCCCTCAACAGGCACTGATCGATAACCGAAAAACACAGGCCGACGCAAAAATCTCTTCAATCGGGCTGATTACCTCGGCAGCGAATGACTTTAACACCGCACTGGCCGGCTTGGGCAACTCGAAAGCAATCGGATATTCAACTCAAAGTTCCGATGCCACCGCTGCGGATTTCTCATTCAAATCATTTGTGCAGCCGACACCTATAAATTTTTCGTTTACCGTCAATCAACTTGCAACAACCAATCAAGTTACATTACCTCCCATTTCAGCGACCACCACTAGCCTCGTTGGCTCGAGCGGTAGTCGCTTTCTAACCCTTTATGCCGGACAAAAATTTTCCCCTGCGGCGATCTCGACTGCAACAGTCTCGGGCGCCGTTCCTACTGCCGCAGTGCAATTGCCAAGCCAAAACCTGACGCCTGGGGCTGCCTACACTCTTTCGGTGCCGACCGATAGCGGAACGAGCCTCTCAGTATCGGTGACCGTTCCCGATTCCGGCACGCCGACTGATTTTGCCCGCGCATTGAATGACGCCATTACGACGGCAGCAAACGATTCATCACCGTCGATGACGAGCGGATTTCCGACCGCCGCTCTTTCAGCAGACAATAAATCCATTAATTTTACCTATGACAACTCGAGCACTGCAATCGGAAGTGTAACGCTAACGCCGGACAACCCCACGCAATTGCAGCAATTTGATTTATCACAATATTCGTCTCTTTCGGATTTGGCGACGGCCATTGGTAAAGTTTCGGGCTTTACCGCGACGGTCATGAATGCGCCTTCGACTAATGGAAATAAACAATATTTACAGATTTCGCACGGATCCGGCCAAGCTAATAATTTTTATGCGGCAATCACGGATCCGAATGCTTCTGGTCCAATAACGGACGGGCTCAATACAGATACCAATAATGGGCCAACGGTTCAGGCAGGCCAAGACGCAGTGATTAACGCTGCGGGTGTTAATTATAATTCGTCAACTAACTCTTTTCCGGATCTAATTTCGGGAGTGACCATTAACGTTCACGCGTTAACGGCATCGACGAGCCCTGTAACCTTGTCCACGCCTATTAATACTACCGGACTTATTGGCGCCCTTCAGACAATCGTTTCCGGGTATAATTCGTTACTGACTACGCTCAAGGCTCAAATTCAATATGATACCGATGTTACAAAGCGCGGCGGTTTGGCGAACGATTCTGTAGCAAAATCATTTATGATGCAGCTGCATGCACTTACTACCACGCCAATTACGGGAACGGGGGCGACGCCAATTACACTCTCTGACATTGGCGTAAAAACAAATCTTGATGGAACCCTATCTATCGACACCCCAACAATCGACGCTATTACTCAAAATAACCTGCAAAAGTTGGCTGACGCAATCTCGTCTACTAATTCGTCAACTGGCGCCATAGATTTAATGACGAATTTAACAAAAGTTGTAACGGGATCCGGGTCTCCCTTCGCGGCAGAATTAAGCAGGACGCAGGGAAGCGTGGAGCAGAAGATCACGGACGACCAGACAAAGCTAGATAAGCAAATGACTGCTATTCGCCAACGTTACATCACGCAATTTACGGCGATGCAAAACATTCTCAATTCCACAAAGTCCGAGCAAAGTAGCTTAACAAGCATGATGACTTCATGGACCGCGAGCCTTAAGGGCTAATATATTGCGATCGATCATCGGATTAATCAATTCTAACACTAGATGCGGTTTATGCTTCCAAAATCAAAGTTAGGTATTTTAATAAAATTGATGGCTACAATGACCCGGCGCCCCTCAGTTGCCGGCACATGGTGAAGCAAGATTCCTGGAAAAATGACAGCCGTTCCGGAAACCGGCTTTACGACCAAAGAATTTGCGAAGACGATTGGCGCCGCGTTGTCATCGACATCCAAGTAGATCACCGTAGCAAAATCAGAAGGAAAATGCCGATGAGGAGCAGCGTAGTTTGATTTTTCGTAGATAGCCCCCCAACAGTCGGACACCGCCAGGGTATAATTCAAACTTTCAAAATCCGTCGTAAAGTAGTCTTTTGACGTCTTCAAAATGAGTTGACCCATCAAATTAATGAGTGGGTTAAACTTATCTGTTAAACGGTGGCTTTTCCAAGGGCTCATATAGAGCGAATTCAGGTTAGATGGCGTTGTATCTGGATGCGTTATCTGAAGCTCTTTGATTGCTTCTTTAGCCAGCTCTAATATTGGATCATTTTTGTCAAAATTATATCCAAATATTGGCAACTCATCAGCAACTTTAAGGTGAGTAAACCGATTTACGTCAAATCCGTCCATCTTAAGCTCCCGTATTCAGATACAGGCTGTCATTTAACTTATAAATTCTAATATTCTATTACTTCGTAAAAAAGCGCGTGGACCGGACGCGAAGTCTAGACTTCGCGTCCGTCCCCCCACGGCTCGGGGCACGGTACCACGCGCGCTTTACGGAGCTTCCAAGACGCCTGATACCCTGCAATAACTGGCAGGGGCTACCAACTCGGTCTAGACACTCACCGTGAGGCTGGGTCCATTTTCTCGAACCCAGTAACTTAGATAACGGCGAGATCCCAAACTATTTTAATCGTTTCGACAGATTATTTTAATTTGGCTCAATTTAAAAAAAATTAACCGGAGCTAACCCCGGTTAGACCACGGATGCATCAATTCCCGGCTTAGAATAACAGCCCAAGGACGTTCAAATTGGCAAAAATTGATCGGCGTGTCTCAATCAAGCCTTAGGCTTAAACCTAACGCCTGGCCCATTGTCTGGGGTTCCAATGAATTCCAGCCCGGCCTCTTCTATTGCTTTTTGGAGATCAATTACGGTTCGCGGTTGCGATGAAATCAACCCATGCTGGCGCTCGAGCCTTTGAATTGTCGGTGTACTCACATTTGAACGCTCCGATAGGTCCTTAATTGACCAATCCAGTAATGCGCGAGCTGCTCGAACCTGAGCACCACTAATCATAAAATTTTACCTATTGACGCTTTTAATTTCATTAGAAATAAATTATATCAAATAATTATGGAGATATCAAAAATGTTCTACACCTACTGGCATAACGCCCTTCAGGGTCAATTTGGTCCAATTCATGAGAACGATCCTCAGTGTGGGTATTATCGGATGAGATGGCGGCGGGGTGGAGATTGGATACCTGTCGCCATCTTTCGGGAAGATGATGGCGAAGTCCTAGCACTTTGCAAGGGGGAGATGAAGGGCGCTTTTGAGGTTTGGACGTGGTGCTGCCGTTATCCGGTGGATTATGAGGTGTATAGGGCGGTGGCGGAGGAAGGTAAGCCGTGGCCTGATAATGTTTTAGCTGGTGGATTAACCGATAGAGTAGCAAAGAGCTCTTATCAAACTACCGGGAACCCCTCGCCTGCCCCATTTCCAACGATAGGCCACAATAGCACCGGGGTCACGGAGGCCGAGGGTCTTCTGGAGGAGATCGAAGCCCTAAAGTATCTCTCCTCGAACTGGCTAGAGGAGATTGGCGCCATCGCAACCCAAACGGACGCGGACCGAGCAGCCAACTACGCCGAGCGGTTCGGGATGCTTGAGAGTAAGGCCGAAGCCCTTCGAACCTCGGCAAAGCGACCGGTTCTGGAGGAAGGCCGTAGGATCGACGCCGAGTGGAAGCCCGTTATTGCCAGAGCATCTGATAACAAGGCCAAGATGAAGAAGGCCTTGGAGCCATACCTCCTGTCTGAGCGGGAACGCATCCTACGGGAGCAGGCAGAACGAGAAGCTGCTTTAATAGCTAAGGGAGTAGAAGGTTCTGATCCTTCAAATTCAACATCCTCGACTAGCAGTATGCTCCCTCCCCGGGCCGGAACACACGGCAGACGTATCGGTCTACGCTCCAAGAAGGTAGTGAGCGTCATCGACGAGGAGGCCTTTGTGAACGGCTTCAAGTCCAATGACCGCTTCTGGCAGGACCAAGCCGTTCGATCCTCCATGCTTAAACTAGCCGAGAGCGACTTAATTGCCGGGCACCCTGTGCCGGGAGCCGAACTGATCGAGCAGGTCTCGGCGGCCTAAGCACTCAATCAATCCAATCAAACAACACCCACCCATCGAACCAAGCCAGATCCGATCACCTCGGACCCGAACGGGAGAGTTTTGCCATGAACATGCAATCAGCAATGAGTAATCAATCCACTCATCAACCAAAGCCCAATCGAATAACTAGAC
>JAPJMW010000185.1 GCA_026461505.1 Beijerinckiaceae bacterium
ACCGCAACAGGCACGAATTGAGCCACCGTCAACCAGTCCAATCCATCAATAAAATTGGTTAGATTGACCATCCAAAACAGTGCGACGGCGGCAAATAGGCGCTCTACGACCAAAGGCAATGCGCCATCGAACAATGAAATATAGGACGGAGTGACGTAAAGCATCAAACCAATCAAAGCGAGCTGACCGCCGACGCGGGGCAAAACTGGTAATGGACGGACATCATCCAAAAAACCGATTGCCGAAATCAAAACCGCCCCCGCGCCCGAAGCGGCTAGCGCCATGCGATCGGACATTGTCAGAAAGGGAGCAAAAATGATGGCCGTAGCGAATACGCCAACAACCCCAGCGACGAGCGCAATACCCGCACCTTGTGGCGTTGGCTCTTTATGGCTCGACCTTGCATTGACCTTGGCAACCGCGTGGCGCCGCAAAAATGGCAACAACACCGGAATGGTAACAAACGAAAAAACAGCCGCAAAAAAGGCAGCCACTACCGCAAAATTAAAGCCAGAACCCAAGTTCATCGCTCGATCCAATAATCCAAAAACCACTATGGGCATCTTCGCGATGGGAGGATCGGCATCGAGCCCTGTTGCCTTCCCTACCGGTTTTCACCGGAAAGGATGGCGAGAGAGACGGGACTTGAACCCGCGACCTTCGGCGTGACAGGCCGACGCTCTAACCAACTGAGCTACTCCCCCAAAACGGCGTGCCGTTCGACGGCAGACGACGAAATAAGGGACCCTACCGAACAAGTCAAGCCACACGAACATGCAATATACCCAGATGTGTAATCAACTGGCTATGAACGCAGCATTAATGTGTGATTATGACAGGAATTTTATATCGAGCGCGCGTAATGCATTTAAAATAGTAGCAACATCGATGACCTCTTGCAGCACCGCACCTTCGATTGGACGTAAATACCCAAAAGCAGCAGCCACCATGCCAATGGCAGAAAGGCCAATTCCGGCAAAAACGCTTTGTTTTGCAATACGAAAAGATCGTTGTGAAATCTGAAAGGCATCAGGCAAAGGATCAAGTCGGTCAATAAGCACAACGACATCTGCCACCTCGGCAGAAGCTCCAACCCCCTTAGCACCGAGTGCAATGCCTACATTGGCCGCCGCTAACGCCGGTGCATCGTTTACGCCATCGCCAACCATAGCAACGACGGCCAGTTTTTTCTCCTGGAGCACGATATTTACCTTTCCCGCAGGCGTAGCGCCCGCCTCGATGTGATCGAAAAACAATCCATCGGCTACGGCTTCAGCGACTTGCCGTCGGTCGCCCGTTAAAAGTCCAATTCGCCTAAATCCTCCCTGGCGAAGCGCCCGCATAACGCCCGCTGCCTCAGGACGGATCGAATCGTGAAAAATGACCAGACCAACCAAGCGATCTTCAATGCCGATGGCGGCTATTAGGCCCTCCTGCTTGACGACAATCGATCGAGCATGCTCGGCCCACTCCGAAGACCCGACATGGTTAGCAACGAATTCAAAGGTGCCAAAATAAATATGACGACTCGACACTTCACCCGAAATCCCCTCACCTGGAGCTTCGACGACATGGCTAGGTCGATTAAACAGGGGCGAGGATTTCGAGGCATATTTTGCCAATGCTTTTGAAACGGAGTGACTTGACGCCTGCGCGACAGTTCCGGCTAATCTTATCAATTCGGTTTCATTGCAATCCGGATCAACAAATACCTGTAAAACGGACGGTTCACCGATTGTAATGGTCCCTGTCTTATCGAAAAGCAGCGATTTTGCCGTCGCCATAGCCTCAAGAGCACCGCCATTTTTTACCAAAACCCCAATTTTAGCGCACCGCGATAAGCCTGATACGATTGCTACCGGAACAGCGACGATTAAGGGGCATGGGGTCGC
>JAPJMW010000186.1 GCA_026461505.1 Beijerinckiaceae bacterium
CCATCGGACAATGTTAGTTTACCCCATCCCGACTTTTTATTTTCGATGAAATCGCCTTCATATATATCTCCGTTTACGTCAATTAATTTACCCCTTCCGCTCAAATTTCCGTCTTTAAATTCGCCACTATATTTGCTTCCATTTGCATAATCGAATGAACCGTTTCCGTTTAATTCATGATGGCTAAACTCTCCTTCATAGATATCACCGTTTTCAAAAATTAAGCGACCATGCCCCGAAAATTCATTATTGATAAAATAGCCGTCATATCGACCGTTATTTAGTTGAAGTACCCCGTAACATTCATTTTTGAGATATTTCAAATCATCTGGACAAATTGTTTGGGGCTGTTGTGCCGAAACGGAAGTTTGTGAAATAGAGAATACACAGGCAAAGATAAGATACCGAAGCAGAGATAGTTTATGAAAGAAGCGGCTCATTTTTCATGCCCTCGTCAAAATGGGTGATTACAAAAAGCGCAGTCAAAGATATTTTTTCTTTAGTAACATCTCTTCTGCCCATTTTTTATGGGTGTCTTTAACGGGCTCGATCGGCCGCCCCTCCAGATCGCATCTCATGGAGCCGGGTTCTGCGAGAGCTTTAAAATAGGCCGCCTGGCGTGTCCATTTCCGTAAAAAGCTCGCTAGCTCAGAGGGATTTATATAGGACGGCATAAGTTTGAGTGCGGCTTCCTTAATGCCGCTCGCCAATGGGAGAGGTTTAATAGGATCGAATGTCTTTTTGAACGTTGCACAAATCCAATCTTCAGCGGTTTGATCCGCATCTTTTTGCAGACGCAGGGCAGAGCCAGCCGGGTCATTGTGGGTTAGCAGTGCTTCCATTTCAGGCGTTTTATTGCGGAATTTTATTATATTTAGGTTAGATTTTAGCCGCTCGGCTGCCTTTTCGGGCGACTTTAACGAAAGAGTACCCATCAAGCCCTCCATCGGATCAAGCTCATGGGGTGCATGATGCCACAGGTAGGCGTCTGGTCAAGTTTTCGTTAACATTGGATGATGTGGTAGACGTCGATACTCAATCGTTATTTAATTCTAACAATGAATGATAAACCCAAAATTCTCGCTTAAGCCTTGAGCCGATTTGCCAGGAAGATTTAGAATCGGGGTACTAAAAAGCGTTAATCGTTAGACATATTTGACAAGCTATATTTTCAGTTTTTACCGTGTACTGGAGTTTAGCCAATGCTTTTTAATCCCGTAGAATATCTTTTAAGAGGTGTTGCTGTGAGTTTAAATTTTCCCAATACCAGCCGCAGTTATAATCCTGCTCATCGGAGCATTACCTTCTGGGCATCGGATCGCGCTCTGGAAGTTACATTTGAGGTTGATAACTCTGCTCTTGCCATGATGAACCCAAATGCGAGGACAGAAGAGGATTTTCTTGAAGCCTTCGATAATAACCGTAAGCGGATCGAAGATGCCGCAGAGCGCGCCTATAAGATGAATACATTGAGTTTCCACATCCTCACTAAGGACAGCTTCTGATCAGCTTTCTTGGAAATCATTTTATGAGTTCGAGTTGTTGAAGCGCTCGTCAGACGAGAAGGTTGGTGATTTTATATTTAAGAATTTGTTAACTAATAAGTTTCACATTATAGCATCCTAGAATGCCGCGTGCCCACGTTCTTAAGAATGTATGGAGCAGATCAATGAGCATTTTGTTAAATCCCATCTTGAGTCGTGGCACCGAAAAAAACTTCAAAAGACCACGATCTAAATCTATTGTGGGGTATTCTTCGGAAAGTTTTATTCTTCCAGATGCCGAGTTGGCGGAAGCTAATCTTAATGACGCCGTTGTAGTAGATGTTTCAGAAGAAGGGCATCGGTTACTGGATAAAGATCCGACTGATCAGAATAGTGAACTCCATCAGTCTATTTCAACGGCGGCGTTCATGAAGTCTCGCCTTTGAAGGTTTAGCGTAACGATTGAAAGTATTAAAAGACATAATAGGCCGATGAGCTTTGGAATTTGGCTTGATCATGTTATTTTTCAATTATGAACCAAACTTCGATCGACCTTGCTCTCATTCTTGCAGTTGATGTCTCCACAAGCGTTGATGCGGGTGATTATCATTTACAGATGTCCGGAATTGCTGCGGCATTTCGAGATCCTGAATTTATTCAGGCAATATTAGCAGGCCAGCATGGCGTAATCGTCATTTGCGCTGTGCAATGGTCAAGTCGCAAAAGCCAAGAAGTTGTTTTAGATTGGACGATGATAAAAAACTCATTTCAGGCGAAAGCGGCAGCTGACATTATTGAGACTGCCGTTCGACGCTGGATACCGGGAGGGACTGGTCTGGCTTCGGCGATCAGTTTCTGTGAGCGTTATTTTGATCGACTTGAGTTCAAGAGCAGCCGTCGCGTCATTGATGCTCCGTTTTAGTTCACGTTTTGTTCTGTGTAACACCTGTGTAACATGTCCAAAACGCAAAACGCTACCACATTTAGTATGTGGTAGCGTTTTTTAAGCTTAAAAACACTATATATATTGTTGGTCGACTTAGCGCGAATAGAATTCGATAACGAGCGATGGTTCCATTTGTACTGGATAAGGCACATCCGCTAGCGCAGGAATGCGGACGAATTTGGCCGTCATCTTAGAGTGGTCAACTTCGACGTAATCAGGCGTGTCGCGTTCGGCCAGCTGGGTTGCTTCGAGAACGAAAGCGAGCTGCTTGGAAGCCTCCTTCACTTCGATCACATCGCCAACCTTAACCTGATAGGAGGCAATGTTGACGCGGCGGCCATTCACCTTCACGTGACCGTGATTGACGAACTGACGGGCAGCGAAGACGGTTGCGACGAATTTTGCGCGGTAAACAACCGCATCTAAACGACGCTCGAGCAAGCCGATCAGGTTTTCGCCCGAGTCACCCTTGATGCGCACTGCTTCGTGGTAATAACGGCGGAACTGCTTTTCCGAAATATTGCCGTAATAGCCCTTGACCTTCTGCTTGGCGCGCAACTGCGTACCGAAGTCGGACATTTTGCCCTTGCGGCGCTGTCCATGCTGGCCTGGGCCGTATTCACGGCGGTTTACAGGGCTCTTCGGACGGCCCCAGGTGTTTTCACCAAGACGGCGGTCAATCTTATGTTTTGCGTCAATACGCTTAGTCATCGCTGTTCCTCTTCAAGTAGCGAAGTTACGAGGAACGCGCCCTCCTTTGCCCGATCTCTCGAGCCGACAGGTCGAATTTGCATGCAAAAACAACCACGGGAGCGTCAAAAACGCCAAGCGGGCCCAAAGGACCCGCAAAGCGATGGACGGTTCATACTGGTCTGAGCGGGAGATGTCAAACGGGACTGGCAGGATTAATCGAGATAAAGTCTATTTTTTCAAGACCATAGCCCTTTAATGCCGCAAGCAGCGGCGCGCTTGCCGCAAATGGGCTGGTAAAGATGGCTCGTATGGGCTGTTCAGGTGCTGCGTCTGATGAAGCCTCCCCCATTAATTGCACCACCCGACGGGCAATGGCGGGGCCCGGGTCGATCCATGTGACTGGCCAAGGCGCTACTCGTTCAAATGCCTCGAGCAGTAAGGGGTAATGGGTGCAGGCCAAGACGATCGTATCGGTCCGCCTGCCTTCATTTTCAACAAAACACGGCGCAATATCCGCGAGGATCGACGCATCGGTAACGATCTCGTCATTCAACGCGGCCTCCGCTTTGCTCGCAAGCTCGGAGGGTGCGTGCAGGATCACTTCACAGGTTTGCGCGAAATCGCGGATGAGGGCGGCGGTATAGTCCCGCTGTGCGGTGCCGCGTGTCGACAAAATGCCGATGATCCGCGATTGCGATTGTTCGGCTGCGGGTTTGATCGCGGGTACGGTGCCTACAAAGGGAATTGAAAAGCGCGCCCGCAACATCGGCAGAACAAGCGTCGATGCCGTGTGACAGGCAATGACCACCAGATCCGGGTTGAAGCGCGGGATCATGGTATCGAACACGTCGCGGACGCGGGCGAGCAATACATCTTCGCTTAATTCGCCATAGGGGAAGACTGAATTATCGGCGACATAGATGTAATTGGCATCGGGCCGCGCTTTTCGAATTGGGTCGAGCACCGTTAAGCCACCGACGCCTGAGTCAAACACCAAGATGGTTTGGCGTTTCCCGCTCACGCCTTTGGCTCCGCGTCATTGGTTTTTAGGGCTGCTTCCCGTTTGCGCTTTTTGGAATAAGGCACGCGTGGGCCTTCGACCAAACGAACGATCATGCCGCGAACCGTGCGTAAGTCTTGCTCATCCATATCCATACGCAAAAGGATGTTGCGCAAATTCATGCTCATGCGCTGTTTTTTATTGGGTGGGCGGTAGAAGCCGCGTTCTTCCAATTTTTCATCGAGATAGTCGAAGAAGTTTAAAATCGTGCCGCGCTCGGCTGCTGGCCAACGCGTCTTGCGGGCGAAGGGAAGCGAGGATTCGCCACTTGCGGTTTGAAACGCATAACCCATCAACAACACGGCTTGTGAAAGATTGAGTGAAGCGAAATTCGGATCAACCGGATAGGTGCAAATGGCATCGGCCAATGCGATGTCGTGGTTTTCTAATCCGGTACGTTCTCGTCCAAATAAGACACCTACTTTGCCGCCTTCAGTGATGCGTGCTTTTAGGTTGGCACCTGCCTCAGACGGGCCGTGAATGGGTTTGCCTTGTCCGCGTTCACGTGCGGTGGTCGCGTAGACGAAATTGAGATCGGCCACTGCTTCTTTTAGTGTGTCATAGAGCTTAGCGGATTTGAGTACGAAGCCTGCGCCGGCCGATGCAGCTTCGGTTTTTTGGTTCATCCAATTTTCGCGCGGGCGGACCATGCGTAATTCATGCAGGCCAAAATTGGCCATTGCACGCGCCGCCATGCCGATGTTTTCGCCAAGCTGCGGCTCGACGAGAATGATGATAGGCTTATCACTCATCGTGCAGCTACCTTCTGCAAGAGCCGCGCTTGTTCAAAAGCATAGGCGAGCGATGACGCATCGGCGATGCCTTGTCCTGCAATATCAAAGGCCGTACCGTGATCGACGCTGGTGCGGATAAAGGGCAAGCCGATCGTGACATTCACGCCTTGTTCGATCCCCATATATTTAACAGGTATGAGACCTTGATCGTGATATTGCGCCACCACAATATCAAACTCACCACGGCGCGCGCGCATGAATACCGTGTCGCCCGCATAGGGGCCTGAAACTTTCATGCCAAGGGTTTGGGCTTCGCGGATGGCGGGCGCGATCTCTGCCTCATCTTCATGGCCGAAAAGCCCGCCTTCGCCCGCATGGGGGTTTAAGCCAGCCACAGCAATGCGAGGCTCGGCGATATCATAGGCAAGGCAGGCGGCATGTGCGAGTTGAATGGTTTTTAAAACACGTGCTTTGGTGATGAGATCCGGCACCGCGCGTATCGACACGTGGATCGTCACCAAGATGACGCGTAGCTCTTCATTGGCCAACATCATCGCGAAGTCGGATGTACCGGAGCGGTCCGCTAAAATTTCAGTGTGGCCGGGATAGGTGATGCCTGCTGCTTTGAAAGCTTCTTTGTGAATGGGGGCGGTGACAATGCCCGCGATCTCGCCCTTGCGTGCAAAATCGATGGCAGACACGATGTAGTCGTAAGCGGCTTGGCCGGAGCGGGCGTCCACTTTGCCCAAGGGGAGATCGGCCGGAAGGTTCGATAGCGATAAGACGTCGATGGTTCCTGTTTCAGATGTTCCCTCGCTTGGCGATACGATGGCTCTGATTTTTAGCGGCAGGCGAAGCGCGTGCACGGTGCGCTCGAGGCATCCGGCATCGCCGATGACGATGGCGGGCGTGCTTACGCCTGCGGCGAAAAATTTGGCGATGATCTCCGGGCCTATGCCAGACGCGTCGCCCATGGTGATGGCTAAAACTTGCATAGAAAACCCGTAGCGAAACTGATGGATATGGGCAATCCCATGCGGTTTATTCTGGCAATTTAAGCGGCTGCCATACTTGATTTATGATGTTTTTCGGCTCTCGAATTAAGCCAAACGGCGGTCAAAACCAAAATGCCGCTGATAATCAGGCGCTCGTCAACGGGCTCATGATAGATCGCTGCGCCTAAGGCAACCGCGCCAACGGTTGCTAAATTAACGGCTTGTACTGTTGAGACGGGACCAAAATGGCGAACGAGATTGAAGAAGGTAATCCGTTCGATCACCCACATCAGCGTAACCGCTAGAAGTGCTATCCATGCCGGTGAAGGAAGTTCAAATGTTGATTGCGCATCGAAGAGGAGGAGGGCAGGCAGAAACACAAATCCGCTCGCGAGACTTTCGACAACGCTGACGGCTCCCGCATCCCGACCTTTTGGCCAGAAGCGCGAGGCGTAGAGATGATAAAGCGCGTAAAAGAAGGGCAGGCTTAATGAGCCTAAAAGCCAAGGGTCTAGGACAGAAAAGACCGTTCCGCCGCTTAACGCCGTTGGTTCAATCACGAGGATCGCGGCTCCAATAAATCCGGTTGCAATGGCGGCTGCACGGATCCAGCTAAACCGTTCAACGCCGATGGTCAGCGCTAAGCCATAACCGAAAAGTGGTGTTGTGGATGTTATGATAGAATAAGTTGATACGGGCACGTGCCCTATGATGATCAAGCTGATGCCGAAAGGCATGTTCAAAAGCACAGCACACCCGACACCAAAGAGCCAAAGTTTGAGATCTGCTAAAGGCACGGGTCCTCGCATGCGCCATACGGCATAAAGGGCGAGGCCAACGCCAAATCCTGAAAGCGAGATGGTGGCTAACGGCGAGACGCCGAGCGTTGCAAGATGTTTGGTCATGACGGGCGAAATCGCCCAAAACAAACCCAACCCCAAAAGATTGGGAACAAGGCCCACGCGGGATGAAGCGCTCATTAAGCGCGTCCTTTACAAACGAACATTCCGACTAAACTTTTCTATTTTTGGAGGATCGGCGCGACAAGATGTTGAGGCCTTCAACGCCCGCTGAAAACGCCATTGCGGTGTAGACATAGCCTTTTGGAACGTGGGCTCCAAACCCCTCGGCGATGAGGGTCATGCCAATCATAATCAAAAAGCCTAAGGCCAGCATAACGATGGTTGGATTATCTCGGATAAAGCGCGATAGCGGCTCGGCGGCGAGCATCATGGTCAACACAGCGACAATCACTGCAACAACCATAATAGGTAGATGCGGCGTCATGCCAACGGCGGTGACGATTGAATCGATTGAGAAGACGAGATCAAGCAACAAGATTTGACCGATGGCTGCTGCTAGACCGTGCTTTTTGGGAGCATCAAATAAATCCGGCTCGTGCTTTTTATCAACCGCATGATGGATTTCTTTGGTCGCTTTCCAAACCAAGAACAATCCGCCTGCAATCAAAATGAGATCCCGCCACGAAAAGCTTTGGCCGAAGACCGACAGGATTGGTTCGACAAGGTGAACGATAAAAGCAAGCGCGCCCAGCAAAGCAAGCCGGAGAAACAATGCGAGCGAAATGCCAATCCGGCGTGCCTTTTTTTGTTGGCCAAGGGGAAGCTTATTGGTGAGGATCGAGATAAAAACGAGATTATCAATACCCAACACAATTTCCATTGTGATGAGGGCGGCTAGCGCAATCCATGCGGCCGGATCAAGGGCGAGCGAAACGATGTAATCCATCATGTGAATGACTTATGCGGAATGATGCGGATGAACAACTGAATTAAACGTCGAAAACGCGAACGCGCCGTCTTGTGTTCCGTTCCACGACGACAGCCGGCTTTGCTGTGCCGCGCGAGATGGTGGCTACTCTTTGGGTCATTTTGCGTTGCGCGACGGATCGCATCACTTCTTTTTTGACGTCTTCAACGTCCATTCCCATGAGTGCAGCGGCAATTTCGGCTTGGGCAGCAGGATCATCTGTGATGTCGCGCGCGGCTTCGATGGCTTCTTTCAGCTCTGGTTCCGCTTCTTTGACTTTTCGATAGCCGTATTTGGTCTTCCAGACGCCGCTCATCGCCGCCGCTCCCTCTTTTTATATCCCGTACCATACCACATTTATGTTGCACTGCAACATAATCAAGGGGCATCCTATATACGTTGCACCTTAAAGGGTCGGATCAATGGTCGTTGAGACCGTCGATCCAAACGGATTTTACCTTTAAATCATCCGCAAGATGAACGAGACTTGAAGCGTATCCTTTGGCCAGTCGGCCGAATGAATGATCAATGCGCAACATTTTGGCAGGGGTTGAGGTGGCCATTTGCAAGGCATGCTTAAACTCGACCTTCATGTCAGTCACTAAATAATGAATGGCATCAAGCAGTGTGATGGCCGATCCGGCTAAAGTTCCGTTTGGAAGTGACAGTTTCGTGCCGATGCGCGTTGCCGTGCGCCCTTGCAATTCAAACATATCGCTTCCGCCTGCAGCGGGCGGCATGGCATCGGAAACGAGCGCGATGCCGGACGGTCCCTTGGCTGCCAAGGCTACACGGATCGCTGTCGAGTCGACGTGGTGGCCGTCGGCAATCAGGCCTGCGATAACCCGCCTATCGGCAAGTGCAGCACCAACCAAGCCCGGCGCGCGGTGGTTTAAGGGGCTCATTGCATTATAGAGATGGGTAACGGCCGTCGCCCCGGCATCGATCGCGGCGAAGGCTTCGTGATCGGTCGCCTCCGCGTGACCGAGGCTAACGATGATGCCGCTCTTGGTAAGGCGCCGGATAAGTTCGCTTGATACTTTATTGGGTGCGAGGGTTAGCATCATAACGCCTGATCGACCTTGTTCTAGTTTGTCGACATCTGCTTCTGTCATTTTGCGGATATGCTCTTGGGGATGAGCGCCCGCACGGATAGAGTCGATAAAAGGGCCTTCAATATGCAAGCCGAGATAGCCCGGTACAAAGCCTGAGGCGGCTTTACCTGCGGCAAGCGTTTCGACCAAAACCTCTTCGGCATCCGTGATCACAGTCGGCAGCGCATGCGTCGTGCCGAATTTCCGATGCGCTTCGAGAATGGCGCTGATGCCTTTGACTGAAGGCGTTTCGTTTAACAAGACACCACCGCCGCCATTGATTTGAGCGTCGATAAAGCCGGGGCTGAGGATTCCGCCGCCTAGATCCCTTTCGATCAGACCATGCGGACGTTCTTTGAAAGGCACGAGGCCAATAATGGTTGCACCCTCGGTAATCAGCGCGTGATCATCTATGAATTCGAAGCCGTTAAAAAGACGTGCGCCAAAAAAGACCTGTTTCATAAAAGCTTCCCGCCTGCCATCAAGATTGCGCCGTCGGCGGCATCATGCAAGGGCGGCACAAAAGGATAGGGCATTTGAAGCTCGATCCATGGCTTGAGAGGATCAGCAAGTCCGCCGACAAGGGCGATGCGCTGGCACCCCAACCGCTGAAGTGCAGCATGAAGGTTTAGAATCTCGCGCGCGGCCTGTTTGATGATCGGCAAAGCAATGGCATCGCCTTTTTCGGCGTGGCCAAAAACAATAGGGGCTAAGGCGCCATAATCAGCGGAGCGGGCTGTTGCTGTCCAACGTGTTACCGTTGTCGGTTCATAGTTGAACCGTTTCATAATCTGGCGCGTCATTTTAGTTGGAGGCCGAAGATTCTCGGCGGCTAAGAGGGATTGGCGCAACGCCTCCCAACCAATACGTGCGGCTGAGCCTTCATCGCTGATTGCAAAACCTCTGCCGCCAATGGCTGTCATTGTTCCATTGATATGGGCTAGACCTGCGGACCCTGTTCCGGCGATGACGAGGCCGCCATCAGCACCATGGTGCGCGCCCAAGCAGGCGGCTGCCGCGTCGCTCGCGACCACCACATGCCCGTAGCCCGCAAATGAGGATTGTATGCGGTCTGAATCGGCCAACGATACAATGCCCGCAAGGCCTAGGCCTAAAGCGGTATTTGAACAGTCTAGTTCTGTGAGCCCAGCCTCGTGAAAGACTTGATCAAGCGTTGCGCGTAGTGTGGCCAGCGCGCCTTCGGGATCGCTATGCACATTGGCGCTGCCGCCTTCCGCATAAGCGAGCTCTGCCCCGTCTTTATTCCTCAAGCGCACACGGCATCGTGTGCCGCCGCCATCGACGCCAATAACATATTGGCATTCTTTGGGGGTCATTTTGCCGCCGGAGGATCAAGCGATAATA
Source organism: Beijerinckiaceae bacterium (assembly GCA_026461505.1). GTDB lineage: Bacteria > Pseudomonadota > Alphaproteobacteria > Rhizobiales > Beijerinckiaceae > CAIUPE01. The sequence continues at coordinate 10,142 of JAPJMW010000186.1, forward strand.
CGCTTTGCGGATCATCCTCGGATGCTGAAGGGTCGCGATAATTGTCGATGTTTTTAAACGCCTCGCGCAACGCGCCCGACCAGCCTTTCGAGAGTTTTTCGAAATAGGGATCATTTGCACCGATGCGGCGCTGATAGGATACTTCCAAGGAATCGCGCTCATACATTAAAAGATCGATCGGCATTCCTACCGAGAGATTCGAGCGGAGCGTGGAATCAAAAGAAATCATAATAACCTTTGTCCCTTCGCCCATGGTCATATCGGGACGCGCAACGCGGTCGAGAATCGGTTTGCCATATTTGTGCTCGCCGATTTGAAAGAAGGGCGTGTCTTTGGTGGCTTCGATAAAATTGCCCTCGGCATAAATTTGAAACATCCGCGGGGGCTCGCCATGGATCTGACCACCCAAAATAAAGGAAGCGGCAAAAACCCCGTTATTAGCTTCCAAGGAGGGTCCGTCAACGCGGCGGACCTCACGGACGGCCTCGCCGACAAGGCGGGCGGCCTGAAACATGGTTTGCACGTTTAAAAGCGATGCTTCGCCTGATTCGACATTTGCATCGATTTGCTCATTCAAGCTGGAGATGACCGATTGGGTAACGGCTAAATTCCCGGCGGAAAGCAAAACGAGGACGCGGTCGCCTTTGCGCTCCCAGACATGCATTTTCCGGAAAACAGCGATGTTGTCGAACCCGGCATTGGTTCGTGTATCGGAGGCAAAGACAATGCCGTTATCGAGCCGCAAGCCGACGCAATAGGTCATGATGGGTTCCGTTTAGAGTGAATTTTGTACAATCTTACTGTTGACTGGCGCCGACGACAACCTCAACCGTCAGTTTCTCTTCGCCCGCCCCTCGCATATTGCCCCGAACCGGGGCGGCGGTGACGGCATCTAAGCCGACGGCTAGGCGAACATAGCGCTCCGTGGGCGACACGCCATTGGCGGCATCAAAGCCGACCCAGCCGAGATCATCCACATAGGCTTCCGCCCAAGCGTGGTGGGCGACAGCGGATGTTTCGCCCTCAACCAACAGATATCCCGTCACATAGCGGGCGGGAATACCGAGAATACGGGCTGCGCCGATGAAGATATGGGCGTGATCCTGGCAGACGCCGCGTTTGGCTTTGAACGCCTCAATAGCCGTTGTTAAAGCGTGGGTTGCTTGCGTGTCATAGGCAACGGTTTTGTGAATGGCAGCCAAGAGATTGTGCAAGGTTGTGAGCCGTGCAGGGGCTTGGCATGCTTTGGCCATGGTCTCGATGGCGAATGAGGTTTCGGTCATGCGCTCAGGACGGAGGAAGACGCTTGGCGGTACCGCTTCTTGCGTGAAGCCCGCGACGCCTGCGGTATTGATGGTTTCAATCGTGCCGTGGGCGATGATTTCAAGGTGATCATTCGAGCCGGGCGGCGTGACAAGTGCCACTTGATTACCAAACGCATCCATATAGCGCGCCGCTTCATCGATACCCGGAATCTCAACGTACCAGTCAATGACCCGCTGGCTTTGTCCGCTTGGTGGAAACAGCCTGAGAGATTGCACCGAGTGATTAAACGCGCGTGAATAGCGATAAGCAGTACGATGATGAACGGCGATCAACATGGTTGTTATTTCAACTCAAAGGAAATGGAAGTCATTGGCAATATGGGCGGACACTGCGTTATTGCGTTTTAAAAATTCCGTTAGAAATTCGTGAAGCCCGGATTGAAAAATTGCATCCATTGGGATGGTTTTGAGATCATTTAGAATGCTGCTCGCTTCAGTATGACTTGCTGTTTTCTTACCTATAATTTCCGACATACCTTCGAGCGAGCGTTCAATCCATCCGTAACAGAAACAGAAGGAGCGTGGCATTTCGGGTCTTAGAATAAGAAACTCGGCCACGTTCCATGGACGATAGCGGTCTTTATAGACGTGGCGATAGGAGCGATGGGCGGAAACCGAGCGCAAAATTGTTTCCCATTGAAAGGCGTCGATGTCGCCGCCAACTGTTTCGTTAGTCGGAAGGAGGACGTAATATTTAACATCCAAGATTCGCGCGGTGTTATCGGCCCGCTCGATAAAAGCGCCTAATTGGCTGAAATGAAAACCTTCATCGCGCAAAAGCGTTCCAAGCATCGAGCCGCGAAACAAAGCCGAGCGTTGTCTGACCCAATCGAGAAATTCCGGCAATTTGCCTGAGCCTAAATCGGCCGGGCGTACGGAAGCAAAATCGATATAGGTTGAATTAAGCGCTTCCCACATTTCACGCGTCAGAGCGGTCCGCACGGCGCGGGCATTGTTGCGTGCGGTTTCGAGGCAGGAGCGAACGGAGGAGGGGTTGTCACGATCAAATAGCAGAAAGTGTTTTACCTTTTCCGGTTTGATCTCGTTGTGGCGTTCCACATAGGCTTCATAACTGCCAGCGGCGATGAGCGTTGATTTCCAATCCTCCCGGTGACCGATGCCGATATCAGGGGTCAGCGATATGCGATAACCAACTTCTGTTAAGCGGGCGATGTTTTCGGCACGCTCAATGTAGCGCGACATCCAATAGAGGCTTGCAGCGGTGCGTCCGAGCATCGTTAGTCCTCCAATACCCAGGTGTCTTTGGTACCGCCGCCTTGGCTGGAATTGACGACCAGTGAACCTTTCTTAAGCGCGACACGGGTTAAGCCACCCGGCGTTATGCGGATTTTATCACCTACTAAAACGAAGGGACGCAAATCGACATGACGCGGTGCTGATCCCGCACCTACATTCGATGGGCAGGTTGAAAGATTAAGTGTTGGTTGGGCGATGTAATTGGACGGCCTGGCTTTTATCTTTTTCTCAAACTCGCCCAATTGCGCTTTGGTGGCGTGAGGGCCGATCAACATGCCATAACCGCCCGAACCATGGACTTCTTTGACGACGAGTTGCGACAAATTGTTCAACACATGATTGCATTCATCCGCAATCGAGCAGCGATAGGTAGGCACGTTCGAGAGGATCGGTTTTTCACCTGTATAAAACTCGATAATGTCCGGCACGTAAGCATAAACTGCTTTATCATCCGCAATACCTGTGCCGGGTGCATTGACGATTGTGACGCCGCCTGCACGATATAAATCGAAAAGCCCGGGTACGCCGAGCGTAGAGTCCGACCGGAAGGCGAGGGGATCCAAATAAGAGTCATCAACGCGACGGTAGAGGACATCGATGCGCTCTTTACCGGTAACGGTGCGCATATAAAGCGCGCCATTTTCGATAAAGAGATCGGAGCCTTGAACAAGCTCAACGCCCATTTGATCGGCTAAGAAGGAGTGTTCGAAATAGGCTGAGTTATAAATGCCGGGGGTTAGTACAGCCAACGTCGGATCGCTTTTGCAAGATGGCGGCGCGACGCTCTCCAAGGTTTGGCGCAGCATTTCCGGATAGCGCTCAACGGGAGCCACGCGATGGGCAGCGAAGAGTTCCGGAAAGAGATGCATCATCGCTTCTCGGTCCTCTAACATATAGGAAACGCCCGATGGTGTTCTCAAATTATCTTCGAGCACGAAAAATGCATTTTCGCCGGTGCGGACAATGTCGGTGCCCACAATATGCGAATAAATTTTACCGGGCGGATCAAAGCCCATCATTTGCGGCAAAAAGGCTTCATTGCCGACAACAAGATCGGCAGGGATACGGCCTGCGCGGATGATCTCCTGTCGATGGTAAATATCGTAGAGAAAAAGATTAAGGGCACGGACGCGTTGCTCGATGCCGCGCTCTAAAAAGCGCCATTCTTGCGCGGCGATGACGCGGGGGATAAGATCGAAAGGGATAAGGCGTTCATTCGAGGCGTTATCGCCATAAACGGCGAAGGTGATGCCCAACCGACGGAAGATGGCATCTGCTTCTTCCTGTTTGCGCGCCATGCCACCGCGTGATTGCTGGCCCATCCAATCGGCGATTTTGCGGTAGGCTGGACGGATCGAGCCATCGGCGGATCGCATCTCATCAAAAAAGGCGGGCGCTTCTTTATTACTGCCTGTATTTTTGGCGCTTGCCTGAGTATTCATCATTCCATCCGCTATAGCGACTATCTTTGCTACTCTGGCAGGTTAGGAGCAAAAGCCAAGCCAGAACTTGCGCGCTTTAAAAATTTCAACCGAGAGCAATGATTTCAACGGGATCTAGCCGATAGAGGCGGCTAACGCCGAAATGGCGTTGAGGGCCGTTTTTAGCCGCGTCGGGCTCGTAAACTCTGGCCATGTGGAGAGTTTGACGGCCACAAAGGATTGCTCAATATCAATATAGATCAACTGGCCAAACACGCCTCGGCACAGCAATACACCCCCATGGCCTTTTGTTAGCCAGAATTGATTGCGATAAGCGCCGTTGGGTAGGACATCCGTGTAGGGAGAATGAAAGAGCGATGAATCGCCTTGTCTTGTGGCCTCAATCCATGTTCGCGGAAGGATTTGTTGATTTCCGACCATGCCTTGATTGGCCCATAGCAAGCCGAAGCGAGCGAAATCCCGCAAAGTTGCGTTGAAACCGCCATCGCCTAAAGCAAATCCGGTTCCATCAACTGTGAAACACCCATCATGCTCCGCTCCGATTTTTTGCCAGATTTCGTCGGAGACGATTTCGGGCAGGCCTTTACCAGTAACCCTTTCCATCACCCAAGCAAGCACATCGGTTTCAATCGAGCGATATTCGAATTGAGCACCGTGAGGTCGTATTGTTGTTTTCAGATCGAGAATAAGCTCGTGCATGGATGAGGGCCATTTCCCGGGCAGTGTCGGTTGCTTCCATCCACTCGCGACATCAATACGCCCGGCATCCGAATAGGGGTCGGTATAGCTTTCATCAAAGCGAACGCCGCTTGTCATATCGAGGATGTGTCGCAGGCGCGCGGTGGCATAGGCGGTATCTGCGAGCTCGGGTAGATAATCGATAATCAACCGCTCAGGATCCACTAAGCCGTGTGTGGAAAGGATGCCAAACGCGGTTGCTGTTACGGATTTTGAAACCGATTGAGCGAGGTGCAATGTCGATGGTGTCATTCCGTTGAGATAGTGCTCAGCGATAATTTTATTATGTTTGATAACGATGAAGCCATCGGTAAAGCTGGATTCAAGCCAGTCGTTTATGCGAACCGTTTGGCCTTCATCTGAAAATAGAATTGAGCCAAGGGGTTGAAGATCGCGCTGAAGAGCGATCACATTATGGGGGTCGTGCTGGACGGGTGCCGTTGGTAAAATATCGGCGACGTGTTGAAAGGTCCATCGATTCCATGGCGCACGGTCCCAATCCTGCTGAGGGAAATCGGGTCTTAAAGAACCTGATACGGCGATATGGGGCGATGTACTCATGGCAGGCTATTCGATGATATTTAAGGGTGGATGTCAAAGACCCTTGATCATTTTAGGTATAAATATAGACCGGAGACCTCACAATTGAGCCATTGACGGACTATATTAACCGAATTGATATTCTTGGAGAGAGAAAAATGGCCAAGCGAAATGCAACAAGGCGGGTGAATATCGGAACACGCCAGTTCACAATCCTTGGCGCCCGGAACTCTAGTTTCATTGATCTTTATCACAATAGTTTATCGATTTCTTGGCCGCGCTTTTTAGCCGTTGTTGCTTCAGTCTTTGCTTTCACCAATCTGATTTTTGCTCTGCTTTATTGGATGGGTGGCGATGTGATTGCCAACACGCAAGGCGGCAGTCTTCCGATGCTGTTCTTCTTTAGCGTCGAAGCCCTATCGACCGTTGGTTTTGGTGATATGCATCCAATGACTTATTACGGGCATGTTGTTGCCAGCATCGAAAACTTTTTTGGGTTGTTGTTTGTTGCTGTCACAACAGGCGTCATGTTTACCCGTTTTGCGCGGGCGCAGGCGCGCTTTATGTTTGCGCGCCATCCGGTCGTTACTACTTTTAATGGTAAGCCGACTTTAATGATCCGTGTGGCGAATGAGCGGCATAATACAGTGAGCGATGCCTCTGCACGGCTCTGGATTTTAAAGGATGGACGGTCGGCCGAAGGGCAGAGTTTCAGACGGTTTGTGGAGCTGAAATTAGAGCGCGTCGAAAATCCGGTGTTTATTTTGTCTTGGACAATTTTTCACATCATTGATGAACATTCCCCGCTCCATGCCCTGACGGAGGGCAAAGAAGCCCCCGTTTCTTCGTTGATCCTTACGATTGCCGGATATGATGAGAATATGGCTCAGGAGGTGCGGGCCCGGTATTGGTATAATGTGCATGACATAAAATGGGATCATCGTTATGCCGACATTTTAGAGTCGGGTCCGGACGGGGATACTCAATTAAATTATGATCATTTTCATGAATCAGTTCCAGAAAAGCTTATCTAGCGAGGAGAAACGCCCATGACCGACCATTTTAAATTCTATATCGATGGCACTTGGACGGATCCCGTCACCCTGCAGCCGTTCGATGTCATTAATCCTTCGAATGAGGACGTGTGCGGGCGCATCTCGCTGGGTTCTGTCGCCGATGTTGACCGGGCTGTTGCGGCCGCGCGCAAGGCATTTGTGAGCTTTTCCCAGACGACCCGTGAGGAACGCTTGGCATTGCTGTCGCGCGTTTTAGAGGTTTATAAACGCCGCGAGCAGGAAGTCGCTGATGCGATGACCTTGGAAATGGGCGCGCCTAAGGAGTTCGCGCTTGCTTGGCAGGCAGGCTCCGGCACAGCACATCTCGAATCCACGATTGAAGTGCTTAAAAATTACGAATTCGAGCGGTTACAAGGCACGACCATGGTGGTGCATGAGGCGATTGGCGTTGTTGGCATGATCACGCCATGGAACTGGCCGATCAATCAAATCGTCTGCAAAGTAGCGCCTGCTTTGGCGGCTGGCTGCACGATGGTGTTAAAGCCTTCTGAAATTGCGCCACTTTCTGGCGTCGTATGGGCCGAGATTATGCATGAGGCCGGCGTGCCGAAGGGCGTGTTCAATCTCGTGCAAGGGGACGGGCCAACGGTAGGCGCTGCGATTGCTGCGCATCCAGGGATTGATATGGTCTCCTTTACGGGTTCAACGCGCGGCGGCATTGCGGTCGCGAAAGCCGCAGCCGATACGGTGAAGCGTGTGGCGCAAGAGCTTGGTGGAAACTCGGCTAATATTTTGCTCGATGATGCCGATTTTGAATCCGCAGTTACAAATGGAGTGGCCGGATGCTATCTCAATTCTGGCGAAAGCTGCGATAGTCCGCAACGGATGCTCGTGCCGCATTCACGTATGGAAGAAGCCATTGCGATTGCGAAGAAGGCTGCTGAATCCTACGTCGTTGGCGATCCGAATGACCCTAAAACGACGCTTGGGCCTTTGATCTCGAAGGCGCATTGGGAAAAGGTGCAAGGCCTCATCAAAATGGGCATTGAAGATGGCGCCACTTTGGTAACGGGCGGGTTAGGGCGGCCTGAAGGGCTTAATCGCGGCTATTTCGCGCGGCCAACGATTTTCGGCCATGTTACACCCGCAATGCGGATTGCCAATCTAGAAATCTTTGGCATGACGATGATGATTATCGGCTATAGCGATGAGGATGAGGCGGTTCGCATAGCCAATGATACGGAATACGGACTCGCCGGATATGTGCAATCCTCCGATATTGAACGGGCGCGGAAGATAGCGCGGCGCTTGCGGGTGGGGGCAGTGCAAATCAATTATCCGGCTTTCGACCCATACTCAGCGTTTGGTGGATATAAGCAATCCGGTAATGGTCGCGAATATGGCGCATTTGGCTTGCATGATTACCTCGAAACCAAATGTCTAATTGGCTATAATTGATCGTATTTTTGAAGGAACAAAATCATGAGCAAGGCGACGGTCTTTATTGACGGCGAGGCAGGCACAACGGGCTTAGGCATTGCCGAACGCCTTGCTCATGTTGATGGCATTGAAGTACGCAGCATTGATCCTGCGAAGCGGAAAGATCCAAAGGCACGGCAGGCCTTGATGGCGGAAGTCGATGCGGTTGTCCTGTGTTTGCCGGATGATGCAGCTATTGAGGCTGTGGCGCTGGCAAAAGAATTGGGGGCAAATGCGCCGCGTATTCTCGATGCGTCTACCGCGCATCGGATTGCACCGGGTTGGGTGTATGGCTTTGCTGAATTGCATCCGACCC
>JAPJMW010000001.1 GCA_026461505.1 Beijerinckiaceae bacterium
GCCGCATCGGCCAGCCGCTGCAAAAGGCGCTGCCGCTGTACATCGAGAACTCGCCGGTGTTCCACATCGAAAAGGTCAAGACGCCGCTGCTGATACTGGCCAACGACGCCGACGACGCCGTGCCTTGGTATCAAGGGATCGAGCTCTTCCTTGCGCTACGTCGCTATAACAAACCCGCTTGGCTCTGGAGCTATAATGGCGAGTTGCATCATCTGCGCCGCCGCGCCGACGCGAAAGATGTTGCCCGCCGAGCCTGGCAATTTTTCGACCATTACCTCCGCGGCGCCCCAGCCCCCGAATGGATGGAAAAAGGCGTGCCTTATATCGAGCGCGACGAAGAAAAACTCCGTTTCAACCCTGCGAAATAGGTTTGGATTATTACTATAATAAAACGCTCACCAAGTAGGTTGCGCCGAACGAACAAGCTCGAAAATTCGGCCAGAAAATTTAGGCCCGCACGAGGACCCTCCGATAAAATTCTCCCCGATTACAATATCCTTTCGATCTGAAGGATGCGCAGGAAAAACTCCCGACAAAACAACAATGTCATCAAGCATGACTTTGATTTTTTGACGCCATGGCCCTGCTTCGGCATTTACTGGGTATAGCGATCCCATACTGAGTCGCAATCGGTGACGTTTTGAAATATCAATGGGGACAACATCACTCACGAAACCACCAACACCCCAATGATCATACCCGAACACGACTCTATCATCTTCTAAATATTTAATGTATAGAAAATCACCAGCGCCAGATACACCGCTTACAACTAATGGTTCGGCTGCACCCTTACGCGCTGAAGAAAACTTAACCAACATTTCGACGGATCCATAATTCCTCAAAAATTCTCCCTTCGGCAAGGACGTATAATCAAATCCAGTCACGGAATCTATCTGGCCTGAAAATTTCGAATCCATCAGATCGGTGATAAAATCGTTTCTCCCATAAATTAAACTGATTGGAAGAGCGGGATAAAATGCTTGGATTCTATCTATAACAACTTTTCCATCAAAAATTAAAACAAGACGGTCTTTTTTCTCTAGATAGCCATCTTCGATCTTAATTTCATTGAGGTCAGCCAAAGAACCCATCCATATTTGCAATGTGTGCGGCGAGAGGGGAGCGTAATTTATCTCCGGGCTAATAATAGGTTCATCGCCATGATGATATAATGAAAGAGATAAGCGGCTAGGCCCTGTGTAATGGCACAAAA
>JAPJMW010000187.1 GCA_026461505.1 Beijerinckiaceae bacterium
ATAGAGCGTGTTGGTGCAAGCCACGCGCGCGTTCTGATTGCAGGCCCATCGGGTAGCGGCAAAGAAATTGTCGCGCGCTTGATTCACTCCTCTTCGGATCGCGCTTCCGGGCCGTTTATCGCGCTAAACGCGGCGACGATCACGCCACAGTCTATGGAGGCCGAGCTCTTCGGGGTAGAAGATGGTTCAAGCGGCGCCAACAGAATAGGCGCCTTTGAGGAGGCGCATGGCGGCACTTTATATCTCGACGAAGTGGCCGATATGCCGAAAGAGACCCAGAGTAAAATCCTACGTGTTCTCATCGATCAGACATTTCAGAGGGTAGGCGGCACCAACAAAGTAGCCGTCGATGTCCGCATCCTGTCTTCTACATCGCGGGACCTTATGGTCGAAGTACAATCCGGACGTTTCCGTGAAGATCTTCTCCATCGGTTAAATGTTGTTCCAGTCCGGGTTCCCTCGCTATCTGAAAGGAGGGAGGACATACCGGATCTTGTCAGTCACTTCATGGAGCAAATTGAGCGTGTGTCAGGGTTGGCCCAGCGCCCTGTTGCCGAAGATGCCTTAGCCGTTCTTCAGGCGCATGATTGGCCGGGGAATGTGCGGCAACTTCGAAACAGTGTCGAACGGATGCTCATCATGGCGGGCGGCGACCCTAATTCGACGATTACTGCTGAACTCTTGCCGACGGATGTCGGGGCATCGGTTCCATCCTTGCCCGGCGGGCAGGGCGGCGAAAAGCTTATGTCCTTGCCGTTAAGGGAGGCGAGAGAAGTTTTCGAGAGGGAGTATCTGATTGCCCAAGTTAACCGTTTTAGCGGTAATATTTCGCGGACGGCAGAATTTGTGGATATGGAACGCTCGGCCTTGCATCGGAAGCTGAAATCGCTCGGGGTAGGTTGAAGCGCAAGGGGGAGTTGACTATCTATACCAATAGTTGAAGATTTTGAGGCGGCCTGCGCTGTGTTTGTGTCAGCAGGTTCGCTAGTTAGATGGTCTAAAACGCGATAAAAGACAGTTCCGTGAGCTCGCATGCTCCGGCAAAAACAAAAAGGGTAAAAAAATGGCGACAGAACGCGCACAAAACCTTCAAGATACATTTCTGAACCAGGTTCGGAAGAGCAAGATTCCCCTGACGATTTTCCTCATCAACGGCGTGAAACTGCAAGGCGTGGTAACGTGGTTTGATAATTTCTGCCTGCTTTTGCGCCGGGATGGTCATTCGCAGCTCGTTTATAAACACGCGATTTCGACCATTATGCCGGGTTCGCCCGTCACCCTATTTGATCCAACGGATGAATCCGGCGCGGTCCTGAAGGACTGAGGTGGCAAAAGACCCGCACGTTTCGGGCCGATTTACCGTCGGCCCTGAAGAAAACACCAAAGACATATCGGTTGGCACACGCACGCTTGTGATTGGTCCTTACCTAACAAGTCGGGCGGCCGCTCGGCGTGCTGCTGCAGGTGCTCCCGAGAGTAACACAAGAGATTTTGAGGCTCGTATCGAAGAGGCCGCCGGTCTTGCCGCAGCCATCGATATTGAGCTTGTAGCCTCAATGATTATCCCGATTGCCGCTCCTCGCCCAGCAACCTTTATCGGCACGGGTAAAATCGAGGAGTTGCATGAATATGTCGAAAATGAAGATATCACGCTCGTTGTTGTCGATTGCGCGCTCAGCCCTGTTCAGCAGCGTAATTTGGAACGCGCCCTTAAGGTAAAAGTGATCGATCGAACGGGCCTCATTTTGGAAATCTTTGGGCGTCGCGCGCGCACCAAAGAGGGCACGCTACAGGTAGAACTGGCTCATTTATCGTATCAAAAGAGCCGTTTGGTTCGTTCTTGGACCCATTTGGAGCGCCAGCGCGGCGGCTTCGGCTTTTTGGGCGGCCCGGGCGAAACTCAAATTGAAGCCGATAGGCGTTTGATCCAAGAACGTATGATGAAGATCGAAAAAGATCTCGAGTCCGTCAAGCGGACTCGCGGGTTGCACCGTAAGGGCAGGGACCGCGCTCCCTATCCGATTGTCCCTCTTGTTGGTTATACGAATGCTGGCAAATCGACTTTGTTTAACCGTCTCACCGCAGCTGAAGTGCTGGCCGAGAACATGCTTTTTGCCACCCTGGACCCGACGGCACGTGTTACAAAGCTGCCTCACGGCGCGCCCATTATTCTGTCGGATACGGTTGGCTTTATCTCTGACCTCCCAACCATGTTAGTGGCCGCTTTTAGAGCAACCTTGGAAGATGTTATTTCCGCTGATGTGATCCTTCACGTTCGCGACGTTTCACATGGCGATACCGAAGCGCAGGCGGCTGACGTGGTCAGCATTTTAAGAGATCTTGGCATCGATCCGGATGATCACGGACGCTTGATCGAGGTTTGGAATAAGGCCGATTTATTATCAGACGAAGAGCACCAACGGCTGACCGGGCGCATGGAAAGCCGTCCGTCATCGGAAAAGCCCGTTTTGGTGTCCGCTATAACGGGTGATGGCATTGCTGATTTGCTTTCACTCATCGAAAAGCGGGTAGCGCGCGCCAGTATCGTTTATTCGGTAGCGCTCGGACCAGCCGATGGTGCGCGGATGAATTGGCTTTATGAAGATACCGAGGTTCTGGAACGGCGCATGACGGAAGAGGGCGGATATCGTTTAGCGATACGCGTTTTGCCGGAAAAGGAAGCGAGGCTTTTAAGGCGCTTTCCGGATGCCCGATTAATGCGGCGGGAAGGTCATTAGACCTTCATTTTATCGAGCTTGCGCGCTTCATTCCAGAAATGCTCCATTTCTTCCAGATTTGCGTCCTTGATATCTTTACCTAATAGCTTCATATTATTTTCTATATAATTGAAACGACGAACAAATTTCAAATTAGCTTTACGCAAAGCGTCTTCGGGATTAACCGATAAATGGCGGGCTAAATTGGCCACAACAAACAGCAAATCGCCAATTTCTTCTTCGATATTTGTTTGGTCCTTTGAAGCTAATGCGCCCTCGATTTCTCCGGTTTCCTCGCGGATTTTTTCAAGCACCAAACGGGCATCGTTCCAGTCAAAGCCGACTTTCGACGCTTTGGCTTGAAGCTTTTCGGCGCGGATAAGGGCAGGGAGATTATAGGGGATATCGGCCAGAAGAGAGGCATTCTCGGACGTGGCTTCTAGGCCCGCTGCCTTCCTTTCCGCCAATTTATCGGCTTTTTCTTGCGCCTTGATGTCGGCCCATAGCCCTTTGACTTCCTCTGGCGTCAAAATTTGTAAATTGCCAAAGACATGAGGATGTCGACGAATAAGTTTAGACGTGATGGCATGAACCACATCCTCGAATTGGAAGCTTCCTTGCTCTTCGGCAAGACGGGCGTGGAAGACGACTTGGAGGAGGAGGTCACCCAATTCATCGCGCAGATCACTGATGTCGCCGCGCTCAATCGCATCGGCAACCTCATAGGCTTCTTCAATTGTGTAAGGCGCAATCGTATCAAAGCTCTGTTCCAAATCCCATGGGCAGCCTGTGACGGGCGTCCGGAGAGCTGCCATGATGCCAATGAGATCGTTGATATTTTTGGACGGGAGCATGTCGAAAAATTTCCAATATGTAGAAGGGAGAACTGCTAACTTGTCCGATATCTAATTCGCATAAGAAACATTATGGAACTTAAATCGAACTATATTTTCATGCTATATTATTACTTCTAGCCCGTCGTAGGCAGGTGTTACATTCTCCGGTAGTTGGCCGCACAGAGTATTGTAATCCAGATCTGCATGAAGGTTGGTTAGAATTGCCCGTTTAGGCGTCAACCGTTCAATCCAAGATAACGTTTCGGGTAGCGAAAAATGGGTCGGATGGGCAGTTGGACGCAGTGCATCAACGATCCATAAGTCCAAATTTTTAAGTGCACCAATGCTTTCGCTTGGAATGCCATTGAGATCCGGTGTGTACGCGGTCGATCCAAATCTAAAACCTAAAGCATCAATCAGACCATGATGGACGCGAAACGGATTTGCTGTAATCGAACCACCAGGCCCTTCAACACTAAAGCTTTCGCCTACGATAATTCGACGGTCTTCGACAATCGGATGATATTCCCTACCTTCTGGCGTTTGGAAACAATATCCAAATCTTTTATGAAGAATGTGCGAGGTGGCTGCATCCATATAGGTAGGAATGGTTTTTCTCATATAGAGAACTACGGAGCGGATATCGTCTAATCCATGCGTATGGTCAGCATGTTCGTGAGTAAATAAAACGGCATCAATTTGGTTTGCATTAACGCTTAGAAGCTGTTCACGTAAGTCAGGTGAAGTATCGACTAACACTACAGTTTTATTAGATGTTATAGAGCGTTCGAGCATAATGGAACAACGACGACGCCGATTCTTAGGATTAGCTGGATCGCATGCCCCCCAGCCCAACGCGGGCCTAGGCACGCCGCCGGATGAACCGCAGCCGAGAATGGTGAGTTTAAGCGTCATTTGGAAAGCCCCGTTGGTCGCCGTGCCTTCGAAAACAAGTTGAAAAAATTATTCGTTGTAATTGAAGCAAGCTCTCCGTCATCTAAGCCCTTAACTTTTGCGAGCATGGCGTGGGTTTCGGCCACGTAAGACGGTTCATTCCGTTTCCCCCTACGGCTTTGGGGAGCCAAATAAGGCGCGTCGGTTTCAACCAGCAACCGATCAAGCGGAATATCCGCCGCGATCGAGCGAAGTTCTTCGGAACGATTATAGGTCAATATACCTGAAAATGAGACATATAGACCTAACTCGACACCCGCTTTGGCTAAGTCTGGTCCTGAAGAGAAGCAATGAAGAACCGCTTTAAACGCGCCCTTCCCCATTTCATCCTGAAGTACCGCAATCATGGCTTCGTCGGCATTTCTGGAATGGATGACCAACGGTAAACCGGTAAGGCGGGCGGCTGTAATCTGCGTTCGAAAGACGCGGTCGGCTAACTCACGCGGAACCGTATCGTAATGGAAGTCGAGGCCTGCCTCGCCAATACCGACGCATTTTGGATGCTCGGATAGTGTTAGATAGGTTTCTAACGCAATATCCGGCTCTTCATTGACATGCATCGGGTGTGTGCCGACGGTGCACCAAATGGTGGGATAAGTTTCAGCAATGCGTTTGATCGGCTCAAACCGTCCGACTTCCGTGCAAATCGTCAACATTGTCCCCACGCCACCATCATGCGCGCGTTGAACGATGCTATCCCGCTCCGTTTCAAAATCGGGGAAATCGAGGTGACAATGGCTATCGACAATCATGGCGTGCGGCTCATTCAATTGGTCGCGTCGCCTTCGGTTTCAACATAACGCGGAAAGACGGGTTGAGGCGATGGTAGCGCGGTCATGGCCGGAACAGCATGATGTGACGAAGCATGGGCAAACGCACGCGCTTCGTGCGTTGAGCCAACGAGGTCCAATAAGGTTGCCGATGCAGTAGGCATAACGGGTTGAGCCATTATTCCGACCACGCGCAAAACCTCGAGCGTCACCGCCAAGATCGTTTCAAACCGTGTCTGATCGGTCTTGCGTTTCGCCCACGGTTCCTCTGACGCAAAATAACGATTGGCATCGGCCACCACCCGCCAAATATCGGCCAGCATCGTGTGCAATGCAAAATCCTTCATCGCGGCGCGTGAACGCGCTGGAAGCGCATAGGTATCAGCTAACATCGCTTGATCGGCATCGCTGAGATCGCCCATTGTTGGCATTTTGCCATCGAGATTTTTAGCGACCATGGAAAGCGACCGCTGTGCCAAATTGCCGAGATCATTGGCAAGATCGGCATTGATGCGGTTAACGATGGCTTCATGCGAGTAATTGCCATCTTGGCCAAAGGGTACTTCGCGCAGGAAGAAATACCGCAATTGATCGACGCCGTAATGCTCGGCCAAGGTGAACGGATCAATCACATTGCCAACGGATTTCGACATTTTCTCGCCGCGGTTGAACAAGAACCCGTGGCCAAAAACGCGATGCGGTAAAGGTAAACCAGCCGACATCAAAAACGCAGGCCAATAGACGGTATGGAAGCGAACAATATCCTTACCGATAATATGCACATTGGCAGGCCAAAATTTCGCCCGCGGCGCGTTCTCATCCGGCCAACCCGTCGCCGTGATATAGTTCGTAAGCGCATCCACCCAAACATACATCACATGTTTCGGGTCGCCGGGAAATGGAATACCCCAATCGAAGGTCGTGCGGCTGACGGACAAGTCGCGCAGCCCCGATTTCACAAAACTCGTGATTTCATTACGGCGCTCAGGCGGGCTGATATAATCCGGCTGGCTTTCATAAAGAGCGAGTAAGCGGTCTTGATAGGCCGATAATTTGAAAAAATAGCTCTCTTCTTCGACCCATTCGACCGGCGTTCCGGTCGGGCCGCGACGAATACCATCGCCACCCAACACTGTTTCATCCTCGGCAAAATAGGCTTCATCCCGCACCGAATACCAACCGGCATAGGAATCCTTATAGATATCCCCCGCCTCGACCATGCGATTCCAAATCGCCTGAGAGGCCTTTTTATGGCGCTCTTCGGTCGTGCGAATAAAATCATCGTTCGACGCATTAAGCGCCTGCCCCATCGCGCGAAATACGGCGGCATTGCGGTCGGCTAATTCAAGCGCCGTCATGCCTTCTTTCGCCGCTGTTTGAAGCATTTTCTGGCCGTGCTCATCGGTACCAGTCAAAAAGAAAACATCGGCTCCATCGAGTCGTTTGAAACGGGCAATGGCGTCGGTCGCAATCAGCTCATACGCATGGCCGATATGGGGCCGACCATTGGGATAGGATATGGCCGTGGTGATATAAAATTTTTCCCGATCCGTCATACCCATTCATCCTTAAAACCAAACCGGAAATACCCGACCTGCCCTATGATATGCCGTTCGACAGGCGTACCGCTTCGGAAAGATCGGCGAATAGCGACAGCAAAAAGGGTCGACGATCCAAATTATACCGATCCGTTTCATCCGCCATACGCGCGCTCTTCTCCCATACCTCTGCTAAGGGTGCAAGCCGATGCCCGCCCTCACCTGCGCGAAGCCGACATTGCTCCGCAAGCCAGTTTTGAACCGTTTCAATAACGGTTTGATAGTCGTTGCTGCGTTCGCGGCCTACCAAACCATCAGCCATCTGTAACAATTCCGCCCGATCGAGAGCGGGTAGCCGCTGCAAAACCTGTTCAACATGCTCAATGATCGAAAGGGTCGCCGGATCCATCAATTTCAACGCCGTCTTAACCGAACCACCGGAATGACGAGCTGCTTGTAGCGCTACCGCTTGGCTTGGCGGACTAGGCTGGGCGCGCAAGGCCTCGACGATTTCGGCTTCTTTCAAAGGACGTAGAGATAACACACGGCAGCGAGACCTGATGGTTGGCAAGAGCCGCCCTGGTGCGCTTGTAATCATAAAAAACAAAGAACGCGGCGGTGGTTCCTCGATCAGCTTCAGTAAAGCATTCGCCCCCGAACGGTTCAACTCATCCATCGTGTCGATGATCGCGATGCGCCAGCCGCCCTCACCCGCTGTTGTTTCAAAAAATTGAATCATTTTACGGATTTGATCGACTTTAATTTCCGTCGGAATGGTCTTTTTGCCAGGTTCAATTTCACGGCAAATTGTGAGCAAATCGCCATGTGATTTCGCCGAAATACGACGGCCAACGCCTGGGTCAAATCGACTATCGAGCGCGATGGCCCCTTGAACAGCCTCCGCCTTCGGATCGGGGTGCGACAAGATAAACCGCGCGGCCCGGTAAGCAAAACTGGCTTTTCCAATTCCATCCGGACCCGAAATAAGCCATGCATGCGGCATGCGTCCCGATTGATAGGCGTTCAGAAATTGCGCCTCTTCCCGTTGATGGCCAAACAACACCTCGCCCTCTCGCGGATGCCGAGAGGTGCCAAAACGATCCAATTCTATGGATAAATCCTCAGCCATTCTGCTGCTTCGTGTTGGCGGTTAAAAACCGTTCGGAGACGATAGACCAAATTCGCTTTGCTATCTCATCAATCGTACCAGTCGCATCAATAACGACACAGCGTTTGGAAAAAGTACGTGCAAGCGCAAGATAGCCTTCGCGAAGCCCTTGATGAAACTCAATAGCTTCCGCCTCGAACCCATCGGCAGCGGCTGCTTTGCCGCGACGCGCATGGGCTCTGGCAAGTCCAATCTCCGCAGGTAAATCCAAGATCAGCGTCAGGTCTGGTTGAGTATCACGAACGACTAAACCGTCGAGCTGGTCGAGAACTGACGTGTCAAGCGTTTCCGCACCACCTTGATAGACTCGGGTTGAGTCGGAAAACCGATCACAAATTACCCATTGCCCAGCCTGAAGCGAAGGTCGAATGAGATGCTCTAAATGATCATTTCTCGCCGCGTAAAACAGCAAGGTCTCCGTCAAAGGATCAAACCGAGATTGGCCAGCCTCTAAAATAAGCGACCGAATTCTTTCCCCGCCCTTTGAACCGCCGGGCTCGCGTGTCTGAACGGCATCGATTCCGACGGCCTGCAACCGATGGAGCAGCTGCGTGATCTG
>JAPJMW010000188.1 GCA_026461505.1 Beijerinckiaceae bacterium
GATCACGTCACCCTTACCTTAGAAAATGGTTCAACTGAGACTTTTGACGGGGTCATCTTCGCTTCTCATACCGATCAGACCATGGCGATGCTGGCCGACGCCTCCCCCCAAGAGCGCGCTGTGCTTGGCGCCATCGCCTATAAGCCCAACACGGTCTATCTGCACCGCGACCAAAGCCTGATGCCAAAACGCAAAAGGGCATGGGGTTCATGGAATGTGATCCAAGGCAAAGACAGAAGCGCCGATCTGTGCGTGAGCTACTGGATGAACAGACTTCAAGGTATCGATCCATCGCGTCCGATCTTTGTGACGCTCAACCCGCCTGAACCGCCCGCCGAACACCTCACTTTCGGGCGCTATGTTTATGACCATCCGCAGTTCGATGGCGCGGCTATTGATGCGCAACCCAAGCTAGAAACTATTCAAGGTCGCAACCGGGCATGGTTCTGTGGTGCGTGGGCTAAACACGGCTTTCACGAGGACGGGTTGAAATCCGGCCTTGATGTCGCGGAACGCTTGGGCGCCCTCCCCGGTTGGCGTCCGATGCCAGCCTATGTCGAGGCCGCCGAATGAAAGCGGCTAAGGCGGGGGAATTCATCCCGCCTAAGGCAGCGGCGTGCTTTTACGTAGGCCCCGTGATGCATGCGCGGATGAAGCCCGTTCAACACCGCTTTTCTTATGGCGTCTTTTCCATTCTGATCGACCTCGCCAAACTCAATGACGCCAATCGCCTCAGCCCGTTTTTCTCGATCAATCGGTTTAATCTCTTAAGCCTCCACGAGCGCGATCATGGCCCACGTGATGGCACATCGCTATCGATCTATGCGACAGAGCTTTTCAAATCCGCAGGTATTGATCTGGCAGGCGGCAAAATCATGCTGCTCTGTTACCCGCGCATCCTTGGTTATGTGTTTAATCCTCTATCCGTCTATTTCGGCTATGGATCGAATGGCGAGTTGAAGGGCGTGCTGTATGAAGTCCGCAACACGTTCGGCCAAATGCACACCTATGTCGAGCCCGTGGAGGCTGGCATGCTCACCCTCTCCGGCTTGCGGCAAGAACGCGCCAAGCGCTTTTATGTTTCACCTTTCAACGCACTCACCATGACGTATTTTTTTCGGGTGCACCCACCCGATCAATCCATTGCCGTCCGTATATTGGTGAAAGACGAAGAGGGTCCTGTATTAGCCGCAAGCTTTCATGGCGTTCAGCAGCCCTTAAATACGCAAAAGCTGCTCTGGCTGTGCTTGACGATGCCGCTTCTTACCCTCAAGATTATCGTCGGAATTCATATTGAAGCGTTCTGGCTTTGGGTAAAAGGAATGCGTCTTGTTCCTCGTCCCCCAGCACCGCCGAAAATTGGTCTTCCAGGGGACAAATGACCCGCTCCGTTTCGCTCGAAATACATTGGTAAAAGAGACACTCATGTTGGATACACCGTTAGAAAAAACGGCCGCCTTACACCTCACCCATGAGACGGTAGGAAAGCATACCGATGACCTGCCGTTTCTGGTTCGTCAGGCCTTGCGTTTCGCTTGCCGCCTTGAGGTAGGAACGCTGACGGTGACCCTACCGGATAATCGAATCTTTACCTTTGGCGGCACTGAACCCGGCCCGAATGCCGAAATGGTGATGCATGATTATGCTTTCACCAAAAGAATGTTTTCATCAGGCGATATTGGTATCGCTGAATCCTTCCTTCGTGGCGAATGGACAACGAAAGATCTGACAACCTTCCTCCTTCTCTTTTGCGCCAATCATCATCTTATTTCAGCGATGCTCGCCGACAAGCCGATCATTCGTTATTGGCAATTGTTCAAATATTGGTTGAACCGAAACACCAAATCGGGATCGCGTAAAAACATCCACGCGCATTATGATTTAGGTAACGCCTTTTATACAAAATGGCTCGATCCATCGATGACCTATTCCTCCGCATTATTCACAGCGGAAGGCAAAGATCTCTATCAAGGCCAGCAAAACAAATACGCGGCGCTAGCGCGCGAATCCAACATTCAGTCCGGCCATTCCGTGCTCGAAATCGGCTGCGGCTGGGGCGGCTTTGCCGAATATGCAGCCAAAGAAATCGGCTGCAACGTAACAGGCCTGACCATCTCGCAAGAACAATATGACTTCGCCAAAAAAAGAATGTTTGAAGCGGGTTTAAACGAAAAAGTTGAAATCAAATTTCAAGACTATCGCGATGAAAAAGGCCTTTATGATCGCATAGCATCAATTGAAATGTTTGAAGCCGTAGGCGAACAATTTTGGCCTGTTTATTTCAACACGCTCTCCGAAAGGTTAAAGCCATCAGGCGTTGCAGGCCTTCAAGTGATTACCATTCAAGATCGGTTTTTTGACTCCTACCGCTTGGAGGTTGATTTCATTCGCCGTTACATCTTCCCGGGCGGCATGTTGCCCTCGCCATCCATCATGAAAAAGCTGGGTGAGAAGGTCGGCATGGCGATCAAGCACGAACGCGTCTTTGGCGTTGATTATGCCGATACACTTTCGGCTTGGCGCGATAAATTCCGAGCAGCATGGCCCGAATTGACGCCCTTGGGTTTTGACGAACGGTTTCGCCGCATGTGGGAATATTACCTAGCCTATTGTGAAGCGGGATTTCGCGCAGGCAATATTGATGTCAGGCAAATTATTTACGCGAAAGCCTAATCGAATTAAGGCTTGCTTGCATTTGCCTCACCCCAACCCGTCATCTTCGCCACAACGGCGAAATAGGCCGAATAAGGAAGCATGTTAAGCGCCTTGAGGATGAAGGCGAAACGGCGCGGGAAGGTAATTTCAAATCCGCCTTTTTCGAAACCATCACAAATGCGCCGTGACGCCTCATCAAGCTTCATCAGGAAAGGCATAGGGTGATCGTTTAAAGCCGTGAGCGGCGTCTCGACAAAGCCGGGATTGACCACTTGCAAGGTAATTCCCAAAAGATCCGTATCAAATTTCAGGCTCTCAGCCATCGCAATCAAAGCGGCCTTGCTGCCCGAATAAGCCCCCGCACGCGGCAGCCCACCATAGCCGGCAACGGAAGCGTTAAACGCAAGTTGCCCGCGTTTCCTCGCCGTCATTCTTGGTAAAATCGCCGACAAGCAATTGATCACGCCATACACATTCACGTCGAAGGTTTTTCGAAAACCGTCCGCGTCAAAAGGTGCAGCGCGCAGCGGGAAATAAATCCCCGCATTCAGAAAGCACAACACGATTTCGCCATGCTGTTGTTCGATGCTTTCGACAAGTGCGGAAATGCCTGCGGCATCCGTCACATCGCCAATGGCTGGAATGATACGCCCTGCGAGACCCTCAGCCTCCGCTACAAGCGTTTCGAGATCGGGCATTCTCCGCGCGGTTGCAACTACCGTATAGCCACGACGCGCTAATTCAACGCAGGTGCCACGCCCGATGCCTGAGCTGGCCCCCGTTACCCACGCTACCCCATCTGATGCTGAGGCTCGATAGGTCTCTGTCACATCAATATCCGACGAAGTTCTGGAAAATCCGACCAAAAGGGCCCGTCAAACGCAACGGTGCGTCATTGACGACAAAACAAATGCAGTCTTCATCCTGATCGGCCTTTGGACGATGGTTCACATCTCCATCGGCAATCGCAATATCGCCGCGCGCATAATGCTGGCTTCCATCGCTGAAAGCGCCCTTCAACACGAGCGTAATTTCAGTGCCTTCATGGGTATGGGACGGCATGGTACGACCAGCCTTAATCCAAAGCAGCAATGCCTCACATCCGGAAGGATCCTTAAGCGCATATTCTTTCAAACCGGGTAGCCGCGTGCGCCACTTCAGTTTGGATAAATCCGAACCAACGATAGCTGCAATCGGCTCCGGCACAACATCATCAGCGTTCGAAATTCGTTCTTTAGGAACATCAACGGGTTGCGCAAAAATCCGATTGAGCATTTCATCACGACGCGAGAGCGGAGCAGGCTCAGCCGCTACAATCGCATCCGAATGCAAAACTTCCATCGCTTCGACAAAACCGCGATTATCAGGCTTCATCATCAAATGCGCGGCAATCAACCCATGCAAAGGCGCAGGCAATTGGCCCGCAGCATATCCTGCAAGTAAGGCGTTGAGGGCGCCGTCTTCATCTGTCATGTTAGATGCTAAGGTCAATTCGACTGCTCCAACCAAGAAACCACGGCATTCCTACGGAATCATCCAAAGACTGGATTGATTTACAATAAAAATTGTTCCGATAAATTTACAGGCGTCTTATTGGCGCACCTTATACATTCGGTTAACAGACCGTTGATTCGGCCGCCAACTGCCTAGCATGAGCAAAATTGACTATGAAAACCGTCAACACCGTTATCGACGCCATCGGAAATACGCCTCTCATCCGGCTAAAGCGGGCGTCTGAGCTCACGGGCTGCACCATTTTAGGCAAGGCCGAGTTCATGAATCCGGGCGGATCGGTGAAAGATCGGGCGGGACTTGCGATGATCCGTCACGCCTTGGCCTCAGGGGAATTACGCCCCGGCGGGACCATCGTGGAGGGTACGGCAGGCAATACGGGCATCGGCTTAACGCTGGTCGCCAACGCGCTCGGCTTGAAAACCGTTATCGTTATCCCGGAAACGCAATCCATCGAGAAGAAAGACGCACTCCGGCAAATGGGAGCGGAACTGATCGAAGTTCCCGCCGTTCCTTACGCCAATCCTAATAATTACGTGAAGCTTTCCGGTCGTTTAGCAGAAAAATTGGTTAAAACCGAAAAGAATGGCGCGATTTGGGCCAATCAATTCGATAATATCGCCAATCGTCAGGGCCATATCGATACCACAGCGCCGGAAATCTGGGCGCAGACGGATGGTAAGATTGACGGGTTCATTTGCGCGGTCGGCACGGGCGGAACCTTAGCCGGAACCGGCATCGGCCTGAAAAACTACAATCCCACGATTAAGATTGGCTTGGCCGATCCTATGGGGGCAGCGCTCTTTTCCTTCTACACAACTGGCGTGCTCAAATCCGAAGGATCCTCGATTACCGAAGGGATAGGACAAGGCCGTATTACGAAGAACTTAGAAAATGCACCGATTGATATCGCTTTCCAAATCCCCGATAGCGAAGCGATACCGATGACTTTCGATCTTTTGGAACATGAAGGGCTTTCCCTTGGCGGATCATCCGGCGTCAATGTTGCAGGCGCCATACGTCTCGCCAAAGAGCTGGGTCCGGACCATACGATTGTAACGATCCTCTGCGATGGCGGATCGCGCTATGCCTCCAAGCTCTACAACCCCGAGTTTTTACGTTCAAAGCACTTGCCGGTGCCTGCATGGCTTGAGCGCCAATCCTCTATCCAACCGGATTTCCTATAATGCCAACTGACTTATTGTTTCGTGACGATGCCTACCTCAAGGAATGCTCGGCCCTCGTAACCGCCATCAATGAACGCGGCGGCATTGTGACGGATCGAACCGTCTTCTACGCCACAGGCGGCGGGCAACCGGGCGACACGGGCATCATGCGCTTGGCTGACGGATCCGAGATCACGATCGCAACAACGGTATATGGCGAAGTCAAATCCGACATCGTTCATGTGCCCGCCGAGAATTCGACGCTGCCAAAGCTGGGCGATACCGTCACTCTGATGCTCGACTGGACCAAACGCTTCCAGCGGATGCGGATCCATACGGCGCTGCATCTCCTCACAACGGTACTACCCTATCCGGTAACCGGTGGATCGGTGGGCGATGGCGAAGGCCGTCTCGATTTCGACATTCCCGATGCGGGCCTTGATCGAGACGAATTAACGGCAGAGCTGAACCGCCGCATCGATCAGCACGCGGCCGTATCGTATCGATGGATCAGCGACGAGGAGCTCGAAGCCAATCCGGGTCTCGTCAAAACCATGTCGGTTAAACCGCCTATGGGTACGGGTCGCGTCCGATTGGTGGAGATTGAAGGGTTAGACCTTCAGCCTTGCGGTGGCACCCATGTGCACCACACCTCGGAAATCGGAAAAGTCACGATCACGGCGATTGAGAAAAAGGGAAAAATCAATCGTCGCGTCCGCATAGCCTTCGCCTGAAGAAAGAAACGCCATGACCACGCCACTTTTTGTCACAACCGATTGGCTTGCCGAACATCTCCACGATGCCGATCTGTCGATCATCGATGCGAGCTGGTATCTTCCGACCATGAACCGCGATGGCAAAGCTGAATACGCGCTTGGCCACATTCCGGGTGCCGTTCATTTTGATATTGATGCGGTTGCCGATCAATCAAATCCCCTGCCCCATATGTTGCCCTCACCCGCTTTCTTTGCAGAAACGGTTGGCGCAATGGGCATCTCGGATAAAGACCATATTGTCGTTTATGATGGAGCAGGCCTCTTTGCCGCCGCGCGCGTTTGGTGGACTTTTCGCACCATGGGAGCCGCCAATGTCTCGATCTTGGAAGGTGGCGCGCCCAAATGGCGAGCCGAAGACAAAGACTGGACAGATGCGAAATCGGTAAAGCCTAAAAAGACCTTTCATCCCGCCTTTAAATCCGAAGGCGTGGCCGACCTTGCACTCGTCAAGCAAGCGCTCGAAAGCAACGCGGCCCAAATCGTTGATGCGCGTCCCGCTGATCGTTTTCGGGGCGAGGCCCCAGAGCCGCGTCCGGGTCTGGCGTCAGGCCATATGCCTGGCAGCTTCAATGTTCAATTCGGGGATGTTGTATCCAACGGTAAGCTGAAACCTGCGCCGGAACTGCGTGAGGCCTTTGCCAAGGCGGGCGTCAATATCGCCCAACCGATCATCACAAGCTGCGGCTCAGGTGTATCGGCTGCCATCCTCGCGCTCGCTCTTGAGAGCGTCGGACATCCCGCCAAAGCGCTCTATGACGGCTCTTGGGCCGAATGGGGCGCAAGAGCCGATTGTCCGGTCGCTAAAGCCTAGTGAAGGATCTGGCTTAAGAACAATTTGGTGCGTTCGTGTTGCGGGTTCTTAAAGAACGCATCCGGCGTATTGGCTTCAACAATCTGTCCCTGATCCATAAAGATCACGCGATTGGCGACCTGCCGCGCGAAACCCATTTCATGGGTAACGCAAATCATGGTCATGCCTTCTTCCGCCAAGGACACCATCGTGTCCAAAACTTCCTTCACCATTTCAGGATCGAGCGCGGAAGTGGGCTCATCGAACAGCATGATCTTGGGGCTCATGCACAGCGACCGCGCAATAGCGACGCGTTGCTGCTGACCGCCTGAAAGCTGCCCCGGAAACTTATTGGCTTGCTCTGGAATTTTGACGCGCTTCAAATAATGCATCGCGATTTCATCGGCGTCCTTCTTGGGCATTTTCTTGACCCAAATCGGCGCGAGCGTCAGGTTTTCCAAAATCGTCAGATGCGGAAACAAATTGAAATGCTGAAACACCATGCCAACGTCGCGGCGAATTTCATCGATCTTTTTAACGTCCGCCGTCAGCTCCGTGCCATCGACGATGATCGAGCCTTTTTGATGCTCTTCCAACCGATTGATGCAGCGGATCAGCGTTGATTTTCCGGAACCCGACGGTCCGCACACAACCACGCGTTCACTGCGTTTAATCGTGAGATCAATGTCGCGCAACACGTGGAACGCGCCAAACCATTTATTCATTCCGGTAATCTCAATCGCATTCTCATGCTTGAGTTGGCCGGGTTTTAAGCCGAGGGGTCGTTCAGCGCTCATGATGAGAACTCCCTAATGTCGATTGTCGGTTGCAAGGCGGCGTTCGACGGACATCGAATACCGCGCCATGCCGTAGCAGAGAATGAAATAGACGATGGCCGCAAACAAATATCCGGCGAATGGCATGCCGGATGTCCGCCACACCGGATCGTTTAAGCTGGCTTCAATGACTTTCAAAAAGTCAAAGATGTTGACGATGGCGACAAGCGTTGTGTCTTTCAAAAGGCCGATAAAATTGTTCACGATGCCCGGAATGACGATTTTCAACGCCTGCGGCAAAATGATCTTGATCATCATCTGCCAATAGCCAAGGCCCAATGCTTGGGCTGCTTCATATTGTCCGCGCGGAATGGCTTGCAAACCGCCGCGCACCGTCTCCGCCATATAGGCCGAGAAGAACAAGGCAACACCAACGAGAACGCGCAGGAGCGAGTCAGGCCGCCAGCCTTCCGGCACAAAGAGCGGGAACATCACATTGGCCATAAACAACACGGTGATCAGCGGCACACCGCGGATAAATTCGATCACCACGACACTGCTCGAACGCGCAACTGGCATATGCGAACGACGACCAAGCGCCAAAATAATGCCGAGCGGAACCGATATCACAATGCCAACCGTCCCGATCACAATCGAGACCAAAAATCCGCCCCAATAATGCGTTTGAACAATCGGAAGGCCAAGGGTTTCAGAGCCGGATAAGAGGCAGTAGCTAACAATCGGGAACACGATAAAGAAATAAATCATGCCCAGATCTTTGCGCGGGATGCGCTGGACCAAGAGCCAAGCAAGACCGATGACTTCGAGCGCAAAAAACAATTCAGGCCGCCAGCGCATTGTCTCCGGATATTGACCGAAAACGAAATAATCCCAATGCGCGGCAACAAAGCCCCAACACACCCCAACCGGATGTCCAACCACATCAGCAACGCAGGCTTTACTATCGTTTGCAACCCAAACGGCGTTGATGATCAGCGTATCAACGAGCCCAGGAATAATTTTATAAAGACCGAACACGATCAATAAGGTGACGACAGAATTCAGTACCGACGAAAAAAGATTTTCGCGTAACCAATGCACGATCCCCGATGTCCGCATAGGCGGCGGCGATGGCTCGCTAAATTGTGAACGCACGAAATGCACTTCGGCACTGGTTGTCATATCAGCGCTCCACCAAGGCCACGCGGCGATTGAACCAATTCATAAAGCCGGACGTCAAAAGACTTAAGGTCAGATAGACCAACATGGTCACAGAGACCATTTCAACCGCCTGTCCCGTTTGATTAAGCACCGTGCCTGTAAACACGCTCACAAGGTCCGGATAACCGATCGAAACGCCGAGCGAGGAGTTTTTCGTCAAGCTCAAATATTCGCTATTGAGCAATGGCACGATCACACGCAAGGCCTGCGGCATGATCACAAGGCGAATGGACTGGGCGTGGCTTAAACCCAAAGATTGTGCCGCTTCCGTCTGGCCTTTGGAAATGGCGAGAATACCAGCACGCACATTCTCAGCGATGAAAGCTGCTGTGTAGGTTGTAAGCCCTATCACCATGGAAACAAATTCAGGCGCAAGCGACATGCCGCCCGACGCATTAAAACGACCTTGCACAGGAATATCGAAACTTAATGGCGCGCCGATAAGAATAAAAATCACTGACGGCACAAGCACGATCAGACCAAACGAGAGCCAACCCGTCTTAGGTCGTACGCCCGTGCTCTCTTGGACCCGCTTTGCGCGAACAGACAGGCCGATGGCAATCAATACCATCACAACAAACGCGACAAACGGATAGATAAAATCGTCTCCCAACACAGGACGCGGCGTTAAAAGCCCGCGCGTATTAAGCAAAATATGCCCTGGGAAAATGATCGAATTTTTTGGCTCAGGTAGAAGCCCCAAAACCCCGCGATACCAAAAATAGAGGATCAGCAGCAAAGGCACGTTGCGGAAAATTTCGACATAAACGGTAGCGAGCTTCGCAATCAGCCAATTTTTGGAGAGACGTAAAATACCAATCACAACACCCAATATGGTGGCAAGAACAATGCTGACACCGGATACAAGCAGAGTGTTGAGAAGGCCTACCCAAAAGGCGCGGCCATAAGACGATGCGGCACTGTAGGAAATAAGCGTTTGACTAATATCAAAACCGGCTTCGACATTCCAAAAGCCAAAGCCCTGCGCAATATTGCGCTTCTTTAAATTGGCCACCGTATTGTCATAGGCAAACCAAAACAGAGCAACGATCAAAGCAAGAAGCACAAGCTGAAAAAACAGGCTGCGTATGCGCGGATCGTTATAAAAAACGACCTTTGCTTCTGATGGGCGTCCACCATTAACGACGCTCATAGCTGCACGCTCCCTTGGCTTTAAATCGATTAATAAAAAAACCGGCGGAGAACAAAGTCTCCGCCGGCGATGCTTCGATTAGCGAATTGGTGGTGCGTATTGCAAGCCGCCCTTTGACCAAAGCGCGTTAGACGCACGGGCCAACTGGATTGGCGTGTTTGGTCCGACATTACGTTCGAAAATTTCTTCGTAATTGCCGACGCCCTTGATGATCTGAACAACCCAAGCGTTCGAAAGGCCGAGGGACTCGCCGAACTTGCCTTCGGTTCCGAGAACGCGCTTGATTTCCGGATCATCCGACTTCAGCTTTTCGTCAACATTCTTCGAAGTGATGCCATCTTCTTCAGCCGTCAACAGCGCAAAGTGAACCCACTTCACAAGGTTGAGCCACTGGTCATCGCCCTGGCGAACCAATGGTCCGAGTGGCTCTTTCGAGATGATTTCAGGAAGAATGACGTTGTCGTCAGGCTTCGACATCGAAAGACGATCAGCTGCAAGGCCCGAACGGTCGGTGGTGTATGCATCGCAACGGCCAGTATCGAAGGCCTTGAGCGCTTCTTCCGAAGTGCCGAGCGTCACAACCTTATATTCCATCTTGTTCGAGCGGAAGAAGTCGGCGAGGTTCAATTCCGTCGTCGTGCCTTGTTGCACGCAAATGGTCGCACCAGCCAATTCCTTAGCCGACTTCACGTTCAGCTTCTTGTTTACCATGAAGCCCTGACCGTCGAAGAAATTAACGCCGGCCCAGATCACGCCGAGCGTTGTTTCGCGCGACATCGTCCAGGTTGAGTTACGGATAAGCACGTCGACTTCACCCGAAGCGAGCGCCGTAAAGCGATCCTTCGATGACAGCGGAACAAACTTTACCTTCGTCGGATCATTGAAAATGGCAGCTGCAATCGCGCGGCAATAATCAACATCGAGACCCGTCCAGTTGCCCTTTTGATCAGGCACACCGAAGCCGGCCGTACCAGGGTTTGCACCGCAAACCACTTGGCCCTTGGCCTTCACATTGTCGAGCGTACCGGCGCTAGCGGCCGTTACAAGCCCGAATGAGGCGGCGGCAACAACAGCCGCAGCAATAATTTTCTTCATAGGATCTCTCCAGTTCGAATGACCAAACCGACGCCAATTGATAAAGGCAAAACGGTTCCATGCCACTTAGGCATAGCTGATATACCATTTGACTTTGGTCCGTTGGTCAAGTGGATTAAGGCGGCAACACGCCACTTTTTTGTGCAATTTCTTGACGAGCCTACCAAATCGACGTCCTATAGTGACAATTCCACCTTGCGATCCGGGATCAAAAGCCATGAAAAAGATGACACCCCAAACCCTCGCCGGTCTCTCCGATCGCACAAAACTCGTTTATGCAGGCCGAGATCCATCGGAACAGTTCGGTTTTGTAAACACGCCGATCTATCGCGGTTCCACCGTTCTAGCCCCCACAATGGAAGAATTGCTCAACCGTTCGAACC
>JAPJMW010000189.1 GCA_026461505.1 Beijerinckiaceae bacterium
GCGCCAATTTTAACCCATCAAATCGCAACTAAATCGCAACAGGTCTTGGAGTTATATGGTCAAGGTCTTGGTGCAAGTGCCATTGCTGACCAATTGGGAATTAGCCGAGCATCCACCTATCGGATTATCGGAGAGATGGGTTCAGGCGAAGCCAAGTGAAACGAAACTACTAATAGGTAGGGGTTCCGTTTCAGGTGGTCACATAAAAACCATCACTGACTGGGATGTGTGTTACTTTATACCTATAGCAATAAGGTCTTTCGTAACACGAAGAGAGAGAGATGACCGATGAAGCATATTACAAAGGGCGCTGTTGCGCTTTCGCTCATGGTGGGCAGCACTATCGCCGTAGTCGCACAGCAAAACGGCACAACACATCAGCATATGCAAATGCCTCAAACCAACCCAATGGAGCAGATGGGACCAAAAGGCGATACAGGTCCGTCAAGCCAAGCCTATTCAGGTGCCATGAATAAAATGCATCAGGACATGGATATAGAATATTCTGGCAATCCAGATGTTGATTTCGTGCGTGGGATGATACCTCATCATCAAGGTGCGATTGATATGGCTAAAACAGTGCTTGCCTTTGGAAAAGACCCTGCAATCCGTAAATTGGCTGAAGATGTCATCAAGGCACAGGAAAATGAAGTCGCATTTATGAGGGAATGGCTTTCAAAAAACGCCAAATAGACCTCATCTAAAAACGAAATAGCGTTACTTTATACCTATAGCAATAAGGTGTTTAGTAACACGAAGGGGTTGATTGGGTAGAACAATTCGCCACCCATTGACGCCATATAGGTCTGCTGTAAGTTATTGATATTGCATCAGCAGCAATGGAAGAAATGGCAAATCTCCGCCTTGGGAGCGCCAATTTTAACGTCGCAGTTCAAGCAATTGATTAAAAATTCATCTAAACGGACAGATGCTTAGCAGGAATTCCTTCATTACAAATCCATATGAAATTATATGGAATGACGAGAGATTTAACTTCCTGCTCTCCAAAGAGCCGACGCTCTTCGCACTCCTCAAATGTCTCATATGATCGCGATGCCCAACCGTCCAATTGGTCCCCGGAAATCCATTGATCGCCAATAAGAAAAAAGATCGTCAACCACCAATGGGTCATATTAATACCTAGCTGTAATAATACCCTGCATATGTTCCGCCGACCGAGCCGCGACCTCAGACAAGCAGGAAATGTGAGTTATCAAAGTGAAAGCTCGCTAGTTGGGTGCCTATGAGCGTAACATCATTGGTACCAAGGCCGTCAATCACCGTGTCGGCACCTACCTGATGCGCGTGGGATTGAACATCAACCACACTTGAATAGAACGCGTGATCGAACTGCATCAGATCATGGTTAGCGTCAAAATTCTTGACCGTGTTGGAACCGAACTGTCCCGAGAAGACGAAAATATCAGATCCGTTACCCCCCTTTAGAATATCGTCATGACCGCCGATGAGAACCGCACCTTTATTGCCGGCATTAACGGTATTGCCACCTGCTCCACCATCCAAGACGGTATGCTGAAGGTTGGGGCCGTTAATCAGTGTGTTAGCTTGTCCGCCGAAATATTTCTGATCGTTATGGATCGCCACAATGCTCAGCGTTGCGGTTGACGTCGCGCCATCGCCATTGCTAACCGTATAGGAAAAGCTATCAACTCCGATGCTGTCACGCGGCAGGAATTGTTGATTGACGGCCTTGTAGGAATAGCTACCGTCCCAATTTAATGTCAGCGCACCAAAATGGCCATTGAGGGTTTTATCGACCGCGATGGCACTACTGTTCACCGCCACCACCCAGAGGCTATCATTCGTTAGTTGGTTGATATCGTTGGCAAGGACGCCATGCTGCGCGTCGGCTTTCAGAAGATGGTTCGCATCGATATGATTACGATCATTTGTGAGATTTGGAATGAAGGTTGGTAAGGCTGTGAAGAGATGCTCTATTCCATCTGAGTCGATGTAATATCCACTGACTTTCCCCTCGTCATTGACAGCCCTTAGATAGGTGTTTGCCGCATTTGGCGTATCAAAAATTTTGATCGCACCTCGAATATCCGTGAAGCCATGATCCCCCATGCTATCCGTAAAACTCCCGACAATTTCACCAAAATTATTGACAACTAAATTGGCCGTACTTGTTGAGTCGAAAGGATCAAGTGTTTCGATCGTTCCATGCAAATTAATAAAGCCATGCAATTGGCCACTTCCATCGGCGTAGACGCCGACAGCTTCACCACTATCATTGATAGATTTCGGATAAATCGCCGTCGAATTTTGGATATCAAAAGTTTTAAAAACGCCGTTGATATCGGTGAACCCATGTTCGACCAAGTTCATATCGACATAAGTTCCAACAACACCACCAAGATCGTTTACGGCAAAAACACTACTGCTGGTCGAACCAGGGGGTTCGATAACAGAGCCCACACCATTGATGATCGAAAAGCCGTAATTTGTGATACCATCATAAAAAGTTCCAACAATTTCTCCAGAATTATTAATGGCGTGGGGTTGAATTTGTGTGGCATCCGGAAGAAGCAACTCAGAAAAAATTCCATTCTGAAAAATAAAACCACCACCCGCGCTTGATCTAGGAATGAAAAAGCCCGCAGCTGTCCCAAAATCATTAACAACCACTGGGAAGGTATGAATTGCACCCGGCCATTCAATATAGGTTATGACACCCTTGTTATTAAGGTAGCCATGATTAGCGCTTGAAGTGCCGACAAAATTTCCCGTTGCGTTGAACCCATTTACATTACCTAGGCTATCAAACACTGCGTATGTATAACTCGCCATCTTATCCTCCATGATCACTTAAAAGGCGGATAGGCGCCCATTCACACTCAACGTCATCCTTTGATGGGATAAAAACCGCAAAAGACGCATTCGAAAATGAAACGATTAGGCCGAAAAAAATACATTTAACATTTTCGGTATTTCCCTTTTTGCGAGAGGCCTCAGGCCTACATAGCCTCAGAAATCAGTAAACTTCCGAGAGCACTGAGAAAACTATAGCCGCTCATTCCAAGGGTCCATTAGGGTTTGGACCGATGAGCAGTTCTATTGATCCTTACGGATCAAAATCGTCTTGCTAATCCGTACAGAAAACTAACGCATAGCCGCCAATATAACGTCGGACGAATGGATGATTTCGGAAATATCCGCACGCTCCGGAATAAAAATAAAATTATTCACGTAAGGCACAGTACGTCGATCCTGCCCAGACTCTATCGCTTGCAACAAGGTATCATCTTGCATTTCTTGTTTGTGGTCTGAGATCGGATTCATTTTACCGCTATGAACAAAAAAGCCTGAATAATTTTTAGCTTCCATAAAGCTGCGCACCGAGGCAATGGCATGGGGACGATGTCGGTCCTCCACTTCGATGAGAATGATTGGCTGCTGGCGATCAAGCAATTCGCGTGCGCCTTCCAAAACATTGAGTTCATGGCCTTCAACATCGATTTTTATAAAGCCAATCGGGCGGTCGGCTAGCTCATCCAATGTTACCGCTTCAACCGGAAGCTCAGAAAGCGCTACGCCGTCATTAAAGCCGCCAACACGGGATATCCCTTCGGAAGGCTTACCATCAATGATGGGGGTCGTCAGCTCCAATACGCCCGGCTCATCAGAGACAAGAACTTGATGCACACTAACATTGTCGTCCAAGGCCGCGCTTAAGACATAGGCCAAGCGTGGATGAGGTTCGAACGCATGGACATGACGCGCAAGGCGCGAGAGCGGTAGCGTGTAGCGACCAATATTGGCACCCACATCAACGGCCTCCCGCTCGGGGTCAACCAAAGCCGGCAATAAATCCATCTCGATCTCATCGTGATGGTGGCGCATGTGATGAAGGCGAAAAGCCAGTTTCGGCATGGAATAGTAAATGCCCGTACGTATTAGATTACCAAACGAGCCGATCATAATGGTTCTCCCCAAAATACTCTGGCGGATCAACCCGATCAACGAGCTAAAGTTCCAGCTTTTCTGTCATCCCCCGCGTCAAAAAAAGGCGTCCCAACAGAATCCAAAAGCATGGTTTTAAAGCCTTATATCTATGCATTTTTGCATGGTTTCACTTAAATACATCAACCAACTTGCATTTTGTGCAATGCAGCATCATATCTGTCTGATGCAAAAGACCCGGGACAAACAAATCTCGGCTTCGGTCAACCCGGGGTCCAATATAGGTTTTTCTATTCGGCATTTATGGCCAATGGACATCGCGTCCTACCGCGAGCATTTGCTGAGGCTCGATCCGGAATCGCGGTATTCGCGGTTCGGTGGCAGCGTGTCGGACACCTATATCAATGACTATGTCGATACCGCACTCCGTCCTGACACGCTTATTTACGGCGCCTTCAACGAAACCCAACTGATTGCGGCCGGTGAATTACGGATCTTATTCGGCACATGGCCGCTGCGCGCAGAAACGGCCTTTTCGGTTGAAAAGCTCTATCAAGATCATGGCTTGGGTGATCAATTGCTCTCGCGCATCATCACCGCTGCGCGAAATCGTGGGGTCACGAGATTAGGCATGCAATGCCTTAGCCATAACCAACGCATGCGGCATCTCGCGCAAAAACATCATGCCGAAATGACAACCGCCGATGGTGAAACAGAGGCACAGCTCATACCGCTAACCTTCAACCCGATTAGCCTTTTCGAAGAATGGATGGGTTAAGCGGATGGTACTCTAAGTCGCCTCAATCCATGGAAACAAGCCGGCCTCCAATAAAGCCAGCTTGATCCGTATTTTCCGATAGGAGCGACCTTAAAAAACCAAGGCACGCGCTTGCTTAACACCAGGCAAGCGTTGAATACCCTGCAGAATATGCGGCGGCGCTTCACCGTCAATTTCAACAAGTGCAATGGCAGAACCACCTTCATTGTCGCGACCTAAGGCAAAGGTAGCGATATTAACGCCCGCATTCCCGAGAAGGGATGCAAAACGGCCAATGAATCCTGGCTTATCTTCATTCGTCACATAGATCATGGATGGACCAAATTCGGCATCCATTTTGATACCCTTAATATCAACAATTCTGGGTTTACCATCATTGAAGACGGTACCAGAGATCGAGCGAACAAGCTCATCGGTCACCACTTCCAGCGTGATCAGCGAGTCATAATCCCCCTCGCCTTCACGCACTGTTTCTTCAATCACAATGCCGCGCTCTTTTGCGACAACGGGTGCAGAGACCACATTAACATCTTGAAGAGCAGGACGAAGCACACCAGCAATGGCAGCCGCTGTTAAAGCTTTAATCTTTAGCGCGGCAACACCACCTTGATAGGTAATGCGCACTTCTTTCAAGCCACCATCCGTAAGCTGGCCTGCGAAGGAGCCAAGCTTTTCAGCCAGCGCGATAAAGGGGCGTAACTTTGGCGCTTCCTCAGCCGTAATCGATGGGAAATTGACGGCGTTTGAAATCGCACCACGAACCAAATAATCAGACATTTGCTCTGCCACTTGCAGCGCGACATTTTCTTGCGCCTCGGTTGTTGCAGCACCCAGATGCGGCGTGCAAACGACATTCGGATGACCGAATAAAATATTAGATGTTGCAGGCTCTTCGGCAAACACGTCAAAAGCCGCACCCGCGACATGGCCCGTATCTAGAAGGGCACGCAAAGCATGCTCATCCACCAAGCCCCCACGCGCGCAATTGATGATCCGAACACCCTTTTTCGTACGTGCTAAATTATCGGCAGAGAGAATATTTTTTGTCTGCGCCGTGAGTGGAGTATGCAAACTAATGATATCGGCACGGGCCAATAATTCTTCGAGCTCGACTTTCTCGACACCCAAATCAATCGCCCGCTCGGGTGACAAAAACGGATCATAAGCAATCACGCGCATATGCAAGCCAACGGCCCTATTCGCAACAATCGCACCAATATTTCCGCATCCGATAATACCAAAGGTTTTGCCGGTAATTTCAACGCCCATAAAGCGGTTCTTTTCCCATTTACCCGCTTGTGTTGATGCATCAGCTGAAGGGATTTGACGCGCTAAAGCAAACATCATCGCAATCGCGTGTTCTGCGGTCGTAATCGAATTACCAAACGGCGTGTTCATGACGATCACGCCCTTGGCAGTAGCCGCAGGAATATCGACATTATCAACACCGATACCTGCGCGGCCAATCACTTTCAGCTGCGTCGCATTGGCCAATATTTTTTCCGTAACCTTGGTCGCAGAGCGGATGGCTAGACCATCATATTGGCCAATTATAGAAGCCAATTTTTCTTTATCTTTTCCAAGATCCGGTTGGAAATCGACCTCAACGCCACGTTCTTTAAAAATAGCGATGGCGGCCGGAGAAAGAGCATCAGAAATGAGAACACGAGGTGCCATAGAATTTATCTTTCAAGTGCAAAGCGCAAAAGCGCGATAAGGGAATTGGAGGGAGACGTCCTCTCGAAAGAGGACGTTAAAAAACGAGGTCGTTAAGCGGCTTTGACGAGGCCCGCTTTGACTGTGCGATAGGCCCATTCAATCCAGGGCATCAACGCCGCAACATCGGATGTTTGAACGGTTGCACCACACCAAATGCGCAAGCCCGGAGGCGCATCACGGTAAGACCCCAAGTCCAGCCCAACACCTTCTTTTTCAAGCAAGGATGCAACCGACTTTGCAAAGTTGGCTTGCGCCTCGGATGTCAGCGCCTTGATTTCAGGATCTGAAAAAACAAGACACACGCTCGTGTTGGAACGCGTTGCTTGATCGCGTGCCAGAAAGTCAAGGAAAGGCTTTTCAGCCACAAAATCGGCAACGGCCTTAGCATTGGCATCGCACCGCGCGATCAAGCCAGAGAGGCCACCCACCGACTGCGCCCATTCAAGTGTATCGATATAATCCTCAACGCAAAGCATCGAAGGCGTGTTGATCGTCTCACCAGAAAATATTCCCTCGATCAGCTTACCGCCCGAGGTCAGCCGGAAGATCTTGGGCAATGGCCAAGCAGGGGTATAGCTCTCCAAGCGCTCAACGGCACGTGGGCTTAAAATCAGCATGCCATGCGCGGCCTCGCCACCCAATGCCTTTTGCCAAGAATAGGTAACGATATCGAGCTTCGGCCAATCCAGATCTTGGGCGAAAGCGGCAGACGTCGCATCGCAAAACGTAAGACCGTTGCGATCCGCCGAAATCCAATCGGCGTTTGGAACCCGCACACCGGAGGTGGTTCCATTCCACGTAAACAAAACATCGTGATCGGGGTGAACCGCGGCGAGGTCTGGCAGCGCGCCATATTCAGCCTTCATCACGCGCGTGTCTTTAAGCTTTAATTGCTTAACGGCATCATTCACCCAGCCTTCACCAAAGCTTTCCCAAGCCAGACAATCGACAGGGCGTGCACCCAGCATCGTCCACATCGCCATTTCATAGGCGCCGGTATCGGAAGCAGGCACAATGCCGATGCGGTAATCCGCTGGCACCTGCAAAATCTCGCGGGTCAAATCAATCGCACGCTTCAAACGCGCTTTACCAACCTTCGCGCGATGCGAACGGCCTAAGGATGCGTTTTTAAGAGCGTCAGGGGTCCAGCCGGGGCGCTTGGCGCAGGGACCGGAAGAAAATTGCGGGTTAACCGGCCGCAAGCCGGGTAGGGTCTGTGTCATCATTTTCTCCATCCTCACAGATGGGCGCCTCTCGTTGGGGAGAGGTGTCCCGCTGATGGAGATACGCGGACGGATGTGTTCCGTCAATCGACAAATGTCGGTTTGGGGATAAAAAGATTCGGTCTTCTATCAGGAAGCGGTTAAGCTGCTACCTGCCCCAGGGCGGCCACCACATCATTAACCGCCCGCTCGACCAAGGCTTGATCGTCGCCTTCGGCCATCACGCGGATCACCGGCTCTGTGCCCGATGGGCGGATAACCAAACGTCCCCGCTCACCAAGCACTGCGGTCGACGAAGCAATGGCTTCCACGACGCGTTTATCCTTCAAAGGTTGGCCTGATTTATAGCGCACATTTTTGAGGATCTGCGGCAGCGGATCAAACAGATGGCATACTTCGCTTACAGGCTTACCAAGCTTCTTCACCATGGCTAGTACTTGCAGGGCGGCAACCAACCCGTCGCCCGTTGTTGAGTAATCCGACAAGATCATATGGCCGGATTGCTCACCACCAATATTAAACCCGTGTTCGCGCATATGTTCGAGCACGTAACGATCGCCGACGGCTGTGCGTGCTAGCGTTAAACCAATACCGCTAAGATAACGCTCTAAACCAAGGTTAGACATGATGGTGGCAACAACACCAGGCTTTGTCAGTCGGCCATCGTCTTTCCAGCTTTTGGCAATCACCGCCATCAACTGGTCGCCATCCACCACTTGGCCCTTTTCATCGACGATGATGACGCGGTCCGCATCGCCATCAAGCGCAATGCCGATATCGGCGCGCATTTCGCGTACTTTATTGATGACGGCATTAGGCGCGGTAGAGCCGACATCGCGGTTAATGTTGAAACCATCGGGCTCGACGCCGATCGGAAACACTTCAGCGCCCAATTCCCACAAGGCTTCTGGAGCCACTTTATAGGCGGCACCATTCGCGCAATCGATCACGATGCGCAAGCCGTCCAGATCCATCGTGCGCGGCAGCGTCCGCTTGGCAAATTCGATATAGCGCGCATGAACACTTTCAATGCGCTTCGCACGACCAAGGGCAGCGGAAGACGCTAGACGTTCATTAAGATTGCCATCAATCAAGGCTTCAATTTCAAGCTCCGTTTCATCCGAGAGTTTAAACCCGTCCGGATCAAATAATTTAATGCCATTGTCTTCATAGGCATTGTGCGAGGCAGAAATCATAACGCCCAAATCGGCGCGCATCGAGCGCGTCAGCATTGCGACGGCAGGCGTCGGCATTGGACCTAAGAGCAGCACATCCATACCCACCGACGTAAAGCCTGCGACCAGCGCGGTTTCGATCATATAGCCCGATAGCCGCGTATCCTTGCCGATCACGACGCGGTTTCGGTGCTCGCCACGGCGAAACACGAGGCCCGC
Organism: Beijerinckiaceae bacterium; assembly: GCA_026461505.1. Lineage (GTDB taxonomy): Bacteria > Pseudomonadota > Alphaproteobacteria > Rhizobiales > Beijerinckiaceae > CAIUPE01. Next base: position 9,042 of record JAPJMW010000189.1, read on the forward strand.
TGCCTGCCCAACGCGCAACGCCAAATCCGGCGTGATGATCTTATTGGCCTTGCCGCGAACGCCATCGGTACCAAAATATTTACGCGCCATACACTGTGCCTCGTTCAAATGATGAACCGCTTTTAAATCCCGGCGGCCATTGGGCCAAGCCTGAGCGCGGTCAATTCTTATTTCGGATTAAGTCAAACACTATTCTTCTGAACAAACCCTGAATGTAGAAACGCCCGGCAGAGCCGGGCGTTGCAGGATAGGTGTTGCTGAGTATGGTCAAGCCGAAGGCTGCGGCTCCATGCCGGCATCCGGCTCTTGCCGCGGACGCCCTTTGCCCGCCGATGGCACGGCAGCGGATGGACGCCCACCCGATGAGCCATCGCCGCTATCACGAACCGGCGGCTTGCCCTTTAAGAGATCATGGATCTCATCGCCCGAAAGCGTCTCATATTCAAGCAAGCCTTGCGCAAGGGCTTCCAGATCATCCTTGCGATCGGTCAAAATCTTGGTCGCTTCCGCATAGCCCGACTCCACCAGACGGCGAATTTCGGAGTCGATCTTTTGCGCCGTTGCTTCGGACACATTCTGCGTCCGGGCCACCGACATGCCTAAAAAGACTTCATCCTGATTTTCACCATAAGACACATTGCCGAGTTCGGGCGAGAAGCCCCATTTGGTGACCATCATACGGGCCAAACGCGTGGCTTGTTCGATGTCGGATGCTGCACCCGAGGTTACTTTCTCATGGCCGAAAATCAGTTCTTCTGCCACGCGACCGCCCATCATAATGGCCAAACGCGAGGTCATCTGTTCGAGCGACATTGAAAGCTTATCGCGTTCCGGCAATTGCATCACCATACCAAGCGCACGACCGCGCGGAATGATGGTTGCTTTGTGCACCGGATCGGTTGCCGTCACGTTGAAGGCGCAAATCGCATGGCCTGCTTCATGGTAAGCGGTCAAACGCTTTTCATCCTCGGTCATGACGAGCGTGCGGCGTTCCGCACCCATCATCACCTTGTCTTTCGCGTCTTCGAATTCGCTCATCGTCACGATACGCTTGCCACGGCGTGCAGCCAGCAAGGCAGCCTCGTTGACGAGGTTCATCAGATCAGCACCCGAAAAGCCTGGTGTGCCGCGTGCCACCGTCTTTAAATCGACATCGGGTGCCAGTGGAACTTTACGAACATGCACGCGCAAAATCTTCTCGCGACCCATCACATCCGGATTAGGCACAACAATCTGGCGATCAAAACGACCTGGGCGCAACAGCGCAGGATCAAGCACGTCGGGACGGTTCGTCGCCGCGATCAAGATGATGCCTTCATTGGCTTCAAAGCCGTCCATCTCGACGAGCAATTGGTTGAGCGTTTGCTCGCGCTCATCATTGCCACCGCCCAGGCCCGCACCACGATGGCGACCAACAGCGTCGATTTCGTCGATGAAGATAATGCAAGGCGCATTCTTCTTCGCCTGCTCGAACATGTCACGCACGCGGCTCGCGCCAACGCCGACGAACATTTCGACGAAGTCCGAACCCGAGATCGTGAAGAAAGGAACATTCGCCTCGCCCGCAATCGCGCGCGCCAGCAAGGTCTTACCGGTACCGGGAGGTCCAACGAGCAACACGCCACGCGGAATACGTCCACCGAGACGTTGGAATTTTTGCGGGTCGCGAAGGAACTCGACGATTTCTTCCAAATCTTCTTTGGCTTCATCCACGCCAGCCACATCGGAGAAGGTCACGCGGCCATGCGCTTCATTCAGCAATTTGGCTTTCGACTTGCCAAAGCCCATGGCGCGGCCATTGGCGCCCTGCATTTGACGCGAAAGGAAGAACCAAGCGGCCATGACGACGATCAAAGGCAGCCAGTTAACAAGCAAGGCCAAATACCAAGGCATTCCCTCACTCGGTGCTTTGGCCGAGAAATTCACGCCCTTTTGCGACAGACGCGACACGAGGCCCGGATCATTCGGCGCATAGGTTTGGAAAGGGCGACCATCGGTTAGGGTGCCGCTGATGTCCGAACCTGAAATGGTCACACCCGCAATGCGGCCACCATCAACATCGGAGAGGAATTGGCTGTAGCTCATTTCCTGCGAGGCATTGCGTGAGCCCGGGCTTTGGAAAAGCGTCACGAGCGCGAGAACAAGCAGGAAAATGATAACCCACAGGGCGAAATTGCGGATATTTGGATTCATGGACAGACCAGACACCGGTTTTGGGCGAACATGGAGAAGCCATTTCTAACCCGTTTCATTATCTATATTTAGGGGGCATTAGCCTCCTTGCCAAGGGAAGGAGCAATAAAACCTTTTTCAATCCTCTATGGCTGCGCCACGTGGCGCCTCAGACCTGATTAAAATCATCCCATCGGGGACGAGAGAAATAAGCGTTCCCCCTAAGGTCCGTCGGATAGAAACGCCGTCAAATCGCGCTTTTTTAAGAGTATTAAGCAGCTCTTCCAACCGAAAAAGATCAACCGATTGGTCGGGATTAACCGCCGATATTCCCTTGGCCAACACACGCAGAATAATTTCGTCCGGCTCGTCCCATAGTCCTGCGGCAAATCGCGCGCCCTCCTCGGATGGCACTTGAACCGCGAGCCTAACGCTATCAGCCACGAGGTTCAGCGCTTTATCGGCCCGTTGCATCCGGCGGGCAAAGCGACCAAGCCTAACGCGATCAAACCCCTCCGCTTCCAAGAGTGGCAAGGCCTTACGAAACCGGACGCGGGTAAACCGCGAATTTTGGTTCGAAGGATCTTCAATCGGACGAAGATCAGCCGCTTCTAGCGTGGCGCGTAAACGGGAACCTGCAACATCAAGAAAAGGCCGTAGAAGGACGATGTCCCGCAAACGCGTCTCCTGCTCCATCCCACCAAGACCTGTCAGACCTGAGCCGGCGCTTAACCGCATCAAGACGGTTTCGGCCTGATCATCGGCATGATGAGCGAGTAAGAGCGCATCGGCTCCGATCATACGCATATGCGCCTCTAAGAGTGCGTAGCGCGCCTCGCGCGCGGCCTCTTGCAGACCGGTCGTGGGTTTCTCCGCCTCCCCTCGCAAGACGGTATGATCAAGGCCAAATTGATCGGCCATTTGCCCCACATAGGCAGCCTCCGCAGCCGCTTCGGTACGCAAAGCATGGTCAACGGTCGCAACCGACAGGCGGGGAGCGTTTTGACCGAGCTCTTTGGCCCACGCGGCAATCAAGACCATCATGGCAAGCGAGTCAGCGCCACCTGATACAGCCAGAAGAAGATGCGAAAAGCGCCCCATCGAGGCGAAAATAGTCTTTGCCTCTTCGACCATGATCGGTTCAGGAGATTGCGAGCGGGTCAGCAACCCGCTCCCGTTTTGGCCTTTTCAACACGCGCCTTCAAAGACGCTTCGGCATCCGAAAAGCGTTTGCCGAATTCGGCAAAGGTGGCACAGGCCTGTGGCTTTTGTCCCATCGAAACGAGGGCATCGCCCAACTTGGCAAAAGCCATAGGTGCCGAAGGGCTAACGGGAGTTGCCTGAGCAATTTTGAGATATTGTTGAGCGGCTTCCGCGTACCGCTTTTGCCGATACTCAGAATCGCCCAACAACAAAGTGGCATCCGTCACCGATGGATCTTTCGGCCACGCCTGCAAGAATTGTCGGAGCGCATTCGCGCTTCCTGCAAAGTCACCGCTTCTGAACAGTGATTTAGCGGCAGCGAAATCGGATTTTGCGTCCTTCGGTACCGCAGGCTCGGCGGGCGCTGGCGCTGTTTTCGCATTAGCAGCTTGCGCCGCTAGCGTTCCTGCGGGTGCTGCAGCCGTGCCGCCTTTTGCTGCCGCCATTAAATCAATTGGGCCGGCATTGGATTCGGTCGTCGTCGATTTGGCAGGGGGTGGAGAAGCAGATGCTGGCGAAGCCTGTCCCGCAGCGCCCGTTTGCATCTGTTTGATTTGCTCTTCGAGCTTACGATTGGCAAATTGCAGCTCTTCAATCTGGCCCGATAATTGGCGGATCACCGTTTCGAGCTTGATAATACGAACCGTATTATCCGCCTCGGTATTATCCTCTTGCGCCAATGAGGATGAAAGGCCACCCGCGATTAATGCGGAAACGATCATCATCCGAACAGCAAACCGAAATTTCATCGAGCGGAGCCTCAAAAAGAAAACCATCTGCATGAGCATAAGCTCGTGCAGATGGCTAGATTATGGCAAGGTGAACATCGTCACCATTGACTAACAATCAATCGAATTAATTGCCGCCGGAAAGCGTGGTGACCGCACGACGATTCTGCGACCAGCAGGAGATATCGTCGCAAACGGCGACTGGCTTTTCCTTACCCCATGATTTTGTCGAAAGGCGCGATGCCGATACGCCTTTGCTTACCAGATAATCGCGGGTAGCTTGGGCGCGGCGTTGGCCGAGAGCAAAGTTATATTCGCGCGTTCCGCGCTCATCGGCATGACCTTCAACCATGATCTTGTAGGAAGCATACTGATTAAGCCACTGCGCCTGCTTGTCGAGCGTTGCCGTCGACGTCGATGTCAAATCCGATGAATCGGATTCAAAGAACACCCGATCACCAACATTGGTCGAAAAATCTTGTGCGCTGCCTGGCGTTGCCGCGCCGCCTGCACCGAGGCCAGCCATATCGCCTGCGCCCGTCGTCGCCTTATCCGAGGCGCAAGCCGCCAAAGCCAAAGCCGCGCCCAGCGCGAATACCAATTTCAGCGATCTGAATGTTCCGATTGATTGCAGCATTACCGAGCTCCTAAACGAGTTTAACCGATCTGACCGTCGGTTTAACGCTGTGATGGTTAACAGAGCGTTCCGGTAACGCGACAAATTGACATAAATTTGTCGATGGGCCGATTTTTTTAAAACCTAAATATAAAAAACCACCCCGTCGGTTAAACGGGATGGCTTGAAAAGGCTTATAAATGATCTTTTGAGCCGAATTATTCGGCTGTCTTGAGCTGCTTGAGCTTCGAGAATACAGAATCGACGTCAATCGCCTCTTCCTGCACCTCTTCGCGCTTGGCGGAGAAGCCGGCAAACGGCTCGGCGCTATCCCGCGCCGTCGTCACTTCGGCTGGCAATAGCGTGTGCGCTGCTTCATCAACGATAACTGGACGATCCTTCGAAGCCTTATTGACCTCAAAATCCAGATCAATCTGGGTGCAAAGGCCCAGCGTTACCGGATCCATCGGCTGCAATTGAGCTGCATTCCAATGCGTCCGCTCTTTAACCTGCTGAATGGTGGTCTTGGTTGTGCCGACCAAGCGCATAATCTGCGCGTACTTCAACTCGGGATGGCTGCGAACCAACCAAAGAATGGCGTTTGGACGATCATGACGACGCGACAAAGGGGTATAACGTGGGCCCTTTGTCCGCTTTTTCTCTGGCAAACGCACGGAAGAAACCTTGAGCTTGAGCCGATAATTTGAATCGGCCTCAGCCTTTTCAATCTCATCGCGCGTCAATTGCTCATACATCACCGGGTCCATGCCCTTAATGCCGGCTGCAACTTCGCCATCCGCAATACCCTTCACTTCCAAAGGGTGCAAATGGCAAAATTCGGCAATCTGCTCGAAGGTCAGAGCCGTGTTATCAACCAGCCAGACAGCGGTGGCTTTTGGCATCAACGGAATTGCGGTCATCGGTCTTTTCCTTCTTGAACAGAACGGGCCAAGTTTGACGCACAGTATCGCAAGCTCCGACCGGCTTTTGGCCGGAGCCCCACAGCACTGTGCTTGGCGGGATTACCCTCTCTATACGCGGAGAAGGCGATTTGTGCAATCAGAACCTGTTCCCGCTTAGGGCGGTATGAGGATGATTTTTCCCGTATGCACACCCGATTCCATCATCTGGTGGGCTTTCACCGCCTCATGCAGGGGAAAAGTCGCGTGAATAATCGGCTTGCACTGGCCTTGCGCCAAAAGCGGCCAGACTTTGGCTTCAAGCGCCTTCGCAATCACGGCCTTCTCCTCAACCGAACGGGGACGAAGGGTTGAGCCTGTATGGGTTAGCCGCTTCATCATCAGGGGCACAAAATCCATTTCCACCTTGGATCCGCCCTGAAAAGCGATCTGGACGATCCGGCCGTCGCGAACCGCCGCCCCATAATTTCGCGTAATGTAAGCGCCACCAACCATATCGAGGATGACATTGGCACCCACACCATCGGTAAACGCCAAAACCTCTTCGACAAAATCCTGCGTCCTATAATTAATAGCCTTATCGGCACCTATTTTGATTGTTGCTTGGCATTTCTCATCCGAACCGGCAGTAATAATAACGCGCGACCCGAAGGCTTTGGCCAGCATAATGGCCGTCGTCCCGATGCCCGACGTCCCGCCATGAACCAACAACGTTTCATGAGGCTTTAAGGCACCGCGATCAAACACATTGGTCCAAACGGTGAAAAAGGTCTCGGGGATACCGGCTGCTTCCACGAGGGTTAGGCCATCGGGAATGGGCAGAGCATTGGTTTCATGAACGGTGCAATAGTCGGCATATCCGCCACCCGGAACCAGCGCACAGACGCGGTCAGTGATCTTGAAACGGGTTACTCCCTCGCCCATCGCCACGATCTCGCCCGATATCTCGAGTCCTGGAATATCCGACGCACCCTTCGGCGGCGGATAGCCCCCTTTGCGTTGCAAAATATCCGGACGATTAACGCCCGCCGCAGCTACTTTCACGAGGATTTCTCCCTTACCCGGCATAGGAACCGGGCGCGTTTCGGGGACCAATACCTCAGGGCCGCCGGGCGTCTTGATTCCGATAGCGGTCATGGTTTCAGGTAGCATGGCGGACATCTATTGAATCCTTTATCGAACAAAACTTGAGAATAGATCGGTTTGAAGACTATGATACCTATACATCATTACCAGTATAAGTGACGCGATTATGGTTGACCCGTTTCTGGATGAACGTCCCCTCAAATCAAAAGCCTCCCATGAAATAGGGCAGGATTTGGCCACTTTATCAATCGATGAGCTGAAAGAGCGAATTGAACAGTTAGAGGCCGAGACAATCAGACTTCAGGCCGAAATCGAACGAAAACAGGCCGTTAAATCCGCCGCTGCGGATATTTTTAAGGCGCGTTAACCGTAAACAAACTCCTAACAAGCCAAGTTGCATTCTATCGTGTATGTTAAAATCTTGATCCCGTGGCAATGTTCACGAAAGGTCGGGACCGATGGCAGATGTAGAAGCCCTACAAGGCATAAGGGAGGTCAAAGCAATCGCTTTTGGCCGCCAATTCGCATCGTCCGAAGCCTTTAAAGCGCTTTTTAGAGACGGAATGGCCCTTGTCGAAGAGGCGGCCGCCTATCTCGATGGCCCAGGCCGTGAACAATCCCGGTTTTTGCCGCGTCTTTCAGCCCTTACCTATGCCAATGAAAGCATGCGTCTCACCACGCGGCTCATGCAGATGGCCTCGTGGCTCCTTGTGCAACGCTCGATTGCAGAAGGTGAAATGTCGGCGAATGATGGCAGCGTCCAATTGGGGAAAATGCGTATTCACCGCAATGACCCCCCTTTATCACCCGAACATGTCGCTACATTACCTGAAGCACTGGTGGAATTAATCGATAAATCAGTGCGATTGCAGTCGCGCATCAAGCATCTCGACAGCGTTATTAACGTCGAAAAGACCGATTCTGAGCGTCTTTCGGGGCGAAATGCCGTCGCTTTGCAGCAAATGCTGCTAAAATCTGCCTTCAGCTCACCAACCGCCAAGGCATAAAAAAACCCGGCCATTTAAGCCGGGTTTTAAAACTCAAAACGCGCTGATTACTTCTTGGCAGAAATGCCAAAGCCTTCAAAACGCTTGTTAAAACGAGAAACGCGACCGCCGCGATCAAGCATCTGCGTTGACCCGCCCGTCCAAGCCGGATGCGAATTCGGATCAATATCCAACTGCATCACATCGCCTTCCTTACCATAGGTCGAACGCGTGAAAAATTCCGTGCCATCGGTCATAACGACCTTAATCGTGTGGTAATCGGGATGAATATCGGCCTTCATCGTCTTAATCCTTTTCGGGACGCCCATTTTCGGCGCTTGCGCTATTCGCTGCGACGCCACCGATCAATGGATTTAAAAATCATGAGACGTGCCTATAGCGCACACTCGTCAAAAGTGAAACCCGATTTTTTCAATAAAAAGGCATGGATAAAATAAAAATATAGCAAAGGTGTATCCATTGAAGATAACTGGACAAAAGGCCTTTTCATTGCCAATTAAGGCCTATGACTGTTGATACGCTTCATAAAAGCGGCGAGTCGTCCCCCGCCGCGCGGCCTCGTACGTCGCTCAAATCGCTCCTGCCGCTCGTTCCCTATGCCTTGCGCTATCGGAAACGGATCTTTTTGGCGCTCATTGCGCTGATAATCGCCTCAAGTTCGACGCTCGCTATTCCTTTGGCCGTGCGCCGAATGATCGATTTTGGCTTCTCAACAGAAGGCGCAGGCCTTATCGACCGCTATTTTGCCATGATGATTGTCGTGGTCACGATATTGGCCGCCGCCAGCGCCTCGCGTTATTATCTAGTCATGACACTTGGCGAAAGGGTCGTCGCCGATATCCGTACAGCCGTTTTCGAGCATTTAACCCGCCTTGATGCCGGTTTTTATGACGGGGTGAAATCGGGCGAGATTGTCTCCCGCCTTTCCGCGGATACGACGCAGCTCAAATCCGCCTTCGGATCGAGCGCTTCGGTAGCGCTACGCAATCTCGTGCTGTTTTTAGGGGCGGGCGCGATGATGGTTTATACGAGCCCCCGCCTTTCTGGACTCGTTGCACTGGCTATCCCGATCATCGTATTGCCCTTAGTCGCATCCGGCCGCACGGTAAGAAATCGCGCCCGTGACGCACAAGATCGATTGGCTGATGCCTCCGCCTACGCAACTGAAGCCATCAGCGCCATGCGGGTCATGCAGGCCTTCGTTGCAGAACGAATGACCATGCAGCGTTTCTCAGATGCGGCCGAAGAAGCCTACGAAACAGCACGTACGGCAACTTGGGCAAGGTCGCTTCTAACCGGCATCGGTATCGCGCTTGTATTTTCCAGCGTCGTCGGAATTCTTTGGTATGGCGCACAAGATGTGCTTGCCGGGCGGATTTCTCCCGGAACCCTGTCGCAATTTGTGCTCTACGCGATCTTTGCCGCGGGCGGGTTGGGAGAACTATCCCAAGTCTGGGGCGAGGTTAGCGCTGCCGCTGGCGCGGCTGGTCGATTGGCAGAATTATTAGCCATTGAACCCGCTATTCGTGCACCTTCCAAACCTAAATTGCTGCCCAATCCTCCGAAGGGCACCATTGAATTTTACAATGTCGGTTTCGCCTACCCATCCCGTCCCAAAGAGCCTGTGCTTGATGGCGTCAGTTTTTCCGTTAAGCAAGGCGAACGGATCGCAATCGTTGGCCCATCTGGGGCCGGCAAAAGCACAATCATGCAATTGCTATTGCGGTTTTACGACGCTACATCGGGCGAGATTTTCGTCGATGGTCTACCTATTCGGGACGTTGATCCTCGCGCATTAAGAGGCCGCATCGCGTTGGTGCCTCAAGAAAGCATGATTTTTGGCACAAGTTTAGCGGATAATATCCGCTATGGCAGCCCAAACGCATCCGATGCTGCCATCAAATCTGCGGCCGAACGGGCGATTGTTGATAGCTTTGTGAGTAACTGGCCCGAAGGCTATGACACACGCATCGGCGAACGGGGCGTTACGCTTTCTGGCGGGCAGCGCCAACGCATCTCTATTGCGCGTGCCATTCAAAAAGATGCGCCTATTCTTTTGCTCGATGAAGCGACCTCAGCGCTTGACGCCGAGAACGAAACGCTCGTGCAATCGGCCCTTGATCGATTAATGGAAGGCCGCACAACGATTGTCATCGCGCATCGCCTTTCCACCATCGTCAATGCGGACCGAATTTTAGTGATGGACCAGGGCAAGATTGTCGAACAAGGCACCCATACCGAACTGGTTCAACTCGGTGGCCTATATGCCCGCTTGGCTGCTCTGCAATTTGACCGGAATTAAATCAGAGCCTTCTCACCGATCCGTGAGCTTCAACTCAATCCGTCGGTTGCGCTTAAGGGCCTCGTCGGTATCGCCCAATTCGATTGGCTGAAATTCGCCAAAACCTGCCGCCATCAAACGCTGCGGTGCAACGCCTTTTGTTACGAGATATTGCACCACGGAAATGGCGCGTGCCGCAGATAATTCCCAATTGGATTTGAATTGCCCTGCACCGCTCAAAGGCTTCTTATCCGTATGCCCGTCAACACGCAGAATCCATGGAATATCAGGCGGAATTTCTCCATCGAGCTGAACCAAGGCAGACGCAAGCTTATCGAGCTCCACTTTGCCGGCATTGCTAACCGCTGCTGAGCCCACATCAAAGAAGACTTCTGATTGAAACACGAAGCGATCACCGACAACACGCACATCGGAACGGTTAGAAAGGATTTGCCTTAATCGACCAAAAAATTCGGATCGATATCGTGCTAGTTCTTGCACCTTCTGTGCTAATGCAACATTGAGCCGCGAGCCAAGGTCTGCAATCCTAGCCTGGCTTTCTTTATCTCGTTGCTCAGATGCGTTTAATGCTTCTTCTAAAGCAGCCAATTGACGGCGCAGCGCATTGATCTGCTGATTAAGCGCTTCAACTTGCGCCAAGGCGCGGGATGAAATTTGCTTTTGCGTGTCGAGGTCTTTGTTAAGCGAGCCAAGCTGTGTTCCACTATCGACGGGCGTTCCGCCAGCCGCTTGCAATTGATTTTTTAATTGATCACGCTCGGTTTGCGCCGCCGCCAACGTGTCGCCCAATAGCGCAATATTTTCTTCTAAATTTTTGCGGTTAACACGCTCGAGCGCCAGGAGATCGGTTAGTTCGGAAATCTGACGGTTAAGCTTAAGCAATGCCGCGTCTTTATCCGTTACCTGCTGGCTTAAGAAAAACTGCGCCACCATAAAAACGGTCAAAAGAAAAACGATCGATAGAACAAGCGTCGATAAGGCGTCTACGAAGCCTGGCCAATAATCAACAACTCTCTGATTGCGACCCGGGCGGGCCATGGTTAGCCCCGCCTCTTCTCGGCCAACAAGGCCTCAAGAACCGCCTTCATCTCGGCTTCACGCTGCGCTTGGGACTCAACCCAATCCCGGATCAATTGCTGCTCGGAGCGCATCGAGACAACGAGCGATTGAATGCCAGAAGCCAAATTCTCAATCGCCGCAACATTAGCGGCGTGTAATCCAGGTTCGGCTAAACTACCCAAGGAAGTCGATGAAACAGGCAGGCCCGAATTCAACGGTACCGTCGCACCAGGGCCAGCAATTCCAGCCAACCAATTTTCCAATTGCTCATAAAACTGATTTTGGGCATGGCCTGCCTGCAAATCCAAAAATCCGAGGATCAATGAACCCGCAAGACCAAACAGCGAGGAAGAAAATGAAATACCCATCCCGCCCAGAGGTGCAGCGAGACCAGATTTCAATTCTTCAAACATTAAGGCCGCGTCCGAGCCAGCCTTCATCGATTGAATAACTTTTCCAACCGAACCAACCGTATCCAAAAGTCCCCAAAACGTTCCCAATAGTCCCAAGAATACCAAAAGGCCCGTTAAGTAACGGCCAGTATCGCGGGCTTCATCGAGGCGAAGGCCGATTGTGTCTAAAATGGCGCGCAAGGAAAGCGGCGATAGCGCTTCGCGCTTTTGGCGGCCAGCCAACATTTTGGCCATTGGCAACAAGAGAAGGGGTTCACGCTCAATAACAACGCCGCTATCGCTTTCAAGAAAAGCATTCGCCCAGCGCACTTCACGAAACAACCGCAAAACGCCGCGGAATGCCAGAACTACACCGATGGTCAAAACACCAATGATGAGCGCATTCAGTGGCGGATTAGCGTTAAAAGCCTGAATAATGGGACGATAAAGAATGAAGGCGATAAAAGCGCCAAGCACAAGAAAAACGGCCATACGAAAAAGATAAGGCGTTGGCCGTGTCAGAGGTTGTGTATCGTTGTTCCGAGCCATGAAACCTCCCTTAAAGAACGCCGCCATGATGACTTTTAATCTCTCTCAGTTCAAGAACACACCATTCTCAGATCACACCGTTTAAGAAGCTCGCGCCTCTTTTAACGCCTGCACCAATTGGCCATGAACCGATGAATTGGCCACTAAAATCGAGTTCCCTGTCACTTTATAATCGCCGCCGGTGCCATCTGAAACAAATCCGCCCGCTTCACGCACAAGAATTACACCCGCAGCAATATCCCATGATGACAAGCCCGTCTCCCAAAAGCCATCAAGCCTTCCGGCAGCCACATATGAAAGATCTAGTGCGGCCGAACCAAGGCGACGTACTCCCGCGGTTCGCGCCGTCACATGGGCCATTTCCTTCATATAAGTCGGCAAATCGCGCTTGGAGCTTGACGGAATACCCGTTCCAATCATGCATTCCATGAGATCGGTGCGTCCTGAAACTCGCAAACGACGATTGTTTAAAAAGGCACCCTTGCCCTTCTCCGCGATAAAGAGCTCGTCTTTGATCGGATCATAAACCACACCTGCGACAATCTGCCCTTCCCGCTCCAACCCAAGAGAAACAGAGAAATGCGGCATACCGTGCAAGAAGTTTAAGGTGCCATCGAGCGGGTCGATATGCCAGCGATGCGAGGCATCTTTGCCTTCTACAATACCGCCTTCTTCCATGACAAAGCCGAAATCAGGGCGGGCTTTCAGAAGCGAGTCATGTAAAATCGCCTCGGCCTTTAAATCGGCCTGTGAAACGAAATCCCCAGGCCCTTTCCGCGAGACCTGTAGATTTTCAATTTCACCAAAATCGCGGCGTAGGCCTTTTGCGGCCTTCATCACAGCGTCAACCATAACGGTCATAAGCGGAGAACGGATCATATTGGGCCCTTCAATCAGCGAAACACGCGACACCCATATGGCGAACGCGACGTTGAAAGAGCATCAACAACGTCAAAGCGGACGCGTCAAGCGACGATTGCTATTCATCGCGCTGCGGCGCGGGAGTTTGAACGATGATAGCCAGAGCTTGGGTAACAACCGCGCCAATTCCATCGGGCTGACTGAAAGATTGGGAGCCTAGCCCGATAAACTCGGCGCCCGTTGCAACGAGCGGAGCGATATGAGCTTCTTCGCTAGCAAAGGCCACACACGGCCTATTGAACAATTCCGCCCACCATTCCGCCCGCTCCACCACCATCGAAAGCGTCGGAACTGATCCATCCGGGCGAATTTCGCCAAACATGACATAGTCGGCACCCAATTCAGCCGCCTCCATGGCATCGTGCCGCGCCTTTAAGCCCCCAACACCGACCGAACGATCAATCCGACGCATAGCGGCAGTTGCCTCTATGACGCGGGTGGGTGAGGAAAGATGCACCCCGTCAGCACCCGTTCGCGCTACCATTTCGAAGGCGTCAACGATCAAAAGTACCGCTCCCGCTTCGTGCACGACGGGAACAAGCGCTTTAACGAAATTGATTTGCGACCGCTCATCGCCATCGGGCAGCGGGATGATAACCGCATCAATCCGGCCGCCTTTGAAGGCAGCCGACAATAATGCAAACATATGTTCGGCATTCTCTTCACGCGGGGCAAAAAGAACGAGACGCGCCATATAGGTCATGAGACTGCTTTCTGACGTCCAACCTTAACCGAAGGTTGGATCGAGTTTACCCGACGCATAGAGTTTCGCCATCTCGGCGAGCGTGTGAACTTTACCGATCTTGGACGCCTTACCTGCAGTACCAAATTCTTCAAACCGCTGCTTCACAAGCTTGGTCATCGCATCCATAGCAGGCTTTAAATATTTACGCGGATCGAACTCACCAGGGCTCTCCGCAAGTACTTTGCGGATTTGTCCCGTCATCGCCATCCGGTTATCGGTATCGATATTAACCTTACGCACGCCGTTTTTGATACCGCGTTGGATCTCTTCGACAGGCACGCCCCACGTCTGCGGCATCTCTCCACCATAAGCATTGATAATGTCCTGCAAATCCTGTGGTACGGAAGATGAGCCATGCATCACCAGATGCGTATTCGGCAACAACCGATGAATTTCCTCGATGACATGCATCGCAAGGATCGCACCATCAGGCTTACGTGTAAATTTATAGGCACCATGCGACGTACCCATCGCTATTGCGAGTGCATCCACCTTGGTTGCGCGAACGAAATCAACGGCTTCCTTCGGATTGGTCAGCAGTTGATCATGCGAGAGAGTACCCTCAAAGCCGTGACCATCTTCCTTTTCACCTTGTCCCGTTTCAAGCGAACCTAACACACCCAACTCGCCTTCAACTGAAATACCACCAAGATGGGCCATATCGGTAACTGTCTTCGTGATGCCGACATTATAATCCCAATCACCTGGCGTTTTTCCATCATCTTTCAACGAACCATCCATCATCACCGAAGTGAATCCAGCTTGTATGGCCGTCATGCAGGTAGCAGCATTATTGCCATGATCTAAATGCACGCAGATCGGAATCTGCGGATAAATTTCAGTCAACGCATCCATCATATGCTTGAGCATAATGTCATTGGCATAAGCGCGAGCGCCCCTTGAGGCTTGGATAATAACGGGCGCATCAGCAGCAACAGCCGCAGCCATAACGGCCAGCGCGCCTTCCATATTGTTGATGTTAAAGGCTGGGACGCCATAGCTATGCTCGGCTGCGTGATCGAGCAACTGTCTCATGGTTATGCGTGGCATGGTCTCATCTCCTTTAGTCCGTTTTCGTCACGATCATTTATTTCGCTTATTTGCGCCGCAAGGCATCCACACCCGGCAACGGCTTTCCTTCAAGCCATTCGAGGAAGGCGCCGCCTGCGGTTGAAACATAGGTAAAATCATCCGCTGCGCCTGCATGATTTAGCGCCGATACCGTATCGCCCCCACCCGCAACAGAGAGCAGCTTACCTGCCTTGGTAAGACGGGCGGCCTCTTGTGCAACAGCATTGGTACCAGCATCAAAAGGTTCCAGCTCGAATGCGCCAAAGGGCCCATTCCATACGAGGGTCTTTGCGGTGGCTAGCTTTGCAGAAACGGTCTTAACCGATGCAGGACCGATATCCAGCATCATGTCGTCAGCGACCACGGCATCAACCGAGACGACTTTATTGGTTGCGTGCGCTTTGAATTCCGATGCAACTGTCGCGTCGACAGGCAGTACGATTTCGCACCCAGAAGCCTTAGCAGTTTCCAGCACACCGCGCGCGGTATCAAGCAAATCATGTTCGCAGAGTGATTTGCCAACGGCTTTTCCAATGGCTGCCAAAAACGTATTGGCCATACCGCCGCCAATCACCAGAATATCGACTTTCTTCACTAAATTACCGAGCAATTCGAGTTTGGAAGAAACCTTCGCCCCACCCACAACGGCGAGCACTGGCCGCTCCGGCTGCTCAAGGGCCTTTGCAAGGGCTTCAATCTCCGCCTGCATTGTGCGCCCTGCATAAGCAGGCAGAACTTTGGCGAGACCTTCCGTCGAAGCATGCGCGCGGTGAGCAGCAGAGAAAGCATCGTTTACATAAAGATCGCCATTGGCTGCGAGTGCGGCAACAAAGGCCGGATCGTTTTTCTCTTCCTCTTTATGGAAGCGCGTATTTTCCAGGCAAACGATGTCGCCATTTTGCATGCCATCGACAGCATGCATAGCGGCGTCACCAATGCAATCCGAAGCGAAGCCAACCGGGCGGCCCAAACGCTTCGACAGCTCAACGGCAACAGGCGCTAAAGAGTCTTTTAGATCAACACCTTTTGGACGACCAAAATGCGCGAGCAAAATCACCTTGCCGCCTTTATCCGAAATCTCGCGAAGCGTCGGCAAAATACGATCAATACGGGTCGTATCAGAAACACGACCCTCTTCCATCGGCACGTTGAGATCAACACGAACAAGCACGCGCTTGCCCAATACGGATGCATCATCGAGTGTATTGAAGAGGGTCATGGTTCGCGTTCCTTAGATGAGCTTGCCCATGGCAACGGCGGTATCGGCCATGCGATTCGAGAAGCCCCACTCATTGTCATACCAGGTCAGGATCGAGACGAAGTTACCATCCATCACCTTGGTCTGATCCATGTGGAAGATCGAGGAGTGCGGATCATGGTTGAAGTCGATCGAAACATTCGCCGCATTCGTGTAACCGAGAATACCCTTCAAACGACCATCAGCAGCGGCCTTGATGGCAGCGTTAATTTCGTCCTTAGTGGTTGCACGCTTGGCAATAAACTTCAAATCAACCACCGAAACATTCGGGGTCGGCACACGAATCGCAGCGCCATCGAGCTTGCCATTCAATTCTGGAAGAACGAGACCAACAGCCTTCGCTGCACCCGTGGATGTCGGTATCATCGAAAGGGCTGCAGCACGGCCGCGGTACAGATCCTTGTGCATCGTATCAAGCGTTGGTTGATCACCCGTATAAGAATGGATGGTCGTCATCATACCCTTCTCAATGCCAACTAGTTCATTGAGCACTTGCGCCACTGGCGAAAGGCAATTGGTCGTGCACGACGCATTCGAAACAACGAGATGGTCTTTCGTGAGCTTCTGATGATTAACACCATAAACAACGGTGAGATCGGCGCCATCGGCAGGCGCTGAAACGAGAACGCGCTTAGCACCAGCGGCCAAATGAGCCGAAGCCTTGTCCTTAGCCGTGAAGATACCCGTGCATTCCAAGGCGATATCAACGCCGAGGTCCTTATGAGGCAATTGAGCAGGGTCACGCACCGCCGTTACCTTAATCGGACCACGGCCCACATTGATCGTATCACCTTCAACGGTCACAGTGCCCGGAAAGCGCCCATGCACCGAGTCAAACCGCATCAAATGCGCATTGGTCTCAACGGGACCAAGATCATTAATCGCTACGACTTCAATATCCGTACGACCCGACTCGATAATAGCGCGAAGGACGTTACGGCCGATACGACCAAATCCATTGATTGCAACGCGAACTGCCATGCTAGTCTCCTGTCTTTCAATCCAAACTTCAAATAACAAATCAGAACCATTTAGCCGAGACGGCTGAGTGCCTTCTCGACAATTGCTTCCGCCGTGATACCAAAATGGGCATATAGCTCTTTGTAAGGTGCACTCGCACCAAAGCCATTCATACCAACGAAAATGCCGTCATTGCCAATGAGGGAATCCCAACCTTGGCGAACCGCTGCTTCAACGGCAATCTTGACCTTGGCGTTCCCAATCACAGATGCACGATAGGCATCATCCTGACGGGCAAACATTTCAAAGCTCGGCACAGATACGACACGCGCCTTCACACCCTTATCGGAAAGGGCCTTTTGGGCGGCAACCGCAATTTCAACTTCTGAACCGGTTGCAAAAATAGACACTTGCGCGTCACCAGTTGAAGCAACCAATTCATAAGCACCGCGGGAAGACTTATTCTCACCCGCTGTAGCTAATCGAAGCTGCGGTAAGTTCTGGCGGGTCAACGCGAGAATGCTTGGCGTGCAAGTTTCCTTCAGCGCCAGTTCCCAACACTCTGCGGTTTCAACCACATCGGCTGGACGGAACACATTTAAATTCGGCATCGCACGTAGAGCCGCCAAATGCTCTATCGGCTGATGGGTCGGCCCATCTTCACCCAAACCAATCGAGTCATGCGTCATGACTTGGATGGTACGAATACCCATCAATGCGGCCAAGCGGATCGATGGACGGCAATAATCGGTAAACACCATAAAGGTTGCACCGGACGGAATAATTCCGCCATGCAATGCCATGCCATTCATGGCGGCAGCCATACCGTGTTCGCGGATGCCATAATGAATATACCGGCCAGCAAAATTACCCGGCGACATTGCCGTTAAGTTCTTGGTTTTGGTGTTATTCGACGGCGTTAAATCAGCCGAACCCAACACCAATTCTGGCACGGCTTCCGCGATAACTTCCAATACCAATTCGGATGCTTTACGCGTCGCAACCGTTTGGGGCTCTGCGGCAAGCTTTGCTTTAAAAGCAGCAATCGCCGCATCAAGTTTCGGAGAAACCGTACCCGCCATGCGGCGTGTGAACTCTTCACCCTTGGGCGAAGCTGCTACCCGCTTCTTCCAATCCGCATGCGCGCCCTGCGAGCGTTGTGCAGAATGGCGCCATGCGTCCAATATATCAGCAGGAACATCAAATGGCTCTGGCGAGAGACCAAGTGCTGCCTTTGCGCCAGCGAGCTCTTCTGAACCGAGCGGCTCACCATGCGCCTTCGATGTGCCGGCGCGCTTAGGTGCACCAAAACCGATCACGGTCTTGCACGCGATCAAAGTCGGGCTGTCAGACTTTTGAGCCGCTTCAATGGCAGCCGCAATCGCATCCTGATCATGCCCGTCTACCGCCGCCGTTGCCCAGCCTGCGGATTCAAAGCGCTTACGCTGATCAACCGAGTCGGCAATGGAGAGCGGACCATCAATCGAAATGCCATTATCGTCCCACAACACGATCAGACGATTAAGCTTCAAATGGCCTGCAAGGGCGATGGCCTCCTGCGAGACGCCTTCCATGAGATCACCATCGGAAGCGAGCACATAGGTACAGTGATCAACGAGATCAGACGAGAACTCGGCATTCAAATGCCGCTCAGCCAGCGCAAAGCCAACCGATGTCGCAAGCCCCTGCCCCAACGGACCGGTTGTCATTTCAACACCTGGCGTGTGGCCCACTTCTGGGTGCCCGGGCGTTTTAGAACCCCATTGACGAAAACTCTTAAGCTCATCCATCGTCATACCGGTCGTACCGGTCAGATAGAGTATCGAATAAAGCAACATCGAACCGTGTCCGGCCGATAGGATAAAGCGATCCCGATCTGCCCAATGGGGATCCGTGGGATCAAACTTCAAAAACCGCGTATAAACAACGGTAGCAATATCGGCAGCGCCCATTGGCAGGCCTGGATGACCGGATTTGGCCTTTTCAACCCCATCCATCGAAAGTCCACGAATGGCATTGGCCATGCGGCGTGCAAGATCGCTCGAACCCATTATACTATCCTTTTGTCGAATGTCGGCGACTGATAGCACCTCACTAAACCAAGTCAATGTACAGCTGCAGCAAAATGTCGCGGAACTAAGGGAAAAAGCCCAAAAGGCGACCTTGCGGCCGCCTTTTGATGTTAGTCTAAGAAATTGCGGCTTAAGCCTGCTTCTGCTTCACAATGATAGGCATCAGAAGGTCGCCCCAATAGCCGCCATCCGTATGATGCCGCGCTGTTCTCTGTAATTCGACCGACAATCCGGTTTCAACCGCCTTCATAACGGCCTGGTTGAGCCGATGAAGATCGTTGGCGAGAATACGGATTGCGCTCTTTTGTTGCTCATCCATCTCGGTTGTGAGTTCTTCGGCCCGTTCTTTCACGCGTGTTCTGGTCATTTTGGCCTCCTTAGGGCTCTGGATTATGTGGGCATTTCCTCAGTGACAGAATGCATTTACTCGGCGGCGATGGCGTGGAATTGGGCGCTTTCAGTCGACTCACCCATAGCGGTGGTCGACGATTTGCCGGACGAAATCGTGGTCGCAACCATATCGAAATAGCCCGTGCCGACTTCGCGCTGATGGCGGGTGGCAGTGTACCCTGCTGCTTCCGAGGCAAATTCCGCCTGCTGCAGCTCGGAGTAAGCCGCCATGCCGCGATCCTTATAACCCAGCGCCAATTCGAACATGCCGTGGTTGAGAGCGTGGAATCCGGCAAGCGTCACGAATTGGAACTTGTAGCCCATCGCGCCCAATTCACGTTGAAACTTGGCAATCGTGGCTTGGTCCAACTTGGCCTTCCAGTTGAAGCTTGGCGAGCAATTATACGCCATCATCTTGCCCGGATGCTTCTTTTGCAGCGCTTCGGCGAATTTCTTCGCGTCCGCCAAATCCGGGTGCGATGTTTCCCACCAGATCAAATCAGCAATCTCGGCAAAGGCCAGCCCGCGCGAAATGCAGTGGTCAAGCCCCGTGCCTTCCTTCAAACGATAGAAGCCCTCCGGCGTGCGGCTATTTTCTTCAATGAACGGACGATCCCTTTCATCAACATCAGACGTAATCAAGCGGGCCGATTCGGCATCGGTGCGGGCCACCGTAATCGTGGGAACACCCATCACATCCGCGGCCAGACGCGCCGCCACAAGGTTGCGCTCATGCGCAGCAGTGGGGATCAGAACCTTACCGCCAAGATGGCCGCATTTCTTCTCGGATGCGAGCTGATCCTCGAAATGTACACCAGCCGCACCTGCTTCAATATAGGCCTTCATGATCTCATAAGAATTAAGTGGGCCGCCGAAACCCGCCTCGGCGTCGGCAACAATCGGCAAAAACCAATCGCGCTTTGCACCACCTTCGGAATGCTCCACCTCATCCGCACGCTTTAATGTTCGGTTGATCCGGCGGCAGAGTTCAGGCCCTGCATTGGCTGGATAAAGCGACTGATCCGGATACATCGCGCCGGCGGTATTGGCATCCGCCGCCACCTGCCAGCCGGAAAGATAGATGGCTTTCAAGCCAGCGCGCGCCATTTGCATCGCCTGATTGCCCGTAACGGCACCAAGCGCGTTGATATAATCTTCGCTCTTCAACAATTCCCAGAGCTTATTGGCACCCCGCTCTGCGAGCGTTTGGGCAATCGGAAAGGAACCGCGCAGACGAACGACTTCTTCCGGCGAATAGGGACGGTTGATACCGTCGAAGCGGCCTTTTGGCGCATTCGGCACGAGGTCGTTAAAATTTATCTTTGTCATAGCGGTCTCCACATGTTTCTTTTCAAATATGACAGGTCTTTACAAAATCGGCTTAAATGACACATCGAATGACGACGTCTTATTTAGTCTTGAAAACAAATTAGCTTAAGCATGGTGCACTGCACCAGACGGACAATTGACGCCAAAGGTCAGATAGTTTATTATTTACAATTGTAAATTTGTTATGTTGTAAATATTTGTATGAATTAGCTCTTTGAGGCTGGCATGATCGAAGCTGGACGCAAAATTTTAGCTGGCGCACGGGTACGCAGACTTCGTCGCGAATTGGGCCTGTCCCAATCAGGGATGGCCAGCGAGCTCGGCATTTCAGCAAGCTATCTTAACCTCATGGAACGCAACCAGCGTCCGGTGACCGCGCAAGTGTTAATTCGCATGGCGGAAGCCTTCAATGTGGACCCACGATCTTTTGCGCGCGAAGAAGAGGCGCGTCTTCAAAGTGAGCTGGACGAGGTGTTCACCGATCCGCTCTTTCGTAGCCAGCCGGTCGCTAAAGACGAGTTAAGAGAACTGACAAGCCTCGCGCCCTCCATCGCCGAAGCGGTACAACGTCTTTATGCAGCCTATCTTGATTTAAAAGAGGGTGGAGCTGGCCTGCCTGAAGCGCTTGATGGTGATCGTGGTGAGGGCCCATCGGCCAATAATCCCGTCGATCGCGTGCGTGAACTTATTCAATCCGCCGCCAATCATTTTCCTGAATTAGAAGCCCGAGCCGAAGCGCTCGCCGAGGAGCTTTCCAAATCTGGCAGCGATCTTTTATCAGCCCTCACGTATCGGCTTAAGGAGATACATGGCATTCGCTTGCAAATCTTGCCCGTCGACGTGATGCCTTCATCCTTGCGGCGTTTTGATCATCATCGGCGTCGCTTGATGATTTCGGAATTGGTCGATGCATCAGGCCGAAGTTTCCAAGCAGCCTTTCAACTCGCTTTGATTGAATGGCGTGATACCATCGATGCAATCACCAATCGCCTAGAGCCTGAAACCGGACCAGCCAAATCGCTCTTAAGAGTAAGCCTCGCCAATTATGCGGCTGCCGCTTTGATGATGCCCTATCAACGCTTTCTCGATGCGGCCGAAGCGCTGAATTACGATATCGACGTGTTAGGCGCACGCTTTCAAGCGAGCTTTGAACAAGTGGCGCATCGCCTAACAACGTTAAACCGTCAAAATGCGCGCGGCGTGCCCTTTTTTCTCATTCGCATTGATACAGCAGGGAATGTCTCCAAACGCTTTGCCGCAGGCAATTTTCCATTCTCGCGATTTGGCGGTACGTGTCCTCTCTGGAGCTTACACGAAACCTTCTCAAGTCCCGGCGCATTTATGACCGAGATTGTTGAACTACCCGATGGCGGAAAATGGTTTTCCGTCGCGCGTACTGTACGCCGCGCAGCCGCAGCCTATGGCGGTGCGGAAGGGCAATTTGCCATAGGTTTAGGCTGTGAAATAAAATATGCAAATCGCATAATTTATGCGCGTAAATTCGACTTAAAAAATGGGCCCGCAACACCCATCGGCGTCAATTGCAGGCTGTGCGAGAGGGATAATTGCGCTCAACGTGCAGCTCCGCCGATCACACGTAAATTACGCGTCGATGAGAGTGTACGAGGGATTTCGCCGTTTAATTTTGACGGATAGTTAGCAATCCGCAACATTCACGGCCAAACCACCTTGAGCGGTTTCTTTATATTTAACGAGCATATCAATTCCCGTCTGGCGCATGGTTTCAATCACTTCGTCGAGTGAAACGCGATGCGTACCATCACCGCGCAACGATAGAGAGGCAGCGACAATTGCCTTGTTTGCGCCAAATGCGTTGCGCTCGATGCATGGAATTTGCACTAAGCCGCCAATAGGGTCACATGTCATGCCTAGATGATGCTCGAGCGCAATCTCGGCTGCGTTTTCAACCTGCTCCGGTGTGCCACCTAGTAGCGCACACAGCCCACCTGCGGCCATCGCGGATGCGGAACCTACCTCCCCCTGACAGCCAACTTCGGCACCAGAGATCGACGCATTTTGTTTAATCAACGAGCCAACAGCAGCAGCCGTCAGCAAATAATCGCGGCTCGCTTCCATCGAATATTCAGGACAAAAATCTTTCGCATAGCGCAACACGGCTGGAATGATGCCCGCAGCCCCATTGGTAGGGGCTGTTACAACGCGACCACCAGCGGCATTCTCTTCATTAACCG
Source organism: Beijerinckiaceae bacterium (assembly GCA_026461505.1). Lineage (GTDB taxonomy): Bacteria > Pseudomonadota > Alphaproteobacteria > Rhizobiales > Beijerinckiaceae > CAIUPE01. The sequence goes on from JAPJMW010000189.1 coordinate 32,035, forward strand.
CAATGGCATATAGGCTCACCCAATCCATAATTTCATGCGCCGGGCGGCGGTTAGCGCTCTTACCCGCTTCAAGCTGCATATGGATTGATTTCGCGCGGCGTTTCACTTTTAACCCACCGGGCAAAATACCTTCTTGCCGACAGCCGCGATCAATACACGCAAACATCACCTCGCGGATTTTATCGAGAGTGGAATCAATCTCGATATCGCTTCTTGTCGCGCGCTCATTGTCGCGTTGTAACTGAGCAAAACTCTTTCCGGTACGATTGCAAAGTTCCAACAGCTCTTCTGCATTGGTAAATTTATACGGCAAATCAGGCCCGCCTGCTCCGCCCGCGGCTTCTTCTTCATCGGTAACAACAAAGCCGCCGCCAATGGAATAGTAGGCTTTCTCTATGATAAGCCCACCTTCAGCACTAAAGGCCTGAAACCGCATCGCGTTCGAATGCCGCTTCATCAGTTCCTTTTTATTCGGAATCAAATCGTCATCTAGCGTAAACGGAATAGCGCGAACGCCACCAAGATCGAGAGAACCATTCCGCGTAATCGCAGCGATCATGTCTTCGACCAAATCAGGATCAACTTCAGCAGGCAAAAAACCGGAAAGGCCTAGGAGTATGGCAGTCTCTGTGCCATGCCCCTTCGCGGTCCAAGCTAACGAGCCAAACAATTCCGTCTTGATACGGCCAACACGTCCAAGACCTACGCTTTGATTCAGCAGATCAACAAAGCGATGGGCCGCAACCATCGGACCAACCGTATGCGAGCTCGAAGGCCCGATACCGATTTTAAAAAGATCAAAGACACTGATCATCCACGCCGCCTGCGCCGTCCACCTTCGCCCTCAGCAGGTTCGGCATGCACCTTTGGGGGCGGCAACGTCACCACTTTTGCCAAATTGCTAAAGACATCGACTTTGTTTGGAATGGCCATCGCACTCACGAAATGGGCTTGGAATTTAGGCTCCATCGCGGTTTCGATCTTTTCGATCTTACCAACAACGCTTTCGATTTCACCGCGTGCCGTTTCATTCAACAAGGCAATGCGTGCGCCTGTTCCTGCGGCATTACCCGCTGAGCCTACTTTGGTCAAATCACAATCAGGAATAAGGCCCAACACCATCGCATATTTAACATCAATATGGCTACCAAAAGCACCGGCCAGCGTGATGCGGTCCACATGATCGACGCCATAATGATCGAGCAATAATTTCACGCCTGCATAGAGTGCGGCCTTACCGAGTTGGATGGCTCGTACATCGGCCTGCGTGATCGTAATCCGCGGCTCACCATCATTTAGCACATAGGTAAACGTACGGTCTTCACCCACAATGCGTGGCGTACGCGCCTGTAAATCGCCATCAATCACGCCATCCTGCGTGATAACGCCTGCAAGATACATTTCCGCAATGGCTTCGATAATGCCCGATCCGCAAATACCGTTAACGCCCGTCTTCGCAGCTTCTTCCCAGAAGCCTTCTTCATTGGACCAAAGATCAGATCCGATGATTTTGAATTTGGGCTCTAGCGTTTCATGATCAATCCGCACGCGCTCAATAGCGCCAGGTGCCGCGCGTTGGCCAGAAGAAAGTTGCGCGCCTTCAAACGCTGGGCCCGTGGGCGATGAGCAGGCGAGCAAGCGCTTTTTATTGCCGAGTACGATTTCAGCATTGGTGCCGACATCAACGACCAGCGTAACATCATCATTCAAATGCGGCGCTTCTGACAACACTACACCAGCAGTATCGGCGCCCACATGCCCTGCAATACAAGGCAGCAGATAAACAAACGCACCGGGCGCAATCGACAGGCCCACTTCTCGCGCTTTCACATCCTGACCCTTATCGAGCGTGAGCGCAAAAGGTGCGCCGCCAAGCTCGGTTGGATCAAGGCCTAGAAACAGATGATGCATAATCGGATTACCGACCACCGTCATCTCGACAATGCCCTCGCGCGTAATACCCGCTTCTTTCACGACCTCACCTACGAGGTCATCCAATGCCGCACGCACAGCATCCGTCATCTCGACTTCACCGCCCGGATTCATCATCACATAGGAAACGCGGCTCATCAGATCTTCGCCGAAGCGAATTTGTGGATTCATCAAACCGGCAGACGCTAAGGTCTCGCCATTATAGAGATCGGAAAGATGCGCCGCGATGGTGGTAGAACCCACATCAACCGCAACGCCGTAGGCCGTCTCAATCAGGCCCGGATAAATCGCGACAATATCGTGACCTTTACGAACAGCGATAGTAACTTTCCATTCGCCTTTGCGAAGCGTCTTTTGCAGGCCGCGCAACACAGCCAAATCTGGCATCGACGCGTCAATATTCCACTGTGTCTTGAGCGCTTCGACGAGGCGTGTGTAATCCGAGGATGGACTATCAATATCCGGCTCGGCCACTTCAACGAAATAGAGGCGCACAACGGGCTCAAGCGTGATCGCACGCGTTTCGGCCTTTTTACGAACTACCTGACGATGTACTTGGCTTTCTGGCGGAACATCGATGACGACATCCCCACAAAGCTTCGCCTGACAGCCTAGCCGACGATGTTCACCTAACGCGCCGCGCTTGGACGTATAACGCTCTTCGACGGAATTCCATTCGGTAAGATGATCAGCGGTCGATTGAATACCATGCTTAGCAAAATCACCTTCAGCAACCAGTACCTGACAACGGCCACAAATACCACGGCCGCCGCAGACACTATCTACATCAACGCCAAGCGAACGCGCAGCTTCGAGCACGCTCGTACCTTCAGCAAAATCGCCGCGCTTACCCGAAGGCGTGAAGACGATACGATGTTGTTCGGTCACTGATAATCCTATTCGCGGTTACGGCGACGTCCTTCGCGACCACGACGGTCAGCGGCACCACCTTCTTGGCCTTCTGGCACAGGTTCACGATATTTGCGAATCCAAGACGCGCAGTTTGGATCGTGGCCCATCATCACGTCCGCACCCAAAATCGCCTGAATATCTTCGGCATGCAGAGGGTTCATGATGGCTGATGTCATACCAGCGCCAATCGCCATCGGCATGAAGGCTGCAGCCAAACCACGACGATTAGGCAGACCGAATGAAAAGTTCGATGCGCCGCAAGTTGTATTGACTTTTAATTCTTCACGCAGGCGCCGGAGCAAATGCATGAGCTTCGCGCCCGCATCGTTTAACGCACCAACGGGCATTACGAGCGGATCAACAACTACATCTGAGCGCGGAATGCCATAATCGGCGGCACGCTCGACAATCTTCTTGGCAATCTTATAGCGCTCGTCTGGATCTTCCGAAATGCCTGTTTCATCATTCGAAATCGCAACGACTGCTGCACCATATTTCTTGACCAATGGAAGGACTGTCTCAAGACGATCTTCTTCACCTGTCACCGAGTTGACTAGCGCCTTGCCCTTATAAACAGCGAGACCTGCTTCTAGCGCAGCGACAATCGAACTATCGATCGATAAAGGTACGTCTGTTACTTCCTGCACACGCTTAATAGCTTCGGCCAAAATAGCAGGCTCGTCCGCAAGAGGAATACCAGCATTCACGTCGAGCATTTGTGCGCCCGCTTCAACCTGCGCCAAAGCATCGGCAATCACGCGCGTATAATCCCCTTCAGCCATTTCGGCGGCGAGCAATTTGCGTCCTGTTGGATTAATGCGCTCGCCAATCATGACGAAGCGGCGCTCGAAGCCGATAATGACTTCCTTTTTATGCGAACTGAGAACCGTATCGGTCATAGCTATTTTTCCCAAAGCGTCAGAATTTAAAAACTAATTAGATTCATACCATCAAGCCGGCGTAAGCACTTGTCCCATTGCGACGGCGGAGGGCGGCATCTCGCTATCGGCCAGGGTTGCAAAGGCACGGCGAAAAGGCTGGCGGCCCTTCAGAATGCCGGATTCGCTTACAATATGCCCTACGCTTTCCTCCTGCCGGTAGGCCATGATGTGCACACCAGCGACGCCCGCGATCTCATGGATTTCCTGGATGAGATCGATACAAAGCTTAATACCCTCGGCCTTTTGGTTTTCAGCACCTTCAAGACGTTTAATTACAGCATCCGGAATATGCACGCCCGCGACATTCGAGCGCATCCATTTGGCTGTCTTGGCGGAAGGTAGCGGACCAACACCCACCAAAATATAGGCCTGCTTATCCAAGCCCATATCGCGCACCTTCTGCATGAAGGATTTCAACAGCGGAATATCATAGCAATACTGCGTCTGAAAATATTGCGCACCAGCCGCAATCTTTTTTGCCAGCCTCAATGGACGCCAATCATAAGGCGGCGCGAAAGGATTTTCAGCCGCGCCTAAAAACAAACGTGGCGGATCAGTAATTTTTCGGCCCGACAAAAACGCGCGTTCATCACGCATCTTTTTCATCGTTGCAAGCAATGACGTAGAGTCAAGATCAAACACAGGCTTGGCTTCGGGATGATCGCCACCTTGCACGCCATCGCCAGTCAATGCGAGTACATTGCACACACCTAGCGCGGCAGCACCCAATACATTGCCTTGAATGGCAATGCGATTGTAATCACGGCAAGAAATTTGAAGGATGGGCGAATATCCAACCCGCGTTAAAAGCGCGCAAATTGCGACACTCGACATATGGCAATTAGCACCCGAACCATCGGTTGCATTAATGCCGTCGACCCATCCATCGAAATGGGAAACGCGCTCATAAACATCATCCGGGTTAGCACTATCGGGCGGATTGAGCTCAGCGGTAATCGCGAATTCGCCACGGCGCAACACACGTTCTAATCGACCGCGCGAAGAATGCTCCGGCAATTCAGGCAAAGGTGCCGCGGGCGTTGGGCCAAGATCATGCGGGTGAACAGCAGGCATATCCATCATCCGTTCCTCACTCATGCGCGCCGCGTGACACGGCCAACCACGAAGACCTACCTTTGAGACGATGATCTACAGGGGGCTGAACATTCATGATTTTATTGCCATGCTCCATCGCCTTGCTGCCCTCCCAAGCCTTAACCCACACGCAGGGCATCTCGGCATAGACTTCACAATTTCCGTTGGCGCGAACGCCCCCGCATGGACCGTTGCGAAGATTTTTAGGGCAATTCATCGGGCATGACATGCCGGAAGATGAGAGAATACATTGGCCACACATGCGGCAATCAAACAACGCGCCTTTGATTGTTGCTTCAACCGCTGCAACAGGCTTTTCTAAGCGTTCATATCCGATGGCTTTAAAAAGCGGCGCCGCGACATGCAGCATTTTTTCAACCAATGAATAGGTGATTTCCATCCCGCGAGAATGGGTATTGCTCCAAAAGCGAAGGGCAAATTTTTTGCCGTCGCGTGGTGCCTTTCCTGCGGGTTCAAAAGCTGCGGGTACGCGTGACATTATTTCGCCTCCTCATAGCCGCCTGCCTTGGCGAGTGCGGCTAAGCGCTCGTTAGGATAGTCAGCTTCAATTTTATCGGCCCAAGCCTGCGCCTCGGCTTCTAAATCATCGCCGACCGAAATGGGATCGGCACGACGCCAATCGGCCAAATAGCTATCCGTATCACGCGCGCCTGCCTTCATGGCAGCGGCATCAATCGATGTTACAAAGCGCTCTGGTAATTCCCGCTTTGCAGCCGTACGACCTTGTTTAACTATCACTTGCGCCGGAATATCGCGCCAATAAACGATCGTGAGATTAGCCATAATAATTCAGTTCCTCGCAAATAATTCGTTAGCGGAATGGGTGCGGCCTTTTCCCGTAACAAAGGTTTCGAGACCACCAAGGCCCGTGACCCGCATTTCAAAGTTTAGACCTAATCGTTCAGCTGCTTTTCGCGCCTTTCTTTCCAACGCAGCATCCGGAATTTGTGAGATATAAACCACCCGTTTGTAATGGCCGAAATAGGTACTCATCAATTGCGGATGACGATCAAGTCCAAGTCCTTGAATAATGAGCCGGTCAAAATGACGAACGAGATAATCGGTTAGAAAAAACGTCCCTATTTCTTCTTCCATTAGCGCGTCAAATTCACCCGGCTTTGAGTAAAAGGCATAGCAGTGATCGCCTTCGATCCGCTCAACGCCTTCTTCCTTCAAAACCGCATCCAGCATTCCACCTGTCCCACAATCGCCGTAAAGACAGAGAATACGATCATATTTACCGCGCGCTTTGCGGATTTTTCCACGCACACCTTCTGGAATTTTTTCCGGACGATTATGCCAAATAGCAGGCAGGCAGGTGATATCTAGATGGTCGAGATGATTTAACCGCTTGGCTTCAAGCAATTCTCGGGCAAGTGCGCCACAGGTAATCACAAGTGTCTTGGGAGGAAGCGGTACGGCATGGGCCATGAGGCATCCTCCCTTGGTGATAGAATGATCGATTAAACGGTTTCCCGATTAAGCGCGGATCGTGCGTTGCGACAGCAAGGACTTGGCTGTTTCAACAGCTACCGCCGCATCACGGCAATAGGCGTCGGCGCCAATGGCATCTGCGAAGGCTTCATTGAGCGGCGCACCACCAACGAGCACGAGATAGTCGTTGCGCATGCCCTTCTCCTTGAGCGTATCGATCACAACCTTCATATATGGCATTGTGGTCGTCAAAAGGGCGGACATCCCAAGAATGTCAGGCTTATGCTCTTCAATGGCTTCGAGATATTTCTCGACCGGATTGTTGATCCCGAGATCGATCACTTCGAAACCGGCACCTTCCATCATCATGCAGACAAGGTTTTTGCCGATATCGTGAATATCACCCTTCACGGTCCCGATGACCATCTTGCCGACCTTCGGAGCGCCCGTCTCGGCGAGAAGCGGACGCAATAGCTGCATCCCGGCCTTCATCGCATTAGCCGACATCAACACTTCCGGCACAAACAAGATGCCGTCGCGGAAATCGACGCCGACAATACGCATGCCTTCAACCAGCGCCTTCGTTAGAATGTCGTAGGGAGTCCATTTGCGACCCAATAAAATATTGACGCCCTCGACGATTTCCTCGCCAAGACCATCATAGAGGTCATCATGCATCTGCTCGACGAGTTCGTCGTCGGAAAGCGTGTTCAGATCAAGATCGCCGTCGGACATGCGTTGCCACCCTTCAAAATTCGGTCAATTAAACCGCTTTACCGGATTAGAGCCCTTCCGTCGAGGTTTCTGTCGGATTTGGGACGTAGGATGCCCCATTTCCGACAGCTCGACCGGAGCTTTTAAGCCCGGAGCTTCTCATTTTCCGGATCAAACGGCGATTCTGGAATAACCGTTACCCGGAAGGTTTTGCCAAGGATTACCACCTGAAGTTCCGTTCCGATCGCCGAAAATTCAGGTGCCACCATGCCTAGCGCCAAGGACTTACCGGTTCGCCAGCCAAATCCACCCGAGGTGCAGCGGCCAACAACTTTGTCGCCCTGATAGATCGGCTCCGAGCCACGGGCATCGCAATCCTCAACACCATGGACTTCCATCGTGACAAAATTGTTTTTGAAACCCTTTTGCTGCCAGGCCACCAGCGAATCGCGCCCGATAAAGTCACCTTTGTTCGGGTGCACAAAACGCTGCAGCCCTGATTCGAAGGCCGCATATTCAATCGACATTTCACGACCGACCAGGCGATAGGATTTTTCCAACGCCATCGACATCATCGCGCGGATACCAAAAGGACGGATGCCAAACTGAGCGCCCGCCTTCATCAGCAAGTCGAAAATATAGTTTTGCATTTCGATCGGATGGTGGAACTCATAGCCGAGCTCGCCCACGAAATTGACGCGCAGCACATCACATTGCGCCGCACCCACAGAGATCCGCTGACCCGAAAGCCATGGGAATGCTTCATTCGACAAATCCGCATCCGTTAAGGTCTGAAGCACTTCGCGCGATTTTGGACCTGCCAATACAAGCACACCATATGCGGTCGTGATCGGTGTGAACTTCACCCTGCCATCGCTCGGCAATAGCTTTTTCAACGTGTCGTGATCGTGCCGCTCCAGTGCACCCGCCGAGACGAGGTAGAATACATCCGGCGCACTTTCATAAACCGTAAATTCCGCCCGCACCCCGCCATTCTTGGAGAGAAGATGCGTCAGTGCCACACGGCCCTGCTTTTTTGGAATGCGATTAGCGAGAATGGAATCAAGCCATGCCCGCGCGCCCGGACCCGACACGATGCATTTCGCAAAGGCCGACATGTCCTGTAGACCGACACCGCTTGTGACCGCTTTGCACTCTTCACCCACAAACGGAAAATAGTTGGAGCGACGGAAGCTCCATTTTTCCTTAATCTTGCCATCCTCTGCAGGAGGGGCGTGATTTTCGTTTGTCAAAACATCATCAACATTAAGCTCGGCGGCAGAAACTTCATAACCCGCTGGCGCGAACCAGTTTGGCCGCTCCCAGCCATAGACCGATCCGAACACGGCACCGAGCGCCTTCATCCGATCATAGCAAGGCGCCGTTTTTAAAGGCCGTGCCGCAACGCGTTCTTCATCCGGAAAATGCGGCGTGAACACATTGGCATAGGCTTCTTCATTCTTTTGCTTCAAATAGCCGCGACCCGCATAAGGGCCGAAACGACGCGGATCGACGCCCATCATATCAACGGTGGATTCACCATCGACGATCCATTCCGCGAGCTGCCAACCTGCACCACCCGCAGCCGTCACACCAAAGCTATGACCTTCATTCAGCCAGACATTTGGCAAGTCCCAAGCGGGGCCAACAATCGGGTTGCCATCGGGCGTATAGGCAATAGCACCATTATAGACCTTCTTAACTCCCACTTCGCCGAATGCGGGAACGCGTGCAATCGCCGCTTCAATATGCGGCGCAAGACGGTCCAAGTCTTCTTGGAACAATTCGTATTCCGAGTCTTTGGCAGGACCATCAACATAGCAAACCGGAGCACCCTTCTCGTAAGGACCGAGAATAAAACCGCCTGCTTCCTCACGAAGATACCATGACGAATCAGCCTCACGCAGAACGCCCATTTCAGGTAGTCCCTTCGCATGGCGCTCTTGCACCAAAGGATGCGGTTCGGTGACGATATATTGATGCTCGACGGGGATCACAGGAATATCGAGACCCAGCATCTTGCCCGTCTGACGCGCAAAATTGCCTGAAGCCGAAACGATATGCTCGCAGGTGATATCGCCTTGATCGGTTTTCACCAGCCATTCGCCCGAGCGTGTCCTCTCAATGCCAATCACCGTCGTGTTGCGGTAAATTTCAGCACCGCGGTTACGCGCGCCTTTGGCGAAGGCCTGCGTCAAGTCGGCGGGCTGAATATAGCCATCATCCGGATGCTGGATGGCACCGAGCAAGCCGTCCGTTTCACAAAGCGGCCAGATTTCCTTGACCTGAGCCGGAGTTAAACGATTGACCTTAACGCCAATCGTTTCAGCCACACCCGCATAATACATAAACTCATCCCAACGCGTTTTAGTGCGCGCAAGACGAATATTCGACACTTTCTTGAAGCCGACCGATTGTCCGGTCTCGGCCTCAAGGCTGCCATAGAGATTGACCGAATATTTATGCAACTGGCCAACCGAATAGCTCATGTTAAACAAAGGCAAGAGGCCGGCGGCGTGCCACGTCGAACCCGAGGTCAGTTCTTTGCGCTCGATCAGGGCTACGTCCGTCCAGCCTTTCTTGACCAGATGATAAAGGGTTCCGACGCCGACAACGCCTCCGCCAATAACGACGACCCGTGCGGTTGATTTCATGGCGTATGCTCCTGATCGAAATAATAATGTAACTGGGCCGATAATGCCCTTCTTATCCTACCCCACCGTCCTAGATCATGCGACATCCTGCTACCGACATTTCGACGCCGGATGTTCCGCCGGCGTCACCTCGGCAACCGGATGATAAAAATTGGATTAGCTCATGTCTAAAATGAACTTGCCTCATGGGACATGACGGTCTCCGGCAAGAAGTGACGCGAATAAAGCAGTCACGCGTGAATTGGGCGCTTAAAAATAGGAGGAGGCTCGCGACGCCGTGAGCAGGTTCGGTTGGGAGAATGGCGATGAATGATACGACCCCAGAAGTGCACCATGAACGTCGTGGCCGCGAAGCGCGCCGGTCGGCTCGCGCTACGCGCGGCGGAGCCTCCATTCCCTACATCACCCGTAATAGCCCGCTCGTCGAATTCCTTTCTGAAGAAGCGATGCAGATCATCGAGCATAATGCTGAAACGCTGCTCGAAGAGATCGGCATTGAGTTCCGCGACTACCCTAACGCATTGAAATTGCTAAAAGATGCGGGCTGCGACATTCAAGGCGAACGCGTCCGTTTTCCACGCGGCTTGGCCAAAAAGCTCATTTCCACAGTACCGTCAGAATATACCCAACACGCACGTAATTCGACCCGTAATGTCCAGATTGGGGGTAAAAACACGGTTTTTGCCCCGGTTTACGGCTCACCCTTCGTGCACGATCTCGATAAAGGCCGCCGCTACGGCACGATCGAAGATTTCCAGAATTTTGTGAAGCTCGCTTATATGAGCCCGAATATGCACCATTCGGGTGGCACGGTATGCGAGCCGGTCGATTTACCCGTCAACAAGCGTCATTTGGAGATGGTTTACGCACATATGCGTTATTCCGATAAAGCCTATATGGGCTCGGTGACACATCCAGACCGCGCCCAGGATACGGTGAATATGTCGAAAATCCTCTTTGGAGAGGATTTCTTGCAAAACAACACGGTCTGCACATCGCTGATCAACGCGAACTCGCCGATGGTGTGGGACAATACGATGCTCGGTGCGGCGGAAGTCTATGCGCGCAACAACCAGGCTTGCATTATCACCCCGTTTATCTTGTCAGGCGCCATGAGCCCGGTGACGATTGCAGGCACTTTGACGCAGGTTTTGGCCGAAGTTTGGGCTGGAACCTCGTTTGTACAGCTGGTCCGCCCGGGCGCCCCTGTAATTTTCGGCACCTTTGTCTCAACACTATCAATGCAGTCGGGCGCTCCAACCTTCGGTACGCCAGAAGGTTCGCTTGCGATTTTTGGCGCGGCCCAGCTTGCCCGCCGCATGAAGATGCCATTCCGCACAGGTGGCTCGCTATGCGCCTCCAAACTGCCGGACGCGCAAGCGGCCTATGAAAGCGCCAATACTTTAATGCCAACACTACTCGCAGGTACCAATTTCGTGCTCCATGCGGCAGGCTGGATGGAAGGAGGTCTGGCTTCGTCCTACGAAAAGCTTATTATGGATATGGACCAGCTCGGCGCCATGCATGTCCTCGCCAAGGGGATTGATATGAGCGAGAACGGCCAAGCCATGGAAGCCTTTCGTGAAGTGCCTCCCGGCGGCCATTTCTTAGGCTCCGCACATACGCAAGCTAATTTCGAGAACGCGTTCTACCGTTCCCCGGTCGCCGACAACAATTCGTTCGAGCAATGGGATGCGGAAGGCCGCAAGGATCACGCCCAGCGCGCCAACGCAATCTGGAAGCGTATGCTTACGGAATATGAAGCTCCAGCAATTGATCCGGGCGTTGATGAAGCGCTTCGCGACTATATCGAGCGCAAGAAAGCCTCCATGCCGGATGCAGCCTATTGAGGAAATAGGCTGTTAGCGGCTTAACTCTCGCAATTGACGTTTGCTTCAGTTGTCACCTAAAGTCTTTCACCGAGAACGCTGAATCGTCTCGACGATTCCGGCTTTTGCCGGTTCTGGCGGGTCAGCAATGAGGTGAAGCGAGGACATGGCGAAGGCGGTTTCTCCGGCCATTACGCAGGCTTTAGGCCAACTCAGGAATGCGGTTACCGCACTTGAGGCCGTTGTGTCGCGCCGCGCGCAGGACGACCGTTCCATAGAAACGCTCAAGCGCGAACTTGCGGTGATGCAGGATGATCGCGCGCAAATTGCCCTTGATCTGGACGGTGCTTTAACAAAAGCGGCGCGTTTGGATGCCATTACCGGTGAATTAGGCCGCCGCGTTGACCGCGCAACCACACTTGTCCGTGAAGTCATGGGCGATCTTGGGCAGCGGGAATAGGGGTCGGCATGGGTCAGGTAACCGTCACTGTCGCCGATAAAATTTATCGTATTGCTTGCAATGACGGTCAGGAAGCGCATCTGATCCGTTTAGCCGCCGAGCTCGACAGTAAAATCAATGAGATGCGGGTGGCTTTCGGCGAGATTGGTGACAGCCGCCTCGTTGTGATGGCAGCCATTACCTTTATGGACGAGCGCGAAGAAATCAAAAATAAAGTAGCCGCCCTCACCGCTGATCTTGCAAGCCTTAAAGATGATCGGATGATGATCGAACAGGCGACCAGTAAAACCGAAGCTGAAATTGCCTCGGCCATTGCCAGCGCTGCTTCTCGCATCGAGGAAATTGCGACGCGTCTGGGTGGAACGGGCGATTAATCTAGCCCGTCACATCGCTTTCGCACGATCTCTCAACACAAATTTCTGTATCTTGCCCGTCGATGTTTTAGGCAAATCTTCAAACACAATGGTACGAGGAATTTTATAGCCGGCAAGATGCTCACGGCACCATGCTATCAATTCATCAGAGGTTGCCGTTTTGCCCGGCTTTAACTCGACGAACGCGCAAGGTGTTTCACCCCATTTTTCATCGGGACGCGCGACCACTGCGGCCGCTTGCACCGACGGATGCTTGAACAGTGCATCTTCCACTTCAATAGACGAAATATTCTCACCGCCCGAAATGATGATGTCTTTTGAGCGATCTTTCAGTTGAATATAACCGTCAGGATGGCGAACGCCTAAATCGCCTGAGTGGAACCAGCCACCAGCAAACGCATCATCGGTCGCTTTCTTGTTTTTGAGATAGCCCTTCATCACCACGTTTCCAGCAAACATGGCCTCACCCATCGTTTCACCGTCCTTTGGCACAGGCTTCATGGTTTCGGGATCGATAATATCGAGGTCTTCAAGCGCCGTGTATCGCACGCCTTGACGGGATTTTTTAGCCGCCTGTGCCACGGGCTCCAAAGCGTCCCAATCCGATTGCCAATCATTGACAACCGCCGGACCATAAGTCTCCGTCAGCCCATAAAGATGCGTCACATTAAAGCCCGCAACTTTCATCGCGCCCAAAACTGCAGCGGGTGGCGGTGCAGCAGCGGTGAAAAATTCCACTACATGCGGCAAAGGCTTCTTCTCATTATCGGGTGCGTTGAGAAGAGTCGACATCACAATCGGCGCGCCACACAGATGCGTCACCTTATGCTCGGCAATCGCGTCATACATTAGCTTGGCGCGTACTTGCCGCAAGCAGACATGCGTTCCCGCCGCAACCGAAATCGACCATGGAAAGCACCAGCCATTGCAATGGAACATCGGCAAGGTCCAAAGATAGACTGGGTGCTTTGCCATGTTACATGTGAGCACATTGCCTTGTGCCAATAAATAAGCCCCGCGATGGTGGTAGACGACGCCTTTCGGATTGCCCGTTGTGCCCGAGGTATAATTCAGCGAAATCGCATCCCATTCATCATCAGGCGCTGCACGCGCATAATCTTCGCTGCCTTCCCACAAAAATTCTTCGTATTCTATCGAGCCAAGACGCTCGCCGGGGCCCGTAAATTCCGGATCATCATAGTCAATCACAAGCGGCTTGGCTTGGCATTGCGCCAAGGCTTCTTTCATCACCTTGGAAAACTCGCGGTCAACAATCACGATCTTGGCTTCGCCATGATCAAGCGAGAAGGCAAGAATGGCCGCATCAAGACGAGTATTGAGCGTATTGAGAACCGCCCCTGTCATCGGCACCCCGTAATGGCATTCGAGCATGGCGGGCGTATTGGCCAGTAACACGGCAACCGTATCCCCGCGCCCAATACCGCGTTTGACGAGAGCTGAAGCCAATCGTTTCGAACGGGCGTGAAAATCACGATAGGTTCGACGAAGCGCTCCATGAATAATGGCAATATGATCCGGAAAAACATCCGCCGTACGCTCTAAAAACGCCGTCGGGGTTAAAGGCCGATAATTGGCTGGGTTTTTATCCAGATCACGATCATAAATCGACGAAACCATCGTTCTTTCTCCCATACTTTCCCTAGTCGTAGCGGGCTATCAAGTGACTTTCAATTGTTTTGAAAGTTCGTCTTTTGGAGAATAGGATTATGGAAATCAAATATCCTTCAGCAATCGAAGCGCATCATAAATCGCCGCGTGAATATTCCGGGAGGCAACGGCATCACCAATCCGATATAGCGTAAACGCTCCATCGGGGTTCCGAATCGCAGTTTGTGGACGCCCGGCTTCAAGCGCTCGATAATCCACTTCACCGCCATTGCAGGAGAACGGCTTAAGAGCAAAGTAGAGCTCTTCATTCGCCACCGTTCCATGTTCAACCACAACCTGATCAACCCGCCGCTCGACACGTGAGCGGTCGTAATCATTCAGCAGCGTTGCAACCAATTGATTGCCCTCGCGCCTCACCGCCTCAAGGCGCAGGTTAAGGCTGATTGTTGCATTGGCTTTGTGAATGGCTTTGAAATAGATGGGGTAATTCGTGCCACCTACTTCAGGCGCCAAAGTACGCTCGGGCGTTGCTATTTCAAACTTTGATCCTACACCCGCCAAAAATTCCGCCGTCGTGAAGCCTGGATGATTGCCATTATCATCGTAAAGCAAAACATGCTCGCCGGGCTTTACCGATCCGGAAAGGATATCCCACGTCGTTGTGACAAGCTCCTCGCCTAAGGTGAGGAAAGAGGTGTTCGGCATGCCACCCGTCGCGATAATTACAACATCAGGGTTTAAAGCCGTCACATCCTCTGCTTCAGCATAGGAATTAAACCGGAACGAGACGCCTTGCCGCTCACATTCCGCCATTCGCCAATCGATAATGCCCATGATTTCACGGCGACGCTTTAGACCAGCCGTTATCAAAACCTGCCCGCCCGCTTTATCGGACGCTTCCAACACGGTGACATTGTGGCCGCGGGCGGATGCCACCCGTGCGGCTTCCAAACCTGCCGGACCCGCACCGATGACGACGATATGTTTCGGCACACCCCCGCCCTTCGATACAATATGGGGCATCGTCGCTTCACGGCCCGTTGCAGCGTTATGAATACAAAGCGCTTCGCCGCCAAAATAAATCCGGTCAATACAATAACCCATGCCGACACACGGCCGGATTTCATGTTCGCGGCCTTCCATCACTTTTTTAGCAATGTGAGGATCAGCAATATGGGCGCGCGTCATACCCACCATATCGAGTTTACCAGTGGCGACTGCATGACGTGCGGTTGCAACATCCTGAATGCGTGCTGCATGAAAAACCGGAAATTTGGTTGCTTCCCTAATTTCACCTGCAAAATCGAGACTTGGCGCTGAAGGCGTTCCCATGCCCGGAATGACATGTGAAAGTGCCTCATCGGTATCGATATGTCCTTTGATGATGTTCAAGAAATCGAGATGTCCCGTATGAAGGAGACGCTTGGTGATGGCAATCCCTTCTTCACGCGTTAGTCCGAGGTCCCAATCTTCATCACACACCAAGCGCGAGCCCAGAATAAAATCGGGCCCGACGCGCTTTCTAACGGCGGCGAGCACCTCGCGCGCAAAACGCGTGCGGTTCTCCAGCGTCCCGCCGTAATCATCCTCGCGTTTATTGGTAGCGGGTGACCAGAACTGGTCGACAAGATGGCCATACATTTCAAACTCGATACCATCCATGCCGCCTGCCTTGCAGCGCTCGGCGGCATCGGCGTAATCACGAATGATCCGTTCAATATCCCAATCTTCAATCACTTTCGGAAAAGCGCGATGAGCCTGCTCGCGCACCGCAGACGGCGCTAATACAGGCAACCATTCTTTTTTATTCCAACCGGTGCGGCGACCTAAATGGGTGATTTGAATCATCACGGCCGCGCCATGCGCGTGAACGCCCTCGGTCAAAGCTTTCAGATGCGGAACAACCTCGTCGCGAAACAGTTCGATATTGCCGAAAGCTTGTGGACTATCTTGAGAAACAACCGATGAACCGCCGATCATCGTCAGCGCTATACCGCCCTTCGCCTTCTCTTCATGGTAGAGCCGATAGCGCTCTTTTGGCATACCATCTTCGGTATAGGCCGGCTCATGCGCTGTCGACATGAAGCGGTTTTTGAGCGTGAGATGTTTTAAACGAAACGGCTGGAGGAGAGGATCAGACGATGAAGCAGAAGCCGACATAATAACCTCAATACCACGCGTCAGGCACGGCGGCTTTTTTAGCGTCAATCACCGCACGCAATTCCTCGTCCTTAGCTTCATCAAGCGCTGGCGGAACATAATCGGCAAGAATACGTTTCCATTTCCGATTGGCGCGGACTTGAATATCAAGCGAGCCCTCATCCTGCCATTGCTCGAAAGAATTATTATCGGACGTCTCGAAATCATAAAACGCCGTTTCATAATTTTTCATCGTATGCGCCGAGCCCAAGAAATGCTTGCCGGGCTCCACCTCTAAAAAGGCATCATGGGCTAAAGCGTTTTCATCGGTCGGCAATCCAGCACCTATCACATGGAACGCACCGCACTGTTCTGTATCCATGATGAATTTTTCGTAAGACATCGACAGCGCGCCTTCTGCCCAGCCTGCCGCATGCAGAATGAAATTCGCGCCACACAGAAAGGCCGGCCACATCGAATTGGCACTTTCGTATGCGGCTTGCGCATCCGGAATTTTCGAAGCGCATAGATTGCCGCCACAGCGTAAAGGCACACCCAAGCGTCGCGCCAATTGGCCAATCGCGAAATACCCCAAAGCGGGCTCAGGCGTACCGAAGGTCGGCGCGCCCGTTTTGAGCGACATAGACGATAAGAAATTTCCCAAAATCGCAGGCGCACCGGGGCGCTCCAATTGCGTCAGTGCCACGCACACCATAGCTTCCGCAAAGCATTGAGCCAGAGCACCTGCCGTTGTCACAGGGCCCATCGCTCCGCTTAAAATAAACGGCACACACACAGCGGCTTGATTGGCCGCCGCATAGGTACGAATCACGCGGCTCGCTTCACCATCGAGCACCAGCGGTGAATTCACATTCACATTGCCTAAAATCACGCAATGTTGATCAACATAGTCGGCACCAAAAAGCACCTGACACAACTCGATCGACTCGGCTGCACGTGGTGCCGTTGTCACCGATCCCATAAAAGCTTTATCTGAATATTTGATGTGCGAATACACCATTTCCAAATGACGCTTATTGACTGGCAAATCGACAGGCTCGCAGACAGTACCGCCAGAATGATGCAGATAGGGCGTCGAGTACGCGAGTTTGATAAAATTCTGGAAGTCCTCAATCGTTCCATAACGACGGCCTTTATCGATATCTGTGACAAAGGGCGAACCGTAGGCGGGCGAGAACACGGTATTATTGCCGCCAATCACGACATTACGGGCGGGGTTGCGGGCATGTTGGGTAAACTGGCGCGGGGTTGTGGCTTGAATGATCGAACGCACCAAACCGCGCGGAAAGATAATCCGTTGGCCTTTGACATCAGCGCCCGCTTTACGAAAAAGCTCAAGGGCTACGTCGTCCCCGCGAATTTCAAAACCGACTTCTTGCAAAATCCGGTCGGCTTCATTTTCAAGAGCAACAAGACCTACCTCGGACATCATCTCATAAGGCGGAATGATCCGAGTAATATAGGCCGGGGCCTGAGGGCCTGAGCGCCCCCGCTGACGCGCATCACGTCCACCCGTGCGGGTCCGCTTCGCCACCGTTGCTTCTTCGAGACCCATAGCTTCTACTCCCATCTGCACCAGTCTTTTCGACCAGTTAAACTCAGATGGAAGCCTAATGCAAAGCCTTAGGCGACCATTTCAGGCCGATCAGCGACCGGTAGATGTGGACAGCGTTGCTGAGCGAACATGCATGACAACAAAGGTACCAATAACACCCGCCAAAACGAGCACCTGTATCATCAGAGCCTCCCAAGTAGGATTAAGGCCTATAGCCTCCCACCACGAAGGGAGAATAGCGATATCCGTATCCGGCAAGAGATGATTTTCCTGCAGCTCCATCAAACCGCTACCAATAAATTTAAGCGCCATAATCAATAAAAGTGCTGAAGTACCAATAAAGAGCGGGCGAAGAGGTAGATGGATTGAAACGACCTGCATAATGACGAACAGGCCCAGCATAACTGCAAAAGCAACTACCAGGCCCGCAAAGAGCGAAGCGGACCACCCCTCCGTCACCGCCAAAGTGTGAACAAAGAGAATAGATTCGGCGCCCTCGCGAAGGACGGATAGCCCCGCCAAAACGCTGATCGCCAGGAGCTGACTATTGGCTTGTAGCGCCTGTTCGGCATGGCTTTTCAAATAAGCCTGCCATGCACGAGGATCTTGACGAACGAAAAGCCAACCACTCACGTAAATCATCAAAGCCGCTGCGGCGAGAAAGATGCCACCTTCGACTAGCGGATTTTGATGCCCGTCAAAGAATGTTTCAACCAAAACAGCGACAGCGATGCTTGCTAAAATACCAGCTCCCGCTCCGGCATAAACGGCCCAGAGCTTAGAACCCGCATCGGATTTCCGGACATAGGCTACAAGGGCAGCCAGCACGAGAACAACTTCTAAACCCTCGCGCAAAATGATCGAAGCCGACTGAGCGAAAACGCTCCAGTTTGCTAATACCAGCATATCTAGTTCCTTTTCACATCACGCCGTTCAAGGCGGCGCTGCAGATCGGTTAGATAGCACCTCTTATTTCATTTTAAAAGAAAAAAACGTTATTTATCAGTAGTTTATAGTTTTTCTAAACTAGAGAATTCCGTCTTATTATTCTTAACGTTGTCGGGTTTGCCAATCCGGAGCAATAAAATAAGGCGCATTGGATGCAGGCAAGGGTTCCCGCCCTAGAATGAGATCGGACGCCTTTTCACCGATCATAATCGCCGGTGCATTAAGATTTCCCGTCGTGATCTGAGGGATGATCGATGTATCCACCACCCTGAGCCCTTCGAGCCCGATCACCCGTGTCTCTGGGTCGACAACGGCCATCGGATCGGTCGGATCGCCCATTTTACACGTTCCGCAGGGGTGATAAGCGCTCTCGGCCTTTTGACGAACAAAGGCATCGATAGCCTCGTCCGATACAATTTCTTTACCCGGCTGCAACTCCTCGCCTCGGAACGCATCAAAGGCATGTCGGCCGAAAATTTCGCGGGTCAGCCGCACGCAGGCCCGCATTTCAATCCGGTCATCCTCATGGCTCATATAATTAAAGAGGACTTTGGGCTTGTCGAGCGGGTCGGCTGAGGCCAGCCGCACCCATCCCCGGCTTTTTGACCGCATAGGCCCGACATGGGCTTGAAATCCATGAGCCTCCGCTTTCACGCTGCCGTCATAGGCGATGGCGGCTGGCAGAAAATGATATTGAATATCAGCATAAGGCACGCCCGCGCGTGAGCGAATAAAACCGCAGCTTTCGAAATGATTGGTCGCACCCAAGCCATTTTTAAAAAGAAACCACTGGATCCCGATGAGCGCTTTCCCGATCGGATTCATATGCGAGAACAACGTAATCGGCTGTGTACAGGCCTGCTGGAAATAGAATTCCAAATGATCCTGCAAATTCTCGCCAACGCCCGCCAAATGATGCACAGGATTAATACCAAGCGCTTTCAATTCATCTGCGGGCCCAATACCCGATAATTTCAAAAGCTGCGGTGAATTAATGGAACCACCTGCTAAAATAATTTCGCGCCGCGCCTGAACAATCGTCTCTATACCGCCTTTGAGATATCGTACCGCGACAGCACGCTTGCCCTCAAAATCGAGTTTAGTCACTCGCACGCCCGTCCGGACGGCCAGATTTTTTCGATTCATTGCCGGCTTTAAATAAGCGCTCGCTGCACTCCACCTTTTGCCTCGATGGATGGTCCGGTCCATTCGGCCGAATCCCTCCTGACGGAACCCATTAACGTCTTCAGTTGCCGCATAGCCGGCTTGGGTCGCCGCTTCGACAAAGACCGAATAGAGCGGGTTTTTCATTGGCCCATAGCTGGTGTGTAAAGGCCCATCATTGCCACGCCACGCATCGCCACCTTCAGCGCGCGTCTCCGCTTTGCGGAAATAGGGCAACACATTGCGATATCCCCAGCCTTTGGCGCCTTGGTCCTCCCAACCTTCATAATCCATGGCATTTCCACGGATATAGACCATGCCATTGACCGAAGATCCGCCGCCTATCACTTTGCCACGGGGTAAATCCATTCGGCGGCCGTCCATATAAGGCTCCGGCTCCGTATGATAACCCCAATTATACTTGTCCATACCCATGGGAATCGAGAGCGCCGTTGGCATTTGAATAAAGACCGAGCTATCGCCACCCCC
>JAPJMW010000190.1 GCA_026461505.1 Beijerinckiaceae bacterium
CTTCGCTCATGCACTGGTGCGCACTTCACCTATTTTAAGAAGACATTAACCATACTTGTTAACCACGTTGACAGGAGAAGTGACAATTGTATCTTGTAGGAAAAGACGTGGAGTTGGTCATGCGTGAACCTCGACTATGGCTCGGAATTGGCCTTCTTATGGCGGCCGCCTCTTGCGCTCCTTCTGCCTATGCCGCTGACGCGTCGCACTGCTATTCCATCCAAGACCGGGATCGGCAAAATTATTGTCTCGCCGCCGCCAAGCGGGAAGCGTCCTATTGCTATTCCATCCAAAATCGCAGTTTTCAGAATTTCTGCTTGGCTCAAATCAAGAGCGAAAAATCCTACTGCTATTCGATCCAGGAACGCGACATCCAGAACCAATGCTTAGCGGCTTTTTAGGCGGCGTTGCCACCGATCATCCGCGCCTGAAAGACCTTGTTCGGATTCATGATCCCCTTTGGATCGATCAAGTGCTTAATATCTTGCATTAGCGCTAGCCGAACAGGGTCGCTTTCAGCCATTAAGGCTTCCCGCTTCTCAACGCCGATCCCGTGTTCGGCGGAAAAGAAACCACCGATTTCATTCAATCCCTCATAGACGAGTTTGGAAACAGGTTTGTAATGGTCGGTAGTCGGATGATCGGCATTAATCGTCACATGCAGATTGCCATCCCCCATATGTCCAATGAAAAACAATTGGAATGCGGGATCATAAGACTTCACCCGCGCGGCCAGTTCTTCGACATAGTGTCCAAGGCCGGAAAGCGGAACCGAAATGTCAAACCATAGCCCTTTCGGATAGGCGCGATCGACGGCCCAATCCTCCCTAATTTTCCAGACAGCCGCACGCTCCTTCTCGTTCTTGCAAAGGAGAGCATCGGTGACCAGCCCATCTTCCAACGCGCGGCCTAGTTCTTCTTCTAAAATGGATGCGTCAGTGTGCTCAAAAATCACACAATCGCTTTCACCTGCAAACTTGCCGAGCGCAGCCTCGCCATGATCTTTAATGGATAGTTGAACATGATGGGCGTTCATAACTTCTGCGCGGAGAAGGCGCCCCTGAGTATGAGCTTCTAATCGGCGAAAGAGTTGAATGGCACCATCCAGCGAACCCGCAGCAACGAAAGCCGTCATAGCTTCGCCGTCATAGGGCGCAAGACGCAAGCATGCGCGCGTGATAATGCCGAGTGTACCTTCAGACCCGATAAACAGCTGCTTTACATCATATCCGCCATTGGCCTTGATGACTTGCGTGAGATCGTTCAATACGCGCCCATCCGGCAAGACAACTTCAAGACCCAAAACACGCTGGCGCATCGGGCCAAACCGAAAGGCCTCTTGACCTCCGGCATTAGTTGCAATCATCCCGCCAATCGTCGCCGTTCCACGCGCACCCAAATCAATGCCGCAGGTTAGGCCATGCGCGCGCACGGCCGCTTCTAACGCTTCCAACGTGCAGCCTGCTTCAACGATGACGGTTTGCGATACGCTATCAATGGCAACAATCTGTGCCATAGCTTGCATCATCAAAATCAATTGGCCCGCCGATGAGCTAGCCGCCCCCGATAGGCCCGTGCGCCCGCCTTGCGGAACGATGCTTAATCCAGCTGTGTTGCAATAGCCTAAAAGATCCGCGACCTGTTGAGTATCCTGCGGCAATACGGCAAATTCTGCTGTTAAATTCGTATGATCAAATCCTTCATCATACGCGCGCAAGGCCTCACCGACCTTAACACCGTTAGCCCCTAAGAGTGAAGTTAAGCGCGCGATATGTTCGTTCATAATGACGTTTACTTTCAACCTAATGCGTCAAAGATTATCTGCTTCAAACGAAATACCCTATCTCATATACCGCGATCGTTACGGCATTGAGCAAGCAACCAATCCCATATTTCAGAATCCTTATATGGTGAGGTATGCACCCTGTCATCGTCATGATCAGCGCCTTCATGGATAGTCTGGCGTGCCTTGGAATGGGTAACGATTGTCATAAGCCTTGTCATTTCGGAGAGCGGTACAACGGGATCAATATCGCCACTGATGGCCCATAGCGGCAAAGTTTCACGCTGAATGGCTTGAGCCGATAGATAATTACCGCCGCCGCAAAGAGGCATGAGACCTGCAAAACGCTTAGGTTGCCATCCACCCCAATACCAAACCCCATACCCACCAAGGCTAACACCGGTTAGCGTTACCCGGCCCGGATCGATCGGATAGCGGGCTAATACATCATCAAGCCAATCCGACAATAATTCTAATCTTTGCGCCCAGAACAAACCGTCCGGCAATTGCGGAGCCGCAACAAAGGCTGGCGCCTTATAACCTTCCGCCATTACCTGCGGCAGCCCATAGGTTTCAAGTAAAGAAAGGTCGTCTCCCCTTGCACTCAATCCATGCAAATAAATAATCAGAGGCCATTTTTCTTGTATTTCAACGGCATCAGGCGCGTAAAGCAGATAGGATAAACGGTCTAAAGGCCGCACTTTACCCACAAATTGAAGACGCATCTTTAAGTTTCTCCACCCTTGCACGCCAAGAAATTTATCTTATATCGACGCGGTACAGTACACATAAAAAAGGGTTTACCATGAACGCGACGAATAAGACGACTTCCGGAAGCCATTCTTTTCAGGCGGAGGTTGCCCAGCTTCTTCACCTTATGGTGCATTCCATCTATTCCGAAACCGATATCTTTTTGCGAGAGCTGATCTCGAACGGTTCTGACGCCTGCGACAAGCTCCGTTACGAGGCCCTCGACAAGCCCGATTTAATCGCGGAAGGCAGTGACCTCAAAATTATTATACAGTCGGATAAAGACGCTGGCACTTTGACGATTGCCGATAACGGCATCGGCATGACCGAGCAAGAGATGACCGAAAATCTCGGAACGATTGCGCGTTCTGGCACGCGCGCCTTCATGGACCGGATCAAACAAGCCCAGGAGGCCAAAGAAAGCAAAGAGGGTGGACAGCTTATCGGCCAGTTTGGCGTTGGCTTTTATGCAGCTTTCATGGTCGCCGATAAAATCGAAGTCATCAGCCGCAAAGCGGGATCGACCGAAGCCCATATCTGGACATCAACAGGTGGCGACGGGTTTACCGTGGAACCCGCCGACGATACGCGCGCCAAAGCAATCACACATGGCACCGATATCATTCTGCATCTCAAATC
>JAPJMW010000191.1 GCA_026461505.1 Beijerinckiaceae bacterium
AAGCACCCGTAGATCGCGCGCCAATGGTGCGTGCGAGTCATCAATCGATTGATTTTGGCAAACAAGACAGCGCAGTTCGGAAGACAATGTCCTCGCGCGTTCTTCAAGCCTTGGGTCTTTTAAAATTTCATCGGGCTCGACAGCCAATACGGGTGTAGCCGCCACAATCAGCAATAAAACGCACCCTAAAAGCCGTCTCACGCTTTGGCCTCCGCGTTTGATGGCGATGCACGTTTTGTCTTTGTTGAAAGCGCGATCCTCACACGTCGATCCGCGAGCGAAATAGCTCCACCCAGCGCCATAATAAGTGCGCCGCCCCAGATCAAAGTGACCAAAGGCTTCCAATAGAACCGAATGCTTACACGGCCATCGGGCAGAATTTCATTCACACTCGCATAAAGCTGACCCAAACCATATGTCACAATTCCGGCTTCTGTGGTTGGCATTTCGCGGCCTGTATGGATCCTTTTCGAGGTTTCAATTAGACCTCGGGCGCTCGCGCCTTCCATCACTGAAAACTGGGCTACGTCTTCGCGATAGCCCTCGCCCTTGCGCTTAAATGCCTGTTCCAATGAAACAGTGTAAGGACCAACCATTAAAGGATCATGTTTGGCGACAACAGCCAGTGACTCGACACCCCAAGCGGTTGCCGAAATTCCAATCACCGTTATGCCCATTCCCGCATGCGCCAAGGCGGTACCCCATGCCGAGCGCGGCAATCCGAAGGCGCGTTCAAATATAACGCTTAACGACGAACCACGGCGATAGCAGCGGTTGATGATGTCTGTTGCTGATCCAGCAATCAACCACACGCCAAGGCCTAAGCCCAAAGGCGCAGCAACTGGGCCACCACGCGTCATGGCGAACGTCACAATCATGGCCAAAAGGGCCAGCCCAAATGCCGCTAATAGGCGCTGCCCAACCCCCGTTAAATCACCGCGCTTCCAAGCCAAGGATTGGCCAAAGGGAATAAGCACCAAGAGACACACAAACAGCGGGACAGTGGTCAAATTAAAATAGGGTGCGCCTACGGAAATTTTACTGCCATTGATCGTTTCAAGCACGAGCGGATAAAGCGTGCCGACCAGCACGGCAACGGCAGAAGTCGCGAGGAATAGATTATTGACGACCAATGCACCTTCGCGTGAAACGGGAGCAAACAAGCCGCCCTGCTTCAAACTAGGCGCGCGCCAAGCGAAAAGCGAAAGGCCCCCACCGATAAAGAGCGTTAAAATTCCTAAGATAAAAACGCCGCGTGTAGGATCGCTCGCAAAGGAATGAACAGAAGTTATAACGCCAGATCGCACAAGAAAAGTGCCCAAAAGCGAAAGCGAAAATGTCAAAATGGACAAAAGGATCGTCCATACTTTTAACGCATCGCGCTTTTCCATCACGATGGTGGAATGAAGCAACGCCGTTCCCATCAACCATGGCATCAGCGACGCATTTTCTACGGGGTCCCAGAACCACCAACCGCCCCAACCCAATTCATAATAGGCCCAATAAGAGCCCATCGCGATTCCAAGCGTCAAAAAGATCCAGGCTAGTAAGGTCCACGGCCTGACAAACCGCGCCCATACCGCATCAATACGTCCGTGCACCAATGCACCCACGGCAAACGAAAATGCCACGGAGAAACCAACATAACCGAGGTAAAGCATCGGCGGATGGATCGCGAGACCGGGATCTTCCAAAATAGGGTTAAGTCCTTGCCCTTCCATGGGCACATCTGCCAAGCGCAAAAACGGATTGGAGGTTAGCAGAATAAAAAGCAAAAACGCGCCAGCAATTGCGCCTTGCACCGATAACACGCTTGCCAATAGGCGCTCTGGCATTCCACCGCCTCGCAAAGCAACGAGTGCCGCGAACAATACGAGGATCATCACCCATAGGAGCATAGAGCCTTCATGATTGCTCCACACCCCGGAGATTTTATACATCAGTGGCTTGGTCGAGTGCGAATTCATCACAACATTCACAACCGAAAAATCAGATCCAATATAGGCCATCGTTAAGGCTAGATAAGCGATGAGAACGAGTGCAAACGTAACAAAGGCCGAGTAACGCGCCATTCCAGCGAGGCCCGGGTCACGCACAATAGCTCCCCACATCGGCAAGATAGTTTGGATCAACGCCGTCGCAAACGCCATAATAAGCGCAAAATGCCCAAGCTCAACGATCATTGGCTTTTACCCCCCTGCCAAACGCCTTTTTTCTTCAACGCATCGGCAACATCTTTTGGCATATAATTTTCATCATGCTTGGCAAGCACCGTATCGGCCGTCACATCATTGCCACCTTGATAGACACCCTCGGCGACAACACCTTGTCCTTCACGAAAGAGATCAGGCAGCAAGCCCTTGTAGTGCACCGTCAAGGATGTTTCCGTATCGG
Organism: Beijerinckiaceae bacterium; assembly: GCA_026461505.1. Lineage (GTDB taxonomy): Bacteria > Pseudomonadota > Alphaproteobacteria > Rhizobiales > Beijerinckiaceae > CAIUPE01. The sequence continues at coordinate 2,395 of JAPJMW010000191.1, forward strand.
TCACGCGAAAAGTGACGTTCATCGAAGCGTCGCGCACAACACTTCCATTCTCAACCAAGCCGCCAATTCTTACCCGACTACCGGCCGCAATATTTTGTTTTGTAATGTCGCTTGGCGTATAGAAAAAAACAATCTTATCGCTGAGCGCAAATAGAATGAGGCCCGCGGCAATGGCCAATACCGCGCCAGCAGAAGCAATCAAAGCAAGACGCTTTTGTTTCCGTGTCATCGCCATCAGTTTGCGATCCCTAACTCCTTAGCCGCAGCCGAAAGTTTAGCCATGGCTTCGCCATCATTCGCTTTTGCTATTTTGGCGCGTGAAAAGGCATCACTCGCCTTTGCTCCATCACCAAGAACCTGATAAGCCCGCATTAATTTGAGCCACCCTTCAAGATCGGATCCATCTGTCGAAAGCCTAGCATCAAGACGCTCTACCATTTGGCGGATCATGGCCGATTGGCCAGCATTCGGATCAAAAACGGGCTTCGCTTGTTCTCCCGATAGGGCAGCAATACGGGTAGTAACCAATTGGCCGGGTTCGGAATCGGGAGGCAAGGTTTCAAGCAAAGCGCGATAAAGCATCAACGCCCTTACCTTATCGCCATCTTGTTCGGCAGCCATTGCACGGTAATATTGCGCTCGCTCGTTCTTGGGGTCATTCGTATAGGCTTTCTCGAAATCGGAAAGCGCATCCGCTGTAACAATGCCATCGGCAGCTGCCATTTTGGCTTCACCCAAACCAGAACGCAGATCGGCGGTTTCCCCTACGAGGCGAAGCGCATTGCCAAACGCCTTGATCGCATCATCATAGCGGCCAAGTGAAAGATAAACAGGCGCAATCGTTCCCCACCCAAGCCCGTCATCAGGATGTTCCAATAATCGCGCTTCGACCTTTGCAACCATAATCGATAGATCGGCATTTTCGTCGGCGGGCACGACGCGCTGAGCGAAAGGCTGATCCGGCATGGTGGGCGAACCAAGCTTTACGTAAAGCGAAAGCGCCAATATGGGCACGCCAATTAAGGCTACAAGCGATGCCACTTTTCGCCGCACTGCCATTGACGAGCGATCTGCTTGAGATTCGTTATTTTTGGCAGCGGAGAGAAGTCGGCGCGCAGCTTCCGTTTTTGCGTCTTCCGCCGATTGAGCGTCGAGCAGCCCCCTCGCCCGGTCACGTTCAATTTCTAGCAACTGCCCGCGATAAAAATCGCCATCATCCACATTGCGGGAATCGTCAACGGTTTGGGCAAGCGGCCAAAGCAGCCCCAAAATTACAAAACCCGTCAGCGAAGCGATCAGGAGCCAAATCATTCTGTCATGCTTTTAAAGGGCGCACGCTACAACGTCACGCGAAAAGGTGAAGCGAGAATGGCGCAAAACGGTAATCCGCCCTGCGCCATTCAAAAATCGGTCACACTGAGAAAATCAAATTAGCTTAATTGACGATATCCCACGTTCCATCACCAGCCTTACAGGCGGTGCCGGTACCCGTCTCGGGACGGCCATTGATGTAGATCTTATGGGTGTAGGTGCGGCAGGTCCGGCTGTTTTCAGCATAGACGGGACCAGGTTCAACGAAGCCATAGGATCCGCTCGGCGCGTTCCATTTTGTCGCCTTACCGCTATTTAAGGCAAGCGATTGGGCGCCCGTGGCTTGACGTTTGGCCTCTTCGTCTAACCCACGACCGATCGAGTTACCCACCATGCCACCGATCATCGTACCTGCAATAATGGCCGCCGTATTACCCGAGTCCTTGCCAACTTGTGAGCCAATAAGTCCACCCGCAAGCGCTCCAAGGATCGTTCCACCTGACTCGTTTGGTCCGGTTGTCTGAGAACAGCCAGCAGCAGCGAAAGAAAGACCGGCTGCGACGATTAGCCCGGTCAAAGATTTAAATGTCATGGTCAATTTAGCTCCGAAAGAGGTTTCTTATGTAGCACGCCCGGCAACTTTGTTTGATGTCAAAGGTTCCAACCCAAGCACTAAGGCGCGAATCGGACTTTTTTCAGGCTTAGTTTAAACAAGAAACTAAACCGCCGGCAAACGAAGTAACGCTCTTAATCCACCATTTTCTGCGCTATCCAATGTCAATTCGCCGCCGTAAAGTTTGGCGAGGTCGGCTACAATCGACAGCCCTAACCCCGTTCCGGGAACGGTTTCATCAAGCCGCTCGCCGCGTTTGATAACTTCCGTCCGCTTTTCAGGCGGCAGACCAGGGCCATCGTCGGATACGTCAAACACAATAAAAGGATGGGCATTTGAACCCGTAAAAGCAGAAGCTTTTATAATGACCTGTCGACGGGCCCATTTGCAGGCATTATCAACCAAGTTACCCAGCATCTCCTCAAGATCCTGCTTCTCACCGCGAAACTTAAGGTCAGGTGCCAAATCGCTTTCAATCGTTAGATTCTTATCAGTATAAATTTTAAGAAATGTTCGCTCGAGGCCAGCCACAGCAGGAGCAATATCGGTTGCGACGCCAATAACACCTGCACGTGCAGCGGCTCTGGCACGATCAAGATGCCAATTCACCTGATCGCGCATTATGCCTGTCTGTTCACGCACTTTATTGGCAAGAGGCGTATCTTCGTCTGAAACTTCATTGATCAATACGCTCAGCGGCGTTTTCAACGCATGGGCCAAATTTCCCACCTGCGTCCGCGCACGCGCCAAAATATCACGATTCACATCCAGCAATAAATTGATTTCATCGGCAACGGGGGAAATATCATCGGGAAATCTGCCGCTCACATGGTCACTGGAGCCACGTCGAATAGCGCCGATTTCATTGGAAAGCCGCGACAGCGGCAAAAGGCCGAAGCGTACTTGAAAAATCGTTGTAACACTCAAGGCTAAGGCCAGTAATCCAAAGCTCGTCCATAAAGCCTTGGCAAAGCTCTGGATCGTTAATTCAATCTCATCCGCATTGCCCGCAATCTGAACAAGAAAGCGACTGCCATCCGGAAATTCGATTGCACGCTCCACAAGCCTTAAGCGTCGCTCGTCGGGTCCTATAATATAGCCTTCACGCGCGGTACCATCATGGGCCGGAACATTCAGCGTTTCGAGCTTGGGTAAGCGGCCACCAAATAGCGATATCGAAGAAGTTACTTCAGGCTTTGCGAGACCTTCTGTACGAATTTGCCAATACCAACCCGATAATGGAAGGGTAAAGCGAGGGTCTCCAAGGCCGTAGGGGTCAAAAACATTTGAGACGTTTTTACTGGCAAGGTTTGCGGCAACCGATTGGACATAGACCTGCAACCGTTCATCGAAAGCCCGTTCAGACGCTCGCCGATAAATTGCCGACAAAACGAGACCTGCGCCAAATAAAATAATAAGACTGCAGAGAATTGCGGAAATAAAGAGACGGGATCCAATCGAGAGCCGCGAAAGTGAAAATCGGGACATCATGCGGAGGGAGGAGCCGGCGGCTCTAGAACATACCCCAAACCACGAATGGTTTTAATTACATCAATACCGAGCTTTTTTCGTAACCGTCCGACGAAAACTTCAATCGTATTTGAATCACGATCAAAATCTTGATCATACAAATGCTCAACCAATTCGGTACGCGAAATAATCCGGCCGACATGGTGCATCAAATAGGACATTAATCGGTATTCATGGGACGTGAGGCGGATCGCCTCGCCATCTACGAGCACCCGTCCAGAGCGCGTATCGACGCGCACAGGTCCGCACACCAGATCGCTCGATGCATGCCCTGATGCGCGCCGCACCAAGGCCCGAAGCCGCGCTAAAATTTCTTCGATATGAAAGGGCTTGGTAACATAATCGTCGGCGCCCGCGTCAAAGCTTTTGACCTTGTCGCTCCACGCGTCGCGCGCCGTGAGAACCAGAACCGGCATAACGCGCCCTGCCTCGCGCCACGATTCCAGTACTTTCACGCCATCTATTTTGGGGAGGCCTAAATCCAAAATGACAGCATCATAAGGCTCGGTCTCGCCTAGAAACTGCCCTTCTTCGCCATCTAGAGCCGAATCGACGGCATATCCGGCCTGGGAAAGGGCTTTCACAAGTTGCCTGTTAAGATCTTTATCATCCTCGACAACGAGAAGGCGCATTCAACACTATCCTACTGACTATCCGTCGGCTTGCCCGTCACCGCATCAATCTGAATGCGCGCAAGCTTACCATCTTTGGTAAGAGTCGTAATATTATACACAAAACCGGCATCTTTAGGGCAAAGCGACGCGCTGATAACGTCGCCACCAATGCGCGACCTTGCCGTCCGAAACGCATAAATTTGCGGAACGACCGCGCCTGAATTGACCAAATGGCGCAATTCCGATTCCGACAGGCACGCCGGAGCATCGTCGTCGGCAAAAGCCGCCGCCGGAGCCAAAACGCTTAAAACCGCAGCGACGGCAAAGGGAAATAACACGCGCATGGCAGGCGATTACGGTACCCCGCGTGAACGGGCGGTGAATGGTTGTGCACTTTAAGAAATCAGCACTATTTTCCATTCCCTTACAGGTTGATAACAGGGAATGGAAAACGCAATGATACAGACGCAAAATCGATAAATTATATCATAAAATCAATAATTTATGTGAAATCTGGGTTCGTTCTGCCAAAATCAAAAATCGCGCCTATTTTAAGAAATTATTCCTAATACTTCGCCGACGGTACAATACATTCCACGGAATATGCTGCCATACGGGTTTCAATACTATCGATTATCTCTTGAACGCTCGTCATGAGAAACGATGTCCGTGACGCGGACGCCGAGTGTTTCGGCGATCGCCACAACCTCGCCTTTTAAAATCAGCGTCCCGTTAACCCGGATGTCGAGATGTTCACCGGCGAGCCGGTCTAATTCGATGACCGACCCGACGTTAAGCTTTAGGAGGTCACGAATGGTGATATTGGCCGTTCCAACTTCGACCTTAAATGAGGCTTCTATGTTTTCAATTCTGGCTAATTTTTGACCCTCGCTCATGGAGGAAAGCAACAAGTTCATGGTTTCGTTTGTCATACGCCACCTCGAAAATATTGAACCGTGTAACTTCAATCTATCCAAATAAAGTTACGGGGTTGTGACTGAAAAAGCGAGGATTTTTTTGGCTCGCCGCATCCGATTAGATAGCGGCATTGGCGGTCTTTTTTGGACTTTATTTGATATGAAGCGAGCGTAGCGGCCAAAAAAAAAATGACGCCGGCTAAAAATTTGTCGAATTAGCCGTCTTCATAGTCAAGGCGCCGGCAATCCCCACGGCCGGCGCTCAAGCAGTTAGTAAGGTAATCAATAAAGGAACCCTCAACCCCACGAGGCTTCGCGATGATAACATATGTTTCTTGGTCCAGTATCTCGGCCTATAGAGCGATGCACCCATCGGTAAAGCCAAGTCTGGGCAATGTAATGCCTGCTCAGCAAGCAGGTTCGGTTGTTCAAGACAAGGCCAATTGGCGGCCCGTCGTAGTAGAAGTCGCCAACGCAACAGCTGTAAAGAACGAGACAGGTCCAAAGTAATAATCTTGAGAATGAAATACGGCATCCAACAGAAAAGTTGGATGTCGTATTTTTATTTCAGTGGCGGTAATTCAATGTCCCTCGTTGCTCATGATGAGGAGCGCCATGGGGAGCTTCAGTTTACGTGTCGAGGACGTTTAGACCGGAAAGATCTTCGGTAGGCCGTCTGATAAAACCATTATCCTTGGGCTATAATTTTTCAATCAACATTGACGAGTAAAACCAGGCAGATCTCCGCAGGGTTCATGGATTCAAAATAGCCCGCACATCCTTCATCAGCAGGAATAAATGATAGGGGTCGGTCGGGCTTGCCTCAAAATCCAGGCTTAAATACCACTGCCTGGCCTCTTCATCCTTGGCGTGGACCAGCAAAGCGCGAATGCCGGCAATATCGGCGGCCTGGACAGTTCGAAGGAGGGCATCTTTGAGGAGAGCCCGGCCAAGGCCCCTCCCCTGCTCGTTGCGGTCGATTGCAAGGCGGGCCAGTAACATGACGGGAACGGGATGGTTGGCGAGGCCCTTCCTGACGCGATCAGGGGTATCGGCGCAAGCGACGGCGCCGACACACAGGCTGTAATACCCCACAACCTTTTCGGGGCCCCTACAAACGACATAGGTTTTAGTGCTGCCTGCCTTCTGGTTTACCAACGCGAACCGTTTCAAAAACTGGTCGAGTGGCCGTTTGCCACTGTCAAATTCGTCGAGAAAATGCCGTGGCGAAAGATTTTCAATCGAACCGAGCGTTTGGTCGGGTTTTGTCACTCAAGCACACTCTTCTCGCGCAACAAGCCCGCCAAGCGAGGCTTGATCGCAACCGGACGATCCAGGACAGACTGAAAGGCCGCCCATTGCGCGTCATCAAGCAGGAAAAGGCTGCGGTCGACCAAGGCCTCCTCGGCCGCATGCAAGCCTGCCTCGAGCAGAAACTCGGTCACGTTCTTTTGGGACGACGTCGCCGCACGAAGCAGCAAAGCCTTGTTGCTTGGCGTCGTTCTGATCTCAATCCGTTCGGATCTGGCTTCATGGGTGGTCATTGCAACCTCCTTGTGGATTATACATTATCATACGGACAATGTCCGTACAATCTTAATAATTGATCCGTTCGCTCTCGGGGGAACGGGCACCCTAGGGCCAAGGTAATCCCAGGGCCCTTTGCTCGTCATAATCGGTGAGGTCATGAAGGGCTTTGTTTCGTTTGGAGAGGGCACGTCTTTCGTAACGTTCGAGGGCATCCAGCCTGCCTATGATGAGGCGAAGACCCCGCTCGGGTGGTAGAAACTGGTTGCTCAGGGCCTCGACTGCCTTGTCACATTGTTCCACAATATAGACCAAGTCATCATCAGGCCTGGCATGGGTGATGAGCGACTTGTACAACCGTGTGAGATCTCTGAACTTTTTTACCGTCGGAATTACCCTTCTCAAGCTTTCGTCAGCCCAGATACTGGCCCTTGCTTCTCGGATCCTCAATAAATCCATTTGTGCTTCAGCTATCTGCCTGCTGATACCCAATCGAGTTTTATCGGCTCCATTACCAGCAATCAGGGCCGCCAACTCTTCAATGGCGGGACTTAAAACAGGGTCTTGTGAAATGGTAATGGAAAGGCCGTGGCGTCGGGCATTCTGCGACGAGCGAGAACGTCCCGCGCGAGTTTTAGGCCCGCTGCTCTTCCTTCCATTTTCCCGATTGATGGCGCGGCGTTCTTTTGGACTGACGCGTTTCCTGGCTGACATAGGCGTGGGCCTCACTTTTTTGGCTCATGCTCAATTGTCTTTCCGTCGTCAATGGAGGCGACGGTATCGCGCAAGATAGTGCCCAACGCCAACCGATGGCGGTCGACCTCCCGAAGGTGGGCCACGCGGCGGACCTCCTGCTGCATGATCAGGCGATCAAAACGCTCCATATCATCGAGTTGCGAGCGGAAGCTAAAGGCGTCAATGGCAGAGGGGTCGAGATCCTTCTCGCGCAAGAAGCGGTTTACTACTTTTACGGCTTCCTTATCACCCGTTTTCCAATTTTCTAATATTTCCTTTTTATAGCCTTCCCGAGCCAGAAGTTTAGATAGCATTTTTTCTAGCGAGGCTTCACGTTCGGATTGAAGCAATTGCCGCTTGTAGTCTTTTAGGCGAAGGATTTCCCAGGTTAGGTCGATGGCGTCACGGACGAGAATTTCTTCGATAACGTCCGCCGGTTGGACGGCGTCCCGAAATTGAGCCGCCAATTGTTCATAAGCGACCAAATCCTCGTTCGGCAACAAGTTTGGCTTACCCAATACAGCGGTAAGTTTGTTGATTGAGTTGGTATTTTTAGAGTTAGACTTGGAAGCAGAGGCAGGCATATGGATGTCCTTTCGACGGTGGTAAAGCTTGACTAGCTCCCCGCGAACGGACCGTAAGGCTATGCTTCCGGACGCAGAGAGGCATTTAAAAAGTCTCTCTCCGCAACGC
>JAPJMW010000192.1 GCA_026461505.1 Beijerinckiaceae bacterium
ATTGACGCCGACCATAAGAATAACAAACGGCTTTTTTGTTTCGTCGATCACCAACGGCTTCGCTACGGGCGTCAACGTCCTTGTGACTTCCGCTGCCAAAATCGCTTTGACTTCCTCGCCTTCGATTTCCTTGCCATAACGGCCTTTACCCACCGCCTCGACGATCCGGCTCGCGACAGGCAGGCCGAGATCGGCGCGGATCAGCACATCCTCGAAGTCTTGTAGGGTGTCGTCATCGAGCCGGCGTTTGGTAAAAAGGTCGGTAATGCCCTGGCCGATGGAGGAGGACGAACGGGCAAGCCCGCTTTTGAGCCGCTGCCACCAGTTCAGTTTTGCCGCCTCGGTTGCGGGCGCGACGGTACTGCCACCGAACAGGCGGGAGATCAGGCCGGGCTTTTTGGGCGTGTCGTCGTTCATATCTTCTCGATAATGCTTTCCCGCGACAAACGGAAGGGCTAGAGAGAGCCGCCATGACGCCCGAAGAAATCCAAGGTCGAATTCTATACCGTGACGCGCTGATGTTGGTGATCAACAAACCAGCCGGCATAGCTGTGCATCAGGCGCATCCGAATGCGGTAAGCCGGGACGCGCATCTGGAGCAATATTTCCCCGCACTCCAATTTGGTCTGCCCAAGCCCCCGCAATTGGCCCATCGGCTGGATAAAGATACGTCCGGTTGCCTGGTTCTCGGTCGGCATCGCAAGGCGCTAGATGATCTGTCCAAGCTTTTCCGCGAAGGTTTGATGCAGAAGACCTATTGGGCAGTGGTTAAAGGCGGCCCCAAAGAGGACGAAGGGTTCATCGATTTGGCCCTAGGGCGAATGGACCAGTCCAAAGGCTGGTGGATGAAGCCCGATCCGAACGGTCTGCCCTCACAAACCGGTTGGAAGGTAATGGGCCGCACGGATGATTTTACACTTTTAGAATTATCCCCGCTTACCGGGCGCACGCATCAATTGCGCGTCCATACCCAAGCCATGGGTTGGCCGATTATCGGCGATCCGATTTATGGCGATGGCAAAATGACAGGCGAGCGCCTGCATCTTCACGCCCGCTCAATCACAATCCCGCTTTATAAAAATAAGGCTCCCATTCGTGTGGAAGCGCCACCGCCCGATCATATGATCGGGCGGATGGCCGCGTGCGGATATTCAATTTAGATTTTTAGATGACCGCAATGGTATTCTCGGATGCGCACACTTACTAAACTTCCCGCCTCAAACCCACCCCCGACCCGCACGGGTGTAAAACATGATGTGCGTCCAATTCCACCGCGTTCGATCAGCAATTCCTGCTTCGTTCCGACAAGGTGTTCGAGATGAGCCTGCAATGCAGCCTCGCCCTTCTCGCGCAATCGCCGCGCCCGCTTCTTAATCACATCCCCTTTCACTTGTGGCATCTTGGCCGCTGGTGTGCCGGGGCGTGGTGAGTAGGGGAAGACGTGAAGAAAGGCCAAGCCACATTCGTCAACGAGATCGAGGGAATGTTGAAACATCTCTTCCGTTTCGGTTGGAAAGCCTGCGATGATATCAGCACCAAAAGCGATATCAGGTCGCTGCCTCCGAATATCGTTACAAAAGCGAATGGCATTGGCGCGCAAATGGCGTCGCTTCATGCGCTTTAAAATCAGATCATCGCCCGATTGAAGGGATAAATGCAGATGTGGCATTAAGCGCTGCTCGGTTGCGATGGCATCAATGAGATCATCATCCGCTTCAACGGAATCAATTGACGAAAGACGGAGCCGCTTTAAATCGGGCACATGACGCAAGATGGATTTTACCAAAGCTCCGAGCTTTGGCGTGCCGGGCAAATCAGCGCCATAGCTTGTCAGATCAACGCCCGTCAGCACCGCCTCTTTATGTCCTGCATCGACGAGTTTTGCGATCTGCTCTGTCACCGCACCCATGGGCACAGATCGCGAATTACCGCGGCCATAAGGGATAATGCAAAACGTGCAGCGATGGTCGCAGCCATTTTGAATTTCAACAAAGCTTCGTGTGTGTCCTTCAAATGCGCTTACAAGATGCGGTGAGAGTTCCTTCACCGCCATAATATCGGAGACGCGCACGCGCTCGAAACCACTCGCCGGATCGGAAAGAGCAGCCCATGTTTCCTGTTTCGTTTTCGATTCATTGCCAATGACGCTTGAAACTTCTGCCATTTCGGCAAACCGCTCGGGTTCAATTTGCGCAGCACATCCGGTCACAACAATTTTTGCAGTGGGGCGCTCGCGCTTTAATTTTCGAATCGTTTGACGCGCTTGTCGAACCGCCTCGCTCGTTACCGCGCACGTATTCACGATGACAAGATCATCCTGTCCTGCCGCTTCGGCGGCATGCTTGATTGCCTCCGATTCAACGACGTTTAATCGGCAACCAAAGGTAACGAGCTCAACGCTCATCAGGACATGCCTTCAAACAGGCTCGCTCTAAGCTGGCCACGATGCTCAAGTGCTACAGGTCCCGTCATCAACACATGGTCATCCGTCTTCCGCCATTCAATGAACAGATCACCGCCCGGCAAAGTAACACGGACCTTGCGATCCGTCAGATCAAGACGTGCTGCAGCCACCGCTGCCGCGCATGCGCCCGAGCCACAAGCAAGGGTAAGCCCTGCCCCACGCTCCCATACTTTTTGGATGATATGGTCGCGGCTTTTGACTTCGACGAGCGAGATATTTGCGCGTTCTGGAAACATTGGATCATGTTCAAGTACTGGTCCATTCACATCGAGCGCATAGGCTTCCACATCCTCCACCCAGAAGATCGCGTGCGGATTGCCCATATTCACGCAAGCGGGATTGGCTAAGTGCTTTCCGTTCGATGTCGTAAAATGAAAATCAATCGCCTTCGTGTCGGCTTGTGGCCGCCCGAGAGGAATCTGCTGCCAATCGAAGCGAGGCATGCCCATATCAATCATGAAGGCGAGCGGTCCCTCTCTGCGGCAATCAAGAAGACCTGCTGCCGTCTCAAGCTTCAGAGTGTTGCGACTTTCACCTTCAAGGACATACCAGCTGACGCATCTCGTGCCATTGCCACAGGCCGATGATTCACTGCCATCGGTGTTGAAAATCCGCATATAGGCATCGGTCTGCGCCGTATGGGGATCAAACAAAACCATTAATTGGTCAAAGGCCGTTTCCGGATTTTGCGCAATCGCGCGCGCTTCCGCGGGCAGAACGGTAAGGCTACTGCCGCGTAAGTCCAGAATGGTAATTTCATTCCCGGCCCCGTTCATTTTCACATAGGGACGGCCTGTTAATGCGCTGGTCATGATCTATCCTGATTTTAAGGCCCCATATCATATTATATAACGTCGAGGCCAGTCATACGCTTCTCGACCTCGCTTTCGCCACGTTCTATTCTTCTAACAATAAGCGTGCGGCGAATCAGTTTGGCCGTCGGGAAGGGGTGTGGAATGAGTCGTCTGTATTTGAGCGTTGCCCGATTTGGCGCGGCGTCACTGCTGATCATGACCATGTCCGTTTCCGTCTTCGCCCAAACAACCGCACCCGTGATTGAAACAGCCCCACTGGCGGCTCCGTCCATAAGCACAGCAGCTCCAAAGGCCGATCCAGTGCCAGCCCAGCAGTCGACCCCGCAGGGCGCGATTCCGGTGCCTGAGGCGTCAAATGCCATGTCTGCTCCAGCACCAACCCTCACCAGTCTTGCGCCTCCGGTGTCGGAAGTGACATTGCCTGATTCATTAGAGCTTACGGCAAAGCCCGCCATCGTCGTGCGCGGTAAGGCACAATGGGAAACGGCTTATGGCGATTTGCGCGCAGCGTTTGCCCGCGGGCAGTCGGCAGCCGCAAAGGCCGGTCTTGTTGTCTCCGGTTACCCCATCACGGTTTTTGTCGAAACGAATGATACCGCCTTCACCTATGATGCCATTTTACCGATTGCATCGGCTCCGACGGCGTCCCCATCCGATTTGGGTGCCGATATCAAATTAGGCACCACCCCATCGGGCAAAGCGATACGCTTCGCCCATCTCGCCTCTTATGACGAAATCGATGGAGCTTACGAGCAAATCACGGCCTATCTTGATGCCAAAGATATTGTCGTAAAAGACGCCTTTATCGAAGAATATCTCGTCTTCGGTGAAACGGCGTCATCGCCCGGAACAACGATTAATATTTTCGTTCAGCCAAAGAAATAATCATTTGACCGATAAAACTTCGCCGGGTCTTAGAACAGCAAACCGCTCTTCAATAACGCCATGAGCCTTCAGCGCTTTGCGCAAATCGTCGGGCGGCGTTGTGACGCCTTCATGGGTGAGTTGAAACGTCCCCCAATGATGGGCAACCGCTCGCTGAGCGCCTGAGGCGATGAAAGCACGAACAGCCTCATCCGGATTCATATGCTGCTCGGCCATAAACCAACGCGGCTCATAAGCCCCGATGGGTAAGATCGCGAGTTTGATCAGCCCATGCTTTTCCCGTACCGCAGGAAAAATCTTGCCATCGTGAAAACCGGTATCGCCGATGTGATAAATTTTACCACCCGGGGTTTCGATAACGAAAGCCGCCCATAAAGCGCGTAGACGATCCCGTATGCCCCGCGCGGACCAGCGATAGGCTTCCTCGAGATGCACGCAAACACCATTGCCTAAATCGATTCGGTCGCCCCAATCATGGGCCTCAACCCGAATGTCGCTATGGGCCATCTTAATGATTGTATCATTGCCAAGCGGCGTAATGATACGCGGTGCATGATCGGCATGAAGCCGGCGCAAGGTTGTGATGTCGAGGTGATCATAATGATTGTGGGAAACCAAAACGACATCAATCGGCGGTAACCGTGCAAAATCAATCCCGGGCGCGTTGACGCGTTTAGGCCCTGCAAACCGGAGAGGGGATACGCGATCCGACCAAACCGGATCGAGAAGAATATTGAGACCCGCCGTTTGGATTAAAAAGCTCGCATGCCCGACAAAGCTGACCCTCATATCAAAACCGGTAATCCTACGCGGTGGCCGGTCAGAAAAAGGACTTGGGTGATCTTTGGGCCAACGTTCAGAGCGTCGTTCCAACATCCATTTCAGCAAATCCGACGAGGATTTAGCCCAGCGGCGACCGGGATTAAAGAAATGCTCCCCATCGAAATGATCAGAAACAGGCCCCTTGTAATAGGGGTTGCGGGTTTTACGGGTGGGGGAGGAATCATTCATCATCTGGCTATAAGATGGGTAGTTATCGGCCATATGTCAAAGAATTACGACGTTTTTTACTTTCGCATAAAGTCGTTCTTGCCTGATGAAGCTTAGCCTCATACACAGGCTTATCTTGCCAATTTCATCATGAAAGCGAATGAAACCATGAATCTTTCGGCCATTTCATTAGGTGCCAATGCCCCAGATGACGTGAATGTTATCATTGAGGTCCCGATCGGCGGGGAGCCGATCAAGTATGAAATGGACAAAGAAGCGGGCGCGTTGGTCGTGGATCGCTTTTTATATACGTCGATGCGGTATCCTGGAAATTATGGGTTTATTCCCAATACGCTGTCGGACGATGGCGACCCGTGCGACGTGATTGTAGCCAATACACGCGCGATTATCCCCGGTGCTATTATGAGCGTTAAGCCCGTCGGCGTTCTCATTATGGAAGACGAAGCAGGGCAAGACGAAAAAATCGTCGCTGTTCCAAGCCTCAAGCTGACACGCCGCTACGAGAAAGTCGAAAATTATACCGATTTGCCTGAAATCACCTTGCATCAAATCGAGCATTTCTTTGAACATTATAAAGATCTTGAACCGGGCAAATGGGTTAAGATCGTTCGGTGGGGCGATGCGGCTGAGGCTAAAAAGCTGATTTTGGAAGGCGTAGAGCGGGCAAAAAAGCATAAATAAGCTGGGATGTGTCATTTTCCGGCCATGTTTGCCTGACCTTGTGCGGAGCGGTATTATTCCGTCATCGCCGCAGGATTTAAGGAATCTGATGTTTCTATTGCGTCGCTACATCTCCTCTTTTGCTCTCCTCGCGCTGCTGGTTTTAACCAGTTCATCCCTTTCGGTTGCGCAAGAACAATCGGCGATCCGTTCGCGGTTGGATGGGTTGCGGCTTCAGCTGGATCAGATCGAGACATCTGTCACGACGCGTGTAACATCCGATCTGGTATTGCAGGAAAACCGCAAGCAGATTGACGAGATCGCAGCCGATATCAAAACCGTTGCTGACGAGCAGGCGCCGCGCGCTGATGCTGTGCGGTCTCGCTTGAAGGAATTGGGACCACGTCCCGACGATAAGTCGCCGCCCGAAAGCCCTGAAATTACCAAAGAGCGCGATGACCGAGAAAAGGCGGTGAAGGATGTCGAGGAAACTGTAAAGCTTGCCCGGGCGCTTCTTGTCCAATCCGATCAATTATCGACGGCAATTTCCGATAAACGTCGTACTCTTTTTGCGGAGCAATTATTTGCTCCATCATCGAGTATTCTATCCCCGTCGCTCTGGACGGATGTTGCTATAAATTTGGGCCATGATGTTCGTGCTCTGTTAATTGTCGCTCAAGATACCTATAGCCGTGCTGTTAATCGTGCAGGGCTTGTTGGTGGTCTCCTTATCTTTTTTGGTTTGCTTTTAACGGTTGCCGCAACCGCCTTCGCGCGACGTAAAGTCCTTGCGGCTATTGAACGTACGACGTTGTTTGGTAATCCAACACCGATACAAAAGGGGTTGCGTGCGATTGCTTTCGGCGGGATTGGCTTCCTCATTCCTGCCGCAGGAACCTATGCGATTGGGCAGGCGATTAACGGTGCGGATATTTTACCATCGCGCGTCGAAAAAGTGATGCTTATCGTTTTGCACGGCGCAGTTTTTGTCAGTCTCATCAGAGGTCTCGCCGAAGGACTCCTAGCTACCGCAAAGCCGGAGTGGCGTCTGTTAACGCTCCCTAATCGAACAGCTTTTAGGCTGTCCGCTCTTGCGGGCCAGGTAAGTTTGATCATCGTCATCGGTCGTATCGTCGAGGGTGTAACTCAAGCCATTGCTGCGGGTCTTGCGCTTTCCGTTTTATCAAAATCATTATTTGCACTGCTGGTCGCTTGTATTTTGGCGGCAGGGCTTCATGCGATCAAACCGGAAGAACAACCATCCACCAATGTTGATTCTAACGGTTCAGAAACACGACCAATATGGATCGTGATTGCCCGGATGCTTGCGTGGCTGATCGTGTTTGGCATTTTGGTTGCCGTTCTATTTGGCTATTCAGCGCTCGCCGCTTTTCTTAGCGATCAGCTCGCAACGCTGTCTATATTGGCAACGCTAACATTTCTGGCGATCCATCTTTCAAGCG
The DNA here is from genome assembly GCA_026461505.1 of Beijerinckiaceae bacterium. Lineage (GTDB taxonomy): Bacteria > Pseudomonadota > Alphaproteobacteria > Rhizobiales > Beijerinckiaceae > CAIUPE01. The sequence continues at coordinate 7,299 of JAPJMW010000192.1, forward strand.
CCGTGTTTGATCAATCGCTTCGCCCAGAAACAAAACTTTTTCGTTCCATACAGTCGGCTACGGGACTGTCTCGTCAAGCGATTGAGCAATTGGCCGTTATCCTTTCGGGCGTAACCCAATTACTGATCTTGGGCCTTAGCGCGACCTTTGCACTAGCGCCTTGGCGAGTCGATTCAGGCGATATTTTAATGCCGCTTCGTGCGGTTATTTTCGGCTTCACGATTGGCGATGTAACCATCTCTTTCGGTGCCGCTCTGTTTGCCGTTGTAATTTTAGGTGCGGGTATTCTTTTTACGCGCGGCATCCAGCGTTGGTTGAACAATACCTATTTACCGCACACTTATCTTGATTCAGGCTTACGCAATTCCATCGTAACCGGGGTCGGCTATTTAGGCTTTATCATTTCTATCGCCGTTGGTCTTAGTGTTCTTGGATTAAGTCTCGAAAAAGTAACGATCGTTGCAGGCGCTTTATCGGTTGGTATCGGTTTCGGTCTGCAGTCGATCGTCAATAATTTTGTCTCCGGTTTGATCCTGTTATGGGAGCGCGGTATTCGTGTCGGCGATTGGATCGTTGTGGGCGATGAACAGGGTCTCGTTAAACGCATCAATGTGCGCGCAACAGAAATCGAGACCTTTGATCGTTCGATTCTGATTGTGCCGAATTCCAGTCTCGTTTCGGGTACAGTAAAAAACCGCGTTCATAATGATCGAACCGGGCGTGTCGTTGTCACCGTTCCGGTAGCACGAGATGCTGATCCCGATTTTGTTATTCGCCTTATTTCGGAAGCAGCAGCTGCGAATACGGTTATTTTGAATGAGCCTTCTTTCGCGGTTTTATTCCGCAAACTTGGTGAAGTCGTCAAAGAATTTGAATTAATTTGCTTCGTCGCTGATGTTGATCAAACAGGGAAAGTAGGCAGCGATTTATTGCTCGCCATCGACATAGCACTTCGCGCCCATGGGCTCGGTGATATTGTCCATAAAACGATTTTTGTTTCGGAGCCTAAAGCGGCTGAGGCTTAAGACCTCAGCCCTTCTTACCCTTCGATTCCATTTCGGCTTTCAGCGCGAGCAGCTTTGCGAAAGGTGAATCGGGATCCGGTGCCTTATTGTCCGCGCGCGCCTTTGGTGGATCCTGCCAACCACGATTTTCCTGCGGACGACGATCGTTCCTCTTATCATCGCGGCGCGGTGGACGTGGTCCACGGCGCTCATCTGAGCCTTCAATACGTGGTTTCCGTTGAACTCTGTTCTGATCATCCCCTGTGCGCTTTTCACGCTCATGACGCGGGCGATCATGTTTAGGACGGTCATTCTTGCTGGCGTCAGCGGAAGCGTCTGATGGTGCTTCACTGGACGAGGTAGGACGTTGCGCTTGTGGCTTATTTCTTTGATGACGTGGTGCATGGGGCCGCTGACGATGCTGCCGCCAGACTTCGATCATAACGGGTTCTGCCGCTTCCGTTACTTCAGCAACAATTTCGACAACAGGAGCATGTTCAGCAGGAGCCGTTTCAACGACGGCTTCGGGTTCACTCGCTTCAGCGTCATCGGGTGCCACCGCAGCCTCAGGTGCTGCCGCTGAAATAGGCTCCATCGAAGCAGGCTTTGCCAGTTCCTTTGTTATCGCAGGTCCAGTACGGCGCTCCATGACATAGCCGAGCGATTTGAGAATGGAGGCAAAATCTTCGCCCGCGCATCCGCAAAGCGACGTCATCGCAATGGTAGGAACAAAAGCATCACCATCGGCGGCACCTGCTGGTGGCTCACCAACCGTCACACCTGGCCGATATTGAATGGCCGGACGGATCAAATCGGCCAAGCGCTCCAAAATATCGACGCGTACAGCACGTGTACCGCAAACACGAAAACCCGCAGCCCGATAGAGCGCTTTGGGTGTTTCCTCGTTCACCGGAATGGATGTGCGGCCTGACGCTGCCAGATGAAGAATATCATCAAGGCCCATTATTTCAGCGCCGCCTTCCTTCAACGCCCAAAGCTGGCACGCTAAGCCGCGTGGTGCAGGTTTTAAGAGCGTTGGAACGGTAAGATGATACGCGCCAAATCGAACACCCAAAGATCGCAACGCGGCACGTTGGTCTTGATCAAGCGTTTTAAGATCATCGGCAACGCGCGTGCGGTCCAGCACGCCAAGCGATTCAGCCGTTTGAAACGCAATACCACGTGCAATACCCGTTAGCGTCTCGGCTGCTTCAAGCTTTAAGAGTGGTCCAAGCAGTTTTTCAACATGTGCCTTGATCCAGAGATCGATCCGCGTTTGCACGAGTTCGCGCGAAGGACCTTCGAGATGTTCGTCTGCAAGTATGCGGAGACGCGGTTCGAGAATTTTTTCTCCAGCCGAAAGTTTGGCAATCGGCTCACCAAGGAACCGAAGCGATCCATCATTGCTCAGCGCAAATGCATCATCAACCGCGTTGGAAACGCGTGTCGCACGATTGGAGAATTCGCTCGCCAGCGCTTTGAGCGCCGCTGCCCGAAGGGCTTTTCCCTCCGTCGTGCCATTGTCGGATTCGGGAATAAATTGAAATCCAATCAGACGACCAACAGGATGAGCCTCGACAAGTACATCGCCTGTCGCCGTAATTTCCGCTTCGAGCATCGCATTCTCTCTAAGTCGCCGCATCAACACGCTGGTGCGACGATCCACAAATCGTTGGGCCAAACGCTCATGCAGAGCATCTGACAATCCATCTTCTACCTGTCGCGTGACCTCCTGCCAATGCAAAGGATCACGTAACCAGTCATTTCGATTAGCAACAAAAGTCCAAGTGCGCACCTGTGCAATGCGGGCGGACAACGTATCAATGTCACCATCGGTCCGGTCGATTTCGGCGATCTGGCGCTTGAACCAGTCATCCGGTACCCGCCCGCGCTGCATTAAAAAGGTGTAAAGCGTATTGACCAAATCCGCATGCGCTTGAGGTGAAACCTTGCGATAATCGGGAACTTGGCAAACTTCCCATAGTCTTTCGACGTTATTCTGGCCAATTGCGAGGGATTTAACCTCTGGGTCACGTGCGGCCGCTTCAAGCGAGCGGAGGTCATCGGCCAGTGGTGCACGCGTCAGTCCGGGTTCAGTCGGCACCCGGTCAAGCGAGTTGAGCAGCGCCGATACGCTTGAAAAATCAAGCACAGTGTTGCGCCATTGCAACATAGGCATTTGTTCAAACCGGTGCGCTTCGAGCGCTTCAACCAATTCAGGCTCAAATCCGGGGCATCTTCCGGTTGATCCAAAGGTGCCATCGCGCAAATGGCGTCCCGCTCGTCCGGCAATTTGACCGAATTCGGCTGGTAAGAGGCGCCTGAACTTCGTGCCATCAAATTTGCGGTCGCCAGCAAAGGCTACATGGTCGACATCGAGGTTGAGACCCATCCCAACGGCATCCGTCGCAATCAGATAATCGACATCTCCCGATTGAAACAACGCCACTTGGGCGTTCCGCGTACGCGGCGAAAGCGCGCCAAGAACCACTGCGGCACCGCCACTTTGTCGCCGGATGAGTTCAGCGATCGCGTAAACTTCTTCGGCCGAAAACGCTACGATTGCGCTTCGGCGCGGAAGGCGGCTGATTTTTTTCTCACCCGCGAAAGTAAGCTGCGAAAGGCGGGGTCGGGAGGTAATATTGACGCCGGGTATCAATTCCTCGATCCGGGCGCGCATCGTATCAGCCCCGATCAGCATGGTTTCAGCATAGCCGCGTAAATTGAGAATTCTGTCGGTGAAGACATGGCCTCGATCAAAATCGGCGGCCAGTTGGATCTCGTCGATCGCTACAAAAGAAACGTCGATATCGCGTGGCATCGCCTCGACGGTGCAGATCCAATAACGGGCACCGGGCGGCTTTATCTTTTCTTCGCCCGTAATAAGCGCAACAGCGGGGGCGCCGACTTTATCCACCACCCGGCCATAGACTTCGCGCGCCAAAAGCCTCAGCGGCAAGCCAATCATGCCCGAAGGATGACCCAGCATACGCTCGATAGCGAGGTGCGTTTTACCCGTGTTCGTCGGCCCTAAAATGGCGGTGACACCACGGGCCCGCATCGCGGGTGGCAAGGATGAGAAGGCCATTATCGATCACTCAACGAGGTCGACCCTAAAGGCCGACTTGTCCCGATATGACACATAATTTGGCCAGCCTGTTAACGAAACGAACGACGCGAGAACGAAACGCGCCCGAATCGGCAAGAATCTGATTCGTTTGACGGTAATTGGCACCCAATCTGTGGATAACTTGTCCAGCCTTTGGTTATTTGCCCGCTTTTATTCCCTATCGTCATTAACGATTTCAGCCCATGCGCGATCGTTGAGATGTTTAAAATTGTTTAATTCCGGAAACGCCCAAACCGTCAAGCCGTTAACGAATAGTGCGAAGCGGGAACGAAGCAGGCCCGAATCGGAAAAAAACTGATTCGTTTTCGGCTAAATTGCATCTTTCTGGGTAGTGAATAGCGGTAAAGGATGGATGGTTTGGCTGCAAATAAGTGCGGATTTTAATCAATTTTTCTCTAATTGGGACGGCTGACTTACTGCGCGGCTGTTTGGGAGCTTGGCGGCGTTAAGCCTTCAATCTTTTCGGCCCTGAGCCGGAGATTGCCGATCAGTGTAGCAATCGAGATTTCGACCGGAACGAGATAGGCCCTTCCCGGAATTGGGGCGAGAGTTACTATAATATCGCGGTTATTTTCCATATAAGTGACATTGGTCTTTTTGGCTCGATGGCCGGAAATCGCCGTGTAGCGGACCAGGCAGCTGATTACCGGACCTTTATAGCCCACCGTTTCATAAATTTGATCGGCATCAGGCAGCAAAGTGATATCGAAACGGCCGGCCCCGTCAAAAACGGGGATCACATGATCGCAATTGCCATTTGCGGTTGGTCGAGCCGATGCCGACGGAATTAAAAAGCCGCTCAGCGGATCGATGATCCCCTTTTTATGCTCGGGTAGCACGGGTACCCGATCAGCCCGTTCGGGCAAAGGCGGATCGAGTTCGGCATTAACGACATTGCCCCCTGACATCTTCATATCCACCCGTTGCGGATCGTCGGGATGATTGACCGTCAGATTATAATGCTGCGCGATGAGATGGCTTCCTGCATCGATGCCATCCGCATCGGATGAGAGATCGGGGGCAAAGAACATTCGGACAAGTCCGGAAAATTCCGCAGCAAGGTGTAAATGATAGCTCGACCCTTTGAAGCTTTGCGAAAATCGGGCTGTTCCAATCGGAAGATAGGCAATCGAAACCGCGTAGGTGATGGTTACGGGTTTGGCCGGTTCAGCGGCAAAACCGGGCTGAGACGCGGTAAATCCGGCAAAAATCGCCAAAAATCTAGCATTGCGGACAAAATGAGCGATTTGGGGCATACTACGCGACGACATTGGATAAATTTCTGCTCAATTTGTTCATGCAGCGGCGAACATCGGGTCAATCTAGCGGCTTTTGTGGATCTTGTCTTTGTTTTCGGGGCTACTCACGGCATATTTTCTGATGTTTCGCTTGACGCTTCCCGATCTTCTACCCTATAGACCCCAATCTGTTTTTTTAAGGCGTGTGACACAAAGGGCAAAGTTTTGCTCGGGTCCGTATCGGATCCTATGTCGGACGACCTCAGACGATAAGGGATAAAGACGATGTCACGCCGTTGCGAATTGTCAGGCAAGGCCGTTCAGAGCGGACAGCTCGTGAGCCATTCGAACCACAAGACCAAGCGCAAGTTCTTGCCGAACCTGTGCCAGGTGACCTTGCAGTCGGAAGCTCTTGGCCGCGCCGTATCCTTGCGCGTTACTGCCCATGCGCTCCGCTCTGTTGAGCACCGCGGTGGCCTTGATGCCTTCTTGATCAAGGCGCATGCCGATGATCTCTCGATCAATGCTCGCCACTTGAAGCGCGACATTGAGAAGAAGCTCGCTGCTCACTAATTTTTGACTTCCGTTCGGCGTCGGCCATTAGCCGTCAGCCCTTCGTTGCAAACGAAACTTGCGTCGGCCCTTTCGCCGTCAGCTCAAGGAAGCCTATGATGAACGCACTTCCGCTGCGCCAGCTCGCATTGCCGGTATTGGCCATGACCATCGTTGTCGTGGCCTCCAACATCCTCGTTCAATACCCGTTTGAGCCTTTTGGCCTTGGTGATTACCTCACTTGGGGTGCGTTTACCTACCCCGTTGCCTTCCTCGTTACCGATCTGACCAATCGCCGCTACGGCGCTTCGATGGCCCGTCGCCTTGTTGTGGTTGGGTTTGTGATCGCGGTGGCGCTGTCGGTTGGTCTCGCCACGCCGCGCATCGCCTTTGCCTCCGGAACGGCTTTCTTGGTTGGCCAATTGCTTGATATTACGGTCTTTAACCGCTTACGCCGCCAAACCTGGTGGCGCGCGCCTTTAATCGGCAGCATTATCGGTTCGGCCTTGGATACGGCTTTGTTCTTCTCGCTCGCCTTTGCGGGCGATCCTGACATGTCGGGTCCGGTCGACCTTTTTGGCACCACATTGCCGCTCTGGCAAAGCCTCGCCATTTTTGACTTCTCTGTGAAGATGCTCGTGGCTTTGATAGCTCTTTTGCCCTACGCCGCGCTTATGAGTGCGATTTTGCCAGTGGAGCGGGCCGAGAAAGCCGCGGTTTAAGCAAAACCCTAGGCCGCGCGTTTCTTGCGTCCCCGCGTCGGGCCGTTTTCCTCGAACAATTCCGCGAGCTTCTCCGTCATCGCGCCGCCGAGTTCTTCGGCGTCGACGATGGTAACCGCACGGCGGTAATAGCGCGTCACATCATGGCCGATGCCGATGGCGATCAGCTCGACAGGCGAGCGCGTTTCAATTTCTTCGATGATAAAGCGCAAATGCTTTTCGAGATAATTGCCGGGGTTGACCGATAGCGTTGAATCATCGACCGGCGCGCCATCTGAAATCATCATCAAAATATTGCGCTGCTCGGGCCGCGCCAGAAGCCGCTTATGCGCCCAATCGAGCGCTTCGCCGTCGATATTCTCTTTCAGCAAACCTTCGCGCATCATCAGACCAAGATTTTTGCGCGCGCGACGCCACGGCGAATCTGCCGATTTGTAGATGATATGCCGCAAATCGTTCAAACGCCCCGGCATTGGCGGTTTGCCCGATTGCAACCAAAGCTCTCGGGATTGCCCGCCCTTCCAGGCCCGTGTGGTGAAGCCCAAAATCTCGGTCTTCACACCGCACCGCTCCAAGGTCCGCGCCAGAATATCGGCGCAGGTTGCGGCAACCGAAATCGGCCGCCCGCGCATCGAGCCTGAATTATCGATCAGCAGGGTTACAACCGTATCACGGAAATTCGTATCCTTCTCGTGTTTGAACGAGAGGGGCTGTTGCGCGTCAATCACGATCCGCGGCAAACGCGCGGGATCAAGCGTACCCTCTTCCAAGTCGAATTCCCAAGCGCGGTTTTGCTGCGCCATCAAACGGCGTTGCAAGCGGTTGGCAAGTCGCGCAACAACGCCCTGCAAATGGCTGATTTGCTTATCAAGATAGGCGCGCAAACGGGTCAATTCTTCAGCATCGCAAAGTTCTTCAGCCGAAATCGTCTCATCGAATTTGGAGGTGAAAAGCTTGTAATCGGTTACCCGACTATCGCGTCCAGAGGCAGGCGGTGGGCGGCTCGACTCGGAGGAATCATCCGCGTCCGATCCCTCATCTTCCTCAGGCATTTCACCGGTCGGACCGTCCTCGGTATCCGCCATGCCATCTTCGAGCTCTTGGGTCGATTCATCCGCGCTTGAAGATTCAGCTTGCTCGGTCGCGGATTGCTCCTCGGTCTCGCCCTGATTTTGCTCGTCGCTTTCGCTTTGCTGCTCGTCTTGGCTCTGATCTTCGTCAGCTTCCGGTTCGCCTTGCGCTTCCTCGGCCATATCGAGTTTCACAAGGAGGTCGCGCACCAAGCGGGCAAACGCTTTTTGGTCTTCGATCCGACCCGTCAACGTATCAAGCGTTGCGCCAGCTTTTTCTTCAATATGCGAGCGCCAGAGATCCACCAAAGGCTTGGCCGAAGCAGGCGGCGCCATTCCGGTGAGCCGCTCGCGCACCATCATCGCGATTGCATCTTCAATCGGTGCATCGGCGACATCGCGAACATCTTGGAAATTGCCGCGGTGATATTTGTCTTCCAACATCGCGGAAATATTGGAGGCAACGCCATCCATCCGGCGCGAACCAATCGATTCAACGCGTGCTTGTTCAACCGCATCAAAGACAGCACGTGCAGTCTGGCCTTCTGGCAAGAGCCTGCGGTGAACATTGGTATCATGGCAGGAAAGGCGTAACGCCATCGAGTCTGCGTGGCCGCGCACAATGGCTGCATCCGCCGCCGACATTTTGCGCGGGGGTTCGGGCAGGCGCGCCTTGTCGCCGATCAGGGCCGGACGATCATTCGCGAACGAGATATCGAGTTCCGCACGACCGGCGATCGCCCGCATTGCGCCACCGACGGCCCGCTTAAACGGTTCGGTAGGCGCTTCTTTAGGCTGGGCCGGTTTGCGGTTCGATGTCGACACGATCTGTGACCGATCCTTTGCCGGAGATGGTTAGCTCAACGCAACATTCAGCGCGCTTTCAGGCAATTCTTCGCCGAAAGACCGCTGATAGAATTCTGCCACCAAAGCCCGCTCTAATTCGTCGCATTTGTTCAAGAAGGTGAGGCGGAACGCCATGCCGATATCTTTAAAAATATCCGTATTTTCTGCCCAGGTGATCACCGTACGCGGGCTCATCACGGTCGAAAGGTCGCCATTGATAAAGGCCGAACGGGTTAAATCGGCAAGCCGTAC
>JAPJMW010000193.1 GCA_026461505.1 Beijerinckiaceae bacterium
AATTGATCTATTTTTAATTAAATAAATCAATTTATTTTTTGGGTATCGTTGAGTGATGACTCTCAAAATGAGATGGTCATTTATATAAAAATGACGTAAGGGAATTTTTATATAGGCGAAAAAGACTGAATTGCGTTCGAGATTCGCTTAATTTTGGATGAATAGGTCATTGAAGTTGGGTTTGAATACGACATTGAGGGTGGCGGTCGTGGCGCTCATCGTAGCGTTATCGCCGTTCGTCATGGCTCCGTCGGTCTTATCGGCGGATGCCTCGCTATGTCTTTCGTCGAAATCGGGTGCAAAGGGCAGGGAGGCTTGCTCTTCAAGCGCAAAGGATAGTTTGAAAAAGGGCTCTCCCGCCAACCTTAATAATTTCAGAGACGTCATTGCCTATGCGCTCGACATTAATCCGCAGATTGCCTATGTCCGCGGCCAATATCTTGAGGCACGAGCAGGGATAGGGGTTGCGGAATCGAGCGCCGGAATTCAATTGGATGGGAGTGTTGGCGCGGGTGTTGGTGCGCAAGGCACTACATCGGTCCCACTCGATGTTAGCCTTCTCCAAAATCCTGCCTTTACAGAAGCCAAGCGCTATATCGGTTCGATTACGGCAAAAAAATTACTCTATGATTTTGGAGCAACGGACGCCAACATCTCGCGCGCGCACGTATTGGCTGAGGCGCAACGGTTGACGCTTGAGTCAAAGGTCAATGACATCGGATACAGTATTGCAGATGCTTATCTCAGAGTGTTTCAGTCGCGTGAACTTGCTAAACTGAATGATGATAATATTGCCGCGCTCGAAAAGATTCAGGATCTCGTCAAAGCCAATGAAGCCAATGGCAATGGAACGGTTGCAGATGTGAAGCGGGTTGAGGCCCGTTTGGTGGATGCACGTGCGGTAAGTGCGGATACGATCGCCGAGCTGCAAACCGCCATTGACGCTTTTCGCCGGCTTGCAAAGAGTGATCCGGGTGATTTGCAGCCTGCGCCCGATTTATCAGATTTTATCCCAAAGACGGCGGAACGCAGCATTGAGATTTTAAAACAAACCAGTCCGCATTTGCGCTCGGTCGATTCCTCGCTCAAGGCTTCCAATTTTGAGCTCGAAGCCAAAAAGCAAAGCACGAAGCCACAGATACAGTTACAATCCGATACGACTATGAAGGCTTATACAGGCACCTATTGGAATAATCTGGACAGTCAAGCGCTTGTATCCATGACGTATAAATTTATGGATGGTGGATTAGCACAATCGCAGATCAGCCAGATCCTTGCCCGTATTGGCCAGTTTGAAGATCTTTACCGCAATGATCGTGATCAAGCGGAAGCTGATTTGCGGAAATTTTATACCACGATTGAGGCTGCACGTTCGAAGACCGAAAGTTTGGAGAGCGGCGTTAGTGCGAGTGCCAGTGCGCGGGATCTTTACACCGAGCAATTTAGTGCCGGTAAGCGGACTTTGTTTGAATTGCTCGATATTCAAACGGCCTATTTTAACGCAAAGCGCGCGGCTATTTTGAACATGTTTGAAGAGCGTCGGTCAGCCTATTCGGTTCTTCAGATTCTTGGCCTGTTCGTTGGTGCGGCTAGCGGTGATAAAAATCCGCTGGTTGCGGAGGCGACATCTTCGTCTCCGAATGCTTCGATTGCCAAATCAAAGACATCGAAAAAGTCGGCAGCGAAGAAGTGACGCTGCCGTTTTTTCTCCTTATTCCGCCAGAGCTACAGTGGCCGTGGTGGGTTGATGGCCAACGGATCGCCACTTGGTATCGACGAGCTGAGGCTTGGAGGCATCGAGCGACAAGAGTTCCGCCAAGCGATTACGGGCACGATTAACCCGACTTTTCATCGTGCCGATGGCGCAACCGCAAATCGATGCCGCATCTTCGTAAGACAGGCCGGATGCGCCGACAAGAATGATGGCTTCGCGTTGATCCGCAGGCAATTGTTGGAGGGCGGAGCGAAAATCGAGCATATCCATATGGCCATGTTGCTCAGGCAAGGAGGCGAGCTGACCAGCCATTTCGCCTTCGGGGTCTTCAACTTCCCGCCGCCGCCGCCGATATTGGGAGTAGAATTGATTACGTAGGATGGTGAAGAGCCAAGCGGGCATATTTGTGCCCTCCGTAAAGGACCCGATATGGCTCCATGCCGTCACGAGCGTTTCTTGCACAAGGTCATCGGCTTTGTCGGCATTGCCGCACAAAGAGATGGCGAAGGCGCGCAGACTGGGGATGGCGGCTAAAAGAGCTTTTCGGATGTCGGGAGCGGTACTCATGCGCCACCTCCCGTCTTTGGGTTATTACTCTCTTCTTCCAGGGATTGAAGCAGATCGAGGAAGCGATCCGGAATAGGCTCCTCTAAAATAGATGAATAGAGTTGCCGCAATTCCTTCCCAATATGGGTATCGAGTTGCGTGACGGCCGATTTCTTGACCCTTTTTGTGGCATCTGGGCGACGTTCCCTCTTTGCAGTGGGGGCCGCTTTCGCGTCCGTCATATCATCCTCCATCATCGTCATACTCTCGTGCCTCTGGCCGAAGGTACGGCCTTTTCCTGTCTCTACAACTCCGTCAAAAGACGTAAGTTCCAATACGGGAACTATTTCTTTTCTGAGGCGTTAATCCGTCGAACCCTGCTTTTACCTTTTGGCTAAGGGGTTGTTGAACGAGGAGTGTATAATGAGTGTATCGCGGCAGATTCTTGTGGAACTTCCGATGCTTAGGCGGTTTTCTCGGGCGGTTACGGTGACGCAGGAGGCTGGCGATTCCTATGTCGAGACAGCACTTTCGAACCTCCTTGCCCTGCCTGAGAGTGCCCGGACCATGGGCGACCTGCGGTTGATCCTGTATAAATTTTTGATTGCTGCCATGCGGGCGAATGATCCCGGCACGACTGTTAAAGAACAGGCAACGCCAACGGGCACAGCAGCGCACCGCCAATTGATGCGGGTATCGCCGCACCATCGGATTGCCTTTCTCTTAAAATCGCTCGAAGGATTTGCAGTAGCCGACATTGCCCATATTCTCGATTGCTCCCTTACCGACGCCGAAAATCTCATTGCCGAGGGAAGCCGAGAAATTGCCGAGCATTTGCAGACGGATGTCCTTATTATTGAAGATGAGCCACTCATTGCCTTGGACCTTGAGGAGCTGGTGCTCGGATTGGGCCATCGGGTAACCGGCATTGCGCGGACGCACGCGGAAGCGCTTACTCTGATCGGCAGGAAAAGCCCCGGCATTGTGCTGTCCGATATCAAATTGGCAGATGGTTCATCGGGATTATCGGCGGTAAATGATATTTTGAAAAAGCATAATGTTCCGGTGATTTTTATCACCGCCTATCCGGAGCGCTTTTTAAAGGGTGATAAGCCTGAGCCGGCCTTTCTGGTGACAAAGCCTTATTTGCCCGAAACCATTCGTGCGCTGATTAGCCAAGCTCTGTTTTTTGATCAACGCGCGGGGCTTAAACACGAGTCCGCCGCATAGGATGTCAGGAACCAAACACGCTCCTTAAGCGTTTTTCATGATGCAATGGTTTGTTCGCCATGCTGCGGCCTAACCGTCCTTGGTCTTAACGGGCCAAGCCTCGTCACATCGCTCCCCCGCTATGTCGATCGAGAGGAATTGCTTATGCCGAACGATAAGGAACGAACGACGCCAGTGTTGCGCGGATTTGCTGCCATGGATCCTGAGCGTCGCCGTGAAATTGCCCGCAAAGGCGGAGGCAGCGTGCCGAAAGAAAAGCGCAGCTTTTCGCGTAACCCTGATTTAGCCGCCGAGGCCGGACGAAAAGGCGGACAAAACGTAGCCCCAGAGGACCGCAGTTTCTCCCGTAATCATACGCTCGCGGCAAGTGCCGGGCGAAAGGGCGGAGAAACCTCGCATGGTACGTCGAAAAAAATCTCGCCTTAAGTCTTTAACGATTGGATCGCTCTTTTAGGTGCTGTTCCCAAGCAAGCGCATGGGTAACAATTGTATCAAGCTGATCAAAGCGGGGTTGCCACCCAAGCAAAGCGCGAATTTTTTCACCCGTTGCGACGATCTCTGGTGGATCTCCGGGGCGGCGATAGTCGAGAGTGACCGGAAAATCAACGCCTGAAATCTTTTTGACGGTATCGATAACTTCACGCACCGATGAGCCATGCCCATAGGCGCAATTGATGACCGTTCCTTTGCCGCCGGAGCGAAGATATTCAAGCGCCAAGACATGCGCACGGGCGAGATCGGAGACGTGGATATAATCGCGAATACAGGTGCCATCGGGCGTTTCATAATCGGTACCGAAAATACTCATACCAGTGCGTCGTCCCGTTGCCGCTTCGGCCGCTGTTTTGATGAGATGGGTAGCGCGCGGGGTGGCTTGACCCGAGCGCCCCTTGGGATCGGCGCCTGCGACATTGAAATAGCGCAAGATCATGGCGTTGAGGCCATGGGCACGCGAGGCATCTTCAAGCATCCATTCGACCATCAGCTTTGATCGGCCATAGGGCGATACAGGGGCAGGGGGGCTTTCCTCCGTCACAGGCATTTCGCGCGTTTCGCCATAGACGGCGGCGGTTGATGAAAAGATGAATTGTTTAACGCCACCCTCGACGGCCGCCTCAATGAGAGTTCGGGCTTTTGAGGTGTTATTGAGATAATAGCCGAGCGGATCCGACATGGATTCGGGAACGACAATTTTAGCGGCAAAATGCGCGATGGCATCGATCTGATGGTCGGCAATGACGCGGCTTAACAGCGCTTTATCCCCAATATCCCCTTCAACCAAGGTAACGCCTTGGGGCACCAACCAGGGAAAGCCCGTTGATAAATCATCGAACACGACGATTTCTTCGCCCGTTTCCAAAAGGTCCAGAACCATATGGCTGCCAATATAGCCAGCCCCACCCGAGACAAGGATCGTCATCATATACCTTTCTTGAGCGGCATAAGCTCATGAGCAAACGAGGGAAAAGGAACACTCATCGAGACCAGGCGTTGATGATAAGCCACCCAATAAAACAGGACCAACACGTGACGGATCACCCTTCCTTTGTCGAGCGCCAAGCCGAGTGTGCGACGATGCTTGTTGCGATAGCAAAAATCCTGTTGTGCGTCGATACGCATGACTTCGTGGTCTGGCTCAGGCTTGTGGCCGATGACATCGAAGCCAAGGGCATGGAAAAAGGTCTTGATATTGAAATGGCAGCCAATGATGATGGTTCATCCACTCCGTCCTAAGCGTGCAAATAAGCGATGTCTTCGACTTTTTGCGGGGTTTTATCCGTAAACGTGCAGCGCATCCGCCATTTGAGCCCGCCGGGTTGGGCAACCACAAAGGCGTTTCCGTTTAAGGATTTGGGGACAATTTTTTCCAACACATTCAGGCCATAGCCATGGTGATCAAGCGTTGGAATCATGTCCGAACCATCGCTCTCATCCCAGATAAAGGAAAGCGTGTTTTGGCCGAAGAGATCCTTGTCGACCCACCAGTCGATTTTAACCCTGCCGCTTGGTTTTGAGAATGCGCCATAAGCCAATGCATTTTGAGTTAGCTCATGGATAGCCGCGCCAATCGCCTCTGCATATTCCGGGCGTACCAAGATTTCCTTACCGAAAATTTTGATACGGTTAATTAAACTCTGATCGACGGTTTTGATTTGTGCGAGAACTAATTCTTGTAGCGATGCACCTTGCCAATCTTCACCGAGGATAAGATCAAAGGAACGCGCAATGGAATGAAGGCGTGTTGTGAAGCGGTTTTCAAACTCGTTAAGAGAATCGCTGCTGCTTAACATTTGGCGTGCCATGGCGGAGATCACGGCAATTAGATTTTGATTGCGATGGGCCAATTCCGAAGCCAGGGCTTCAATTTTAAACTCGCGGTGTCGCCGCTCGGTCACATCGAGCGCTACACCTATAATGCCGATGACACGTCCTGCTTCTAAGATCGGATCAATTTGCAACCATTTATGGATGGTGCGTCCATCAATGGAATAGGAATATTCAAGATGGTTACCGATACCATTTTTGATAATTTCTTGTTTAAATTTTACCGTCTGATGCCAAGCCTCAGGCGGCATGAAATCTTGATCCCGCTTACCGATGAGCGTTGCGCTATCACCAAATTTCGGATTGTGAATCCATGAAATTGCAAGGTCAGTATTTTGGATAAACATCGTCATATTCGAAGCGGCGAGGGACGATTTGAACATGGTTTCGATTTGGCCAAGCCGTGTTGTTCGATCTTCCACGGCTGCACGCAAGGTGCGGTTTTTGTCGAATAGTTTTTTTTGATTATTGGCTAATGTTTGAACACGGCGACGATGCAAGATGAATAATCCGCTTCCCCCTATGAGCAAGGCTAAATCGGCGCTTCCGACGGCCCAAAACATGATCAGGCTTGTATCGTTAAATTCAGCTTCTGATTGAGCGGATATGCCAGCCACATAGGATGAAAGATCCGCGAGCGGGGTCAGGAGCGCGGCCGTAGAAAGATCTGAAAATTGGTTGTGGCGATTTGTGCTGTCGTCTGACTGCAAGAGCTTAAAGAGCAAATGCCGATGAGCTTCCAATTCATCGCTTAATTGGCCCAAGGCTGCCCGAACTTCATTGCTGGTGGATACGTCAAGGGTTTTAAGGACGGCGAGCATCACGCCATGCAGCATTTGATGCACGTCCTCCAACTCATCTGGCAGGCCAGTGGCGTTAAAGCGTTGCTCGGAATGATCAAGGGCGACAATTGATTTGGTTAGCTCAAGCGTTTGATTTCGAAGCCTCTCAGCCTCGCTAAACCGTTGAAACGCTGCGTTGTGGTAGGCAATGAGGAAGTAGCCATAAAGGGTTGAGGCCAAAAGAAGGGCTGCTGCGAAGGCAACCGACCATTTCAAAAGAACAGTCGAAATGGGCGCCTTGGTTCGCCTTAAAACGGTCGCCGATAGGTCCGGAATTGATTTGGCGGACCAGTGATTTTCACTCCAATGGAATGCGTGATCGACCATTCTCTCGTATCCTTATTAAGCTTCTCTAGGCCGATAACGCGCAATTTGCTGATCGGTTCCGGTGAAATACGAACAGAAATTGTGCGTAAGGGAAATTTGGGAAAATACCGATGCCGGAGGGACTGCTCGACAGTCGAAGATCAAATTGCAATAAGGGCTTATGAAAGATGAGATTTCCTTTGACCGTTCGGTGATTGAACCGACAGGCCAAGCGCATAGGGTGAGCCCCCTGGTGCGGCGACTTGTCGCCCCCAATGGCGGGCCGTTTACGTTCACGGGTACGTGTACTTACTTAGTCGGCCAAGGCGATTTGGCCGTGATTGATCCCGGCCCCGACCTTGATGGGCATTTCGAGGCGCTTGTCGCGGCCATTGGTCAGGCGCGGGTGGCAGCGATTGTGGTAACGCATACGCATAAGGATCATTCCCCCCTCGCGCGTCGGCTCAAAGCCTTGACAGGTGCGCCGATCATCGGATGCGGCCCGCACGAAGCTGCCCGCGCGCTAGGCGAGGGGGAAATGAATGTGCTCGATGCATCGGCGGATTACGAGCACTCTCCTGACCGATGGATGCAGGATGGAGACGTCTTCGAAGGGCAAGATTTCTCGCTTCAGGCGGTGGCTACGCCGGGCCATACGATGAACCATTTGGCCTTTGCGCTAGCGCAAGAAACCACGCTGTTTTCGGGCGATCATGTGATGGCATGGTCGACCACCATTGTGGCGCCGCCCGATGGGGCTATGGGAGCCTATATGAGCTCGTTGGAGCGCTTGATGGCGCGGGATGAGACACTCTACTGGCCAGGACATGGCGGGCCTGTGAAGGAGCCCAAGCGGTTTGTTCGCGGCCTTTTGAGCCATCGCCGCATGCGTGAGACAACCATTCTGGAGCGCGTGCAAGCGGGGGATCGGAAAATTGCGAGCCTCGTTGATCGACTCTATGTCGGGCTTGAGTCGAAGCTAAAAGGTGCCGCCGCATTGAGCGTGTTTGCGCATTTAGAAGAGCTGGTTGCGCGCGGTGTTGTTCGCACCGATGGGGATGCGCGGTTGGATGGGGAATATTGGGCGGAGTGACAAAATCCTTCACCGTCATTGCGAGCGAACGCGAAGCAACCCAGTTGATGGTTATTACGAAGACGCGATGGTGATATCGCGCTCTTATGGTTTTCCGCTAGCTGGGTTGCTTCGCGTTCGCTCGCAATGACGGGTGTGGGTTGCTTCGCGAACCGCTCCTCACCTCGCAATGACGGAAGTTTTTATTCACCCCTCAAATCGAAAATCTTTAAACTGATCGCGGATGGTTTTCTTCGAAATTTTACCCGTCGCCGTGTGGGGAATTTCTGGGATGAAAATCACTTCATCCGGCATCCACCATTTGGCGATTTTGCCTTGCATGAAGGCAAAGATTTCCTGCTTTGATGGCGAGCGAGCGGGCTTTAAGACAATCAACAATAAAGGCCGCTCATCCCATTTAGGATGGGGGATTCCGATCACGGCGGCTTCTGCCACATCGGGATGGCCGACGGCTAGATTTTCAAGCTCGATGGAGGAGATCCATTCGCCGCCGGATTTGATCACGTCTTTGGCGCGATCGGTGATGTTCATATAGCCGTTTTCATCAATGGTGGCGACATCGCCTGTATCGAAATAGCCTTCCTCGTCGAGGATATTTTCATCCAAGCCGAAATAGGCTTTCGAGACGGCAGGCCCGCGCACCTTGAGGCGGCCAAAGGTTGTGCCGTCCCATGGCAAGACCTTGCCATGATCATCGGTGATTTTCATATCGACGGTAAACGGTGCAAAACCTTGCTTTTGTTTGAGGTCATAAAGCTCCGACCCAACAAGGGCTGCGGTTTCAGGCTTTGGTGTACAGAAAGAACCCAGAGGGCTCATTTCTGTCATGCCCCATGCGTGCGAAACGGTGACGCCATAGTTTGTTTCGAAGGCTTCTGTCACTGCGCGCGGGCAGGCCGAACCGCCAATCGTGACGCGCTTCAATCGTGTGAGTTTTTCGCCCGAGCTTTCGAGATATTGCAAGAGACCCAGCCACACTGTGGGCACGGCGGCGGACATGGTGACGCCTTCCTCTTCAATGAGCGAAAAAATCGAGGCGCCATCAAGCTTCGGACCAGGCATCACAAGGGCAGCACCTGTCATGGGAGCAGAGAAAGCGAGCGACCAAGAATTGGCATGAAAGAGCGGTACCACGGGCATCACCACATCGCGCGAGGCAAGTGCCAAATAATCCGGCATGGCGGCCGCCATCGCATGTAAAATATTCGAGCGATGCGAATAGACAACACCCTTGGGGTGGCCTGTTGTGCCGGACGTGTAGCACATGCCAGCGGCCGTGTTTTCATCAACCTCAACCCATTTAAAATCACCATCGGCTTCGGCGATATAATCCTCATAGGCGATTGCGTTTTTGAGCGATGTCTGAGGCATATGCGCGGCATCGGTGAGGATGACATAACGCTCGATGGTGGGGAGACGGTCGGCTATTTTTTCGGCAAGGGCCACAAAGGTGAGATCTAAAAACATCAACCGATCGGCGGCATGATTGGCGATATAAATCAGCTGATCTTCGAACAGACGCGGATTGAGCGTGTGATAGATCGCGCCGACGCCCGTGATGCCGTACCAGCTTTCAAGATGGCGTGCGGTGTTCCATGCGAGCGTTGCTACACGATCACCCATACCAATACCATCGCGTTGTAAACGCTGTGCGAGTTGTAAGGAGCGTTTGCGAATGTTCGCATAGGTGGTGCGATGGATAGGCCCTTCCACCGAGCGAGATACCACCGAACGGTTCGGATGCTGCAGGGCTGCGTAATCAATGACGCGATAGATCAATAACGGCCAGTCTTGCATCAGCCCGAGCATGCGTTTGTCTCCCTAGATCCGTTCGTTGCGACGGATATTGAACAGAGACAATAGCGCAAGAGACGCGGAAGGGAAGATGGGCCCCTTATATTCGGGCGACCAAGTCCGGCAGATCGGCGATCGAATTAATCACGTGGTCGGCATGAGGCTCTAAGTCTTCACGGGTTGCAGGGCCGCTTAAAACGGCGATCGCCACGGCGCCTGCCTTACGGGCGGCGTGGAGATCATGGGTTGAATCTCCCACAAGTGCGATTTCTTGGGGGGAAAGACCGGTGTGGCGCACAAAGGCTTCCACCATGCCCGGATCAGGCTTTCTTCCATGGCCTGAATCATGCCCGACGATAAAATCGAGATGCGGCATAAGCCCCATAATTTCTGCTTGCTGAAGGGCGGCGGCTTCTGAATCATTGGTTGCGATGCCGAGCCGATACCCTTTGTCTACCAAGCCGGACAGGATGGCGGCCGGATCATCAAGCGGGACGATATAATCGGGCGCAGCCGCCATAAAAAGCGTATTAATTTCATCGCCGACAGTTGAATGGTCGTCGCGACCAAGCGCCTTGGCCCAAAGCGGGCCGATTTCATCCAGTGAACCCGCGACCATTTCGGAGGTCGGGCGGTAACGGCGGGTTTCAAGATCGTAATGGGTTACATCGACGAGGCGCTCGAAGCCTTTTTCATCGCCCCGCGCGATGGTTTTCATCACATGATAGCCGGCGGCACCCCAAGTCAGGTCAAAATCAAGCAATGTGCCGTCTTTATCAAATAAAATGGCTTTTAAAGGCATAAGAGTTCCTGAATTATCAGATTAATTCGCAATAATGCGGATAGATTTACGCTTCTTTAAGCTCGATGTCACAATAAATTCATTAAAATTAAAGGCAACGGACAATGCCGCCATGATTTGTCCATAAAGAATCAGTTATTCTCAGTGTCAAAGACCGAGAATAAACTAAAGGAGTGGAACAATGTCTCGCGAGCAACGTCTTCAACACCCGCAATCGACCCAGATGCAGGCCTCGATCAGCGGTCATCGCCGCGCACCTTCCGAGGCGGCAACGCAGGCTTTTGGAAAGATCGGTATTCCCGCCGTGTCAGCGGCTGCCGAAATGTTGAAGACAAAAAAGCCAGCGGAGAAGGCCATTCACGCTTCCTTCTATCTCGGCAGTGATTAAGCCGGTTTAGAGGGTTGAGCACACTTCTCGTCACGCATCCCTGCTTTGCTGGGCATGAAACACCGTCGGGGCATCCTGAACGGTCCGATCGCATTCGCGCGGTGGACAAGGTGCTGTCAAGCGAGCGCTTCGCCAAGCTGATCCGCGAGGAAGCGCCCGAGGTTGATCTCGAGGCGGTGCTGCGCTGCCATCCTGCAGATTATGTTCATGCAATCGAAGAGGCCAATCCACGCTCTGGCCTTGTTCAACTCGATGCCGATACCACGATGTCACCCGGCACATGGGAAGCCGTTTTACGCGGCGCGGGCGCTGCAACGCGTTCTGTGGACGCGGTGTTGGGCGGTGAGGTCGATAACGCCTTTGCCGCCATACGCCCGCCTGGTCACCATGCCGAGACGAAGACTGCCATGGGGTTTTGTTTCGTCAACAATGCAGCGGTTGCTGCCCGTCACGCCCAAAAGACGCATGGCTTGGGTCGTGTTGCGGTCATCGATTGGGACGTGCATCACGGCAATGGCACGCAAGATATTTTCTGGAAAGACGCGTCGGTTATGTATTGCTCGACGCATGAAATGCCGCTTTATCCCGGCACGGGTGCCAAAGACGAGCGTGGTGATTTCGATACGATTGTGAATGCGCCTTTGAAAGCGGGCGACGGAGGCGAAGCGTTTCGTGCTGCATTTGAAGGGCTTATTTTGCCGAGGCTATTGGCTTATCAACCGGAGCTCGTGATTATCTCGGCAGGATTTGACGCGCATTGGCGCGATCCGCTGGCCAATATCAATCTCGACGAAGCCGATTTCGCCTGGGCCACCGCGAAGCTTATGGATGTGGCGGAGAGCACGGCAAAGTGCCGTGTCGTATCGTTGCTTGAGGGCGGCTATGATTTGCAAGGGCTCGCCGGATCGGTGGGCGCGCATGTGGGCGTGCTGATGAGCGGCGAATTGCTTTAATAAAACGCTCGGCTAACCAAGCTTAAAGCTTCATGTCATAGGTCGCCCATTTTGTCTTCTCGGCGACTTTGTCATAGAGACTTCTGGCGCGATAATTGTCATCCGCCGTGATCCAGCGGATAACGGTCCAGCCGCGATTTTTACCTTCGGTGGCTACCGCATTAATGAGCGCTTTGGCGGCTCCCGAGCCGCGTGCTTCCGGCGTTACGAAAAGATCATCGAGGAAGCCACCAGTGGATGCCGATAAAGGCCGCGCGAACGGGCGATAATGCGTTAGGCCTAACAGCTTTCCGGTTTCGTCTTCGGCTACAAAGCCTTTGGTTTCATGCGCGGGATCGAGCAACCATGTCCAGACGCGGTTGCGCATATCGGGAGTTTGCGTGACTTTGTAAAACTCGGCGTAAGCGGCATAGAGCACACCCCATTCGGCGCGGTCTTTCGGATCAATCGGGCGGATGGTAACGCGCATGATGGGGTTTCCTACTTTCATTTTTTTTCGTCATTGCGAGTGTGAGCGAAGCAACCCAGCTAACAGATATTAAATGGATGGATTGGAAAACACATAACTTATTTGGCACCATCAACTGGATTGCTTCGCTTGTCGCTCGCAATAACGGTTTTTCTTTACGATCTCCCGAACAACCGCTCAATATCGCTAAGCTTGAGCTCGACATAGGTTGGCCGACCATGGTTGCATTGGCCGGAATTGGGGGTGGCTTCCATCTCGCGTAGGAGCGCGTCCATTTCTTCGGGCCTGAGGCGCCTTCCAGCCCGCACCGAATGGTGGCAGGCGAAGGTTGCGAGCACATGATCGAGGCGGTCTTCTAGAGCGAGCGTGGTGCCCCATTCTTCCATAGAATCGATCAAGTCATGGATCAGCGCGGGCACATCGCTATCGCCAAGCGCTGCGGGGACCTCAGACACAGCGATGGCGCCTTGTCCGAAGGGCTCGATGATGAGGCCTAGTTCTGCGAGTACCGCGGCACGGTCGATCAGCTTTTGCGCATCCGATGGATCGAGATCAATCACGGCGGGGATCAGCAGCATTTGCCGCGCGATGGCGCGGGTGGCGCGCTCACGTTTGAGGCGCTCATAGACGAGGCGCTCATGGGCGGCGTGTTGATCCACCAGCACAATGCCATTGTTCGTTTGCGCGACAATGTAAGTGCCGTGCAATTGCGCGCGGGCTGCACCCAATGGATAAGCGGTATCGGTGACGCTTGGCTCGGTGCTTAAGATGCGAGGATCAGCCGAAGGTGTGCCGAGGCTGTCAAAGCTCGCTTGTGCGGATTCCGCAAAGCCCGGCGAGGCAGGCGATTGCTGCCAATCCCAATTCGCTGGGCGGGCTTGGGGGCTGTAAGAGGTGCTGCCACCACTATGAGGGCGCAACGCGTCGAGCGTGCGCGAGGCAACTGTCGAGGAAGCGCGGTGTCCGGCCCCTGCCAGCGCATCGCGGATCGAACCGATGATCAAGCCACGGATAAGCCCCGGATCGCGAAAACGCACTTCGCTTTTCGCCGGATGTACATTCACATCAACGAGATGCGAGGGCACTTCGATAAACAAGGCTGCAGCCGGATGGCGGCCATTGGGCACATGGTCTTGATAGGCGGCTTTGATGGCGCCCACCAGCACGCGGTCGCGCACCGGGCGGCCATTGACGAAGAGATGCGCGGCGTTGGCCGTCGGGCGGTGATAGGTGCCAAGCCCCGCAAGGCCATAAAGGCGGGCTTCTTCGCGGATGGCGTCTACCGAGAGCGCGTTATCGGTGAATTCTTTCCCCATGATCCGGCCAATGCGGCGGGCAAGCGCCGCGGCATCATTTGAGCCTTCATCAGGGTAATCGATCAGCGTGCCGCTATCATGGCTTAGCGTGAAGCGGATATGGGGATGCGCCATCGCAATACGTTTGATCATATCGGCAACGGCTTGCGCTTCTGCGCGATCCGTTTTTAAAAATTTGAGACGCGCTGGCGTGGCGTAAAAGAGATCGGCGACTTCTACGCGTGTGCCGCGTTCGAAAGCGGCGGGTTTAACCTCGTGCTTGATGCCTGCATCAACAAGAATACTGGAACCATGCGAAGCATCGTCGCGGCGGGTGGTAATCGAAAGCCGGGCAACGGAACCAATCGAGGGCAGCGCCTCACCGCGAAAGCCGAGCGTGTGAATGGCAAGCAAATCGCCATCGGGAAGTTTCGAGGTGGCGTGACGCTCGACCGCAAGCGCTACATCTTCCGCACTCATGCCGGAGCCATTATCCGTGACGCGGATCAGGCGGCGGCCGCCTTCTTCAATGACGATTTCGATGCGGGTTGCGCCTGCATCAATCGCATTCTCGACGATCTCTTTCACCGCCGATGCCGGACGCTCCACCACCTCGCCAGCGGCGATGCGGTCGATCAGGATCGGGTCAAGGCGGCGGATGGACATTGTATAATCGGGGCTCGCGAATCGTGGAGGAGTGATTGCGAGGATACTGGGCGTATCGCTTTGTCGATAGCCTCACATCCCTTCAGGCCGCCCTACAACGGTGACGAACAGCTTGCCATCCCCATATAAACGCTTAGCGACACGGGCTGCGTCGGCTCGTGTCACCGCAGCGACGAGCCCGTTGCGGCGGTCCATATAGTCCCGGCCCAAATTTTCGACCTGCATATGGGTTAGTTGTCCCGCGAGTTTGGTCGATGTGTCGAAGCGCAAGGGATAGGAGCCGATGAGATATTTTTTGGCGATATCGAGCTCTTCATCATTCGGGCCATCATTCGCAAGCGATGCGATTTCGCTTTCGATGATGGAAAGCGATTCCGCTGCGCGTTCGTTTTTCGTCGATGTGCCACCCATATGCAGCGGGCCATGATCAAACGCTGCGAGTTGCGAAGAAACCGAATAGGCGAGGCCGCGTTTTTCACGCACTTCGCGGAAGAGACGCGAGGAGAAAACGCCACCGCCAAGAATATGATTCACGACGCTGGCCGTTACAAAATCAGGATCGCTTTGCAACAATCCCGCCGCGCCAAACCGGATCGAGCTTTGCGGAATATCGAGATCAATAATCTTTCGCGTTCCAACCGCATGCGGTTTTGCGAGCGGTATTTCGCTCAATGACGCTTTGGCGGGCAGTGCGCCGAAAACGCGTTCCAATTCATTAGCCAAAGTCGCAGCATCAATGGCACCGACCACCGATATTTTGAGCGTCTCGCGGGCGAAGATTTTGGTGCGATAGGCAGCGAGATCATCGCGTGTAATCGTGGGCAGGCTTTCCAGCGTGCCTTTGGAGGGGCGACCATAGGGATGGCCTGCAAAGGCGGTGGCAAACCATTCGCGATTGGCCATGGCATCGGGATCATTCGCGTCGTGACGAAGGGAGGCTGTGAGTTGGGCGCGTACGCGTTCAATTGGCTCTTCATCCAAACGCGCTTCATTGAGCGCCAAGCGGAACATATCGAAGGCTTCTTCGCGGTGACGAGCAAGGGTGCGCAACTGGCCTGAGATTTGATCGCGCGAGGCGGAAAAACCGAGTTCAATCGCGTAGTCATCCAACCGATCATGGAAGGCTGCTGAATCATATGGACCAGCGCCTTCATCAAGCAGGCCTGCGAGGAAGGTTGCAGTGCCAGGCTTTGTGGCAGGGTCTTGCGAGGAGCCACCGAGCATCGCCATTTCCATAGCGATCAAAGGAACGGTATAATCTTCAATTAGCCAGGCTTCGATGCCCGAGCTTGAGCGAACCAATTGGATGCGGGAAGCGAGGCTTGCCGTGGTTGATGCGTCATTCATCAGGCGGCCTCATCCTTCAACAAATAGCCGGATACAACATGGCGGCGGTTAAGCCATTTTTGGGTGACTTTTTTCACATCCTCAGCGGTGACAGCATCAATCGCATCGGGCCAATCGGTCACCTCTTTGAGGTTTGAGCCTGTTGCGAGTGCGGAGCCATACATCCGCGCCAACGAGGATTGACTGTCTTGGGCGTAAACCGTGTCGGCAATCAAACGCGTTTTGGCGCGGCGCAATTCATGGTCTTCAACGCCATGCTGCACAATATCCGCCAAGACGTTTTCGATCGCTTCTTCGAGCGCTTCCAATGTGCCATCGGGATGGGGCAAGGCGTAGAGCATTAAACGCGAGCGATCAACGGCGGTGCTTTGATACCAAGCGCCTGCGGCCACGGCGATTTTTTGATCCATCACGAGTTTGCGATGCAGCCTGCCTGTGCCATGGGCCGACAAGATTTGAACGAGAACTTCAAGTGCTTCAGCTTCGCCTTTGTCGGCGGTTTTATAGCTTGGAACAACCCATGCGAGTTGTACGGAAGGTTGCTCGACCTTTGGATCAGCCAGCACAACACGACGCGCGGCGCGAGCATCGGGCTCGCGGGGGCGCTGACGCTCCGGCTTTTCGCCGCGCGCGGGAATGCGGCCATAGGTGTCTTCGGCCAAGCGGACGACTTCCTTCTCGGTTACATCGCCAGCAACGACAAGAATGGCGTTTTCGGGCGTGTAGAACCGGCGATAGTAAGCGAGCGCGTCTTCACGATTCAGACCTTCGATTTCGTGCATGAAACCGATGATCGGCTTGCCATAGGGATGATGCGTGAACAGCGTTGAGGCGAGTGACTCGCCAAGCTGCGCCGATGGATCCGTATCGGTGCGCATGCGGCGTTCTTCGATCACCACATCACGTTCCGGATCGACGACATCATCGGAGAGCACGAGGCCTGTCATGCGATCGGCCTCAAACTCCATCATGGTTTTGAGGTGCTCGCGCGAGACGCGTTGGAAATAAGCGGTGTAGTCATAAGAGGTAAAGGCGTTTTCTTGACCACCTAAGGCGGTGACAACATCGGAAAATTCGCCTTGCGGATGTTTGTCCGTTCCCTTGAACATCAAATGCTCAAGAAAATGCGCGATGCCGGATTTGCCGACAGGATCATCTGCCGAGCCATTGCGATACCACACCATATGCGTGACAACCGGTGTGCGGTGATCGGGAATAACGACGATTTCGAGCCCGTTGTGGAGCGTAATATGGGCGATATCGGGCCCTTTGTGCGAATGTGGCTCGGTTGTCATGGTGTTTTACCTGATGGTGGAAAAAAGATTACGCAGATTATGATTACTGCCAGAACTGGAACCAAGGCTTGTCCGTACCCGTTGCCGCTTTGGTGGCCGCTTCGATTTCAGGCGTGATTTTAGCCTTTTGCTTCATGGCGGAGGGCGGCTCTGTCAAAGCGTGCTTTGTATCTTTTGGCGCAATATTTTGATTGATGAGGTCGGCGAAAGCGGTGCCGGGGACATATTCTTCTTCTTCCTTGGCTTTCTTCTTCGCTAAATCGGGATCTTTCACCCAATTCGGATCGCCAAGTTCAGATGTCTTTTTAGGCTTCGGCAATTTGGTTGAAGGCGGCACAACCAACGGCGCGCGCTCGGGAACCTTATTGACGCTTTCGTCAGGTCCAAGGCCTAAGAAATTAAAAACACCCTCGGTAATCCCCTCGGCCCGCGCAGGAACGCTGACAAAAATGCCGGATATGAGCATGGCCGCCAAAGCGCAGCGGGGAAGTGTCGAAGCGAAGGGGTTCATTTGTCTCATGACAACGGATCCTTTGAAGGGGGGGATGTAAGCTGTTGGCCATTACCTAACCATGAATCGTACAAAAGCAAGGCAACGCCCAAAACGATGGCAGCATCGGCGACATTAAAGACGTACCAACGCCATTCTTCCCAATGCAGCAGCACAAAATCGACGACGGCGCCCCGGAAGATGCGATCAATGCCATTGCCGATGGCACCACCAGCAATCAAGCCGATGGCAAAAGCAGGCAGCAGGCGCAAGCTGTGCCAGAGCCAAATGCCAAAGCCGATGGCCGCGCCCAAGGCGAGAAGAATGAGAAAATAACGCCCTAAATCGGCATTTTGCTGGAATAGCCCGTAAGAAATACCACGATTCCAGACCAAAACGAGATCCACCATCGGCGACAGCGCCACGGGCTCTGCGTGCTCAAGATCAAGAGCATTAAGCACGTAAAACTTCGTCGCCTGATCAGCGATAAGGACGGCAAGCGCTGCGTTGAGGCCGAGAGAGCGGGCCCTGCTTTTATCCATTCAGCTTTTCCCATTCCCGCATCGCCTGCGCATCGCGCGGGGTGATGTCGGGGAAGTCTTTGTCTGCTGTTGCTGAATCAAAATAGCGCCAGGAGCGGGCGCATTTGATGCCTGAGGCTTTTTCGCGTGTGACGGCCACGCCGTGCACATCGTCCAACCGGAAAGCATGAGCGGGCGCTTCGCCTGCAACGATCGAGACGGCGGAGGTGATGCAGATATCGGCGAAATCGACGCTTTCGATGAGGTGAGCCAAATCCTGATCCGCGATGTAAACCTGAGGCGCTGCTTCAAGCGAGGAGCCGATGCGCTTTTGCGCGCGTTCGATTTCCAAGGCGCCTGTTACCACGCGACGGACTTTGCGGATGGTCGACCAGCGTGCGGCGAGTGCTTCGTCCTGCCATTCGCTCGGAATGTGCGCGAAGGTTTCGAGATGCACGGATTCAGCATCCGGATAGCGCGAGAGCCAAGACTCTTCCGATGTGAAGACGAGGATAGGGGCCAACCAAAGCGTTACCGCGCGGAAGATTTCCTCAATGCAGGTGAGGGCCGAGCGACGCGCTATGCTCGACTGTGGATCGCAGTAGAGCGTGTCTTTGCGGATATCGAAATAGAAGGCGGAGAGTTCAGTATTCAAAAAGGCTGAAAGCTCGGTGATCACCTTGCGATAATCATAGGTCTCATAGGCCTTGCTGATGATGGGGGCGAGTTCGCTCAAGCGATGCAGCATCAAGCGCTCAAGCTCGGGCATGTCGGCGGGCTTCACGCGATGGGCCTCATCGTAATGCGCGAGCGTGCCGAGCATCCAGCGCAGCGTGTTGCGGAGTTTGCGGTAGGTTTCGACAAAGGTTTTTAGAATTTCAGGCCCGATGCGCAAATCGTCGGAATAATCGGCGGCAGCAACCCAAAGGCGCAAAATATCGGCGCCAGAGTCTTTGATGATGTCTTGCGGAGCCGTGACATTGCCCAAGGATTTGGACATTTTCTGGCCCTTCTCATCCAGCACGAAACCGTGGGTGAGAACGACATCAAACGGTGCGCGGCCGCGTGTACCGCAGCTCTCTAACAGCGACGATTGGAACCAGCCGCGATGTTGGTCGGAGCCTTCCAAATACATCACGCGGTCTTGGCCGCCATCAACGATGCGTTTGATGCCCGAAAGGGTCGGGAAATGGGCGGGTGTATTGAGCACATAGGAATGGGTGGAGCCTGAATCAAACCACACATCGAGCACGTCCATCACCATGTCGTAATGGTCGGGGTTATGGCCGAAAGGTTTTAAGAATCGCTCTTTTGCGCCATCCGCAAACCAAGCATCGCCGCCATCCACTTCGAAGGCTGCTGCAATGGCTTCATCGACTTTTGCATCGCGCAGGAGTTCTTTCGTTTCTTTGTTTACGAAAACGGCAATTGGCACGCCCCATGCGCGTTGGCGCGACATGACCCAATCGGGTTTGTTCTCAATCATGCCCGTGATGCGGTTTTCGCCTGTGGCAGGAACCCATTCGGTTTGCTTGATAGCATTGAAGGCCGTGGCGCGTAGCGACTTGTTGCCGAGCTCGGTGGCCGGCTTATCCATCGCGATAAACCATTGCGGCGTGTTGCGAAAAATAACCGGCTTTTTCGAGCGCCATGAATGCGGGTATTGGTGCTTCAAGCGACCGCGCGCGACAAGATTGCCTTGATCGATGAGCGCTTTAATAACCGCTTCATTCGCGTCACCCTTATCACCCTTCTCGGTGATGACGCGCTTGCCTTCAAAGCCCGGGGCTTCCTTGGTGTAGACGCTGTCGTCGTCGATGGTGAAAGGGATGCGTGTGTTGATGCCGCGCTCGGTGAGCTGGCGGCCATTCGCCATCCAAATTTCAAAGTCTTCGCGACCATGGGATGGAGCGGTGTGAACAAAGCCCGTACCTGCATCATCAGTGACGTGATCGCCGTCGAGGAGTGGCACTTGGAAATCATAGCCGAGATGGGCGAGCGGATGGGCGCAAACCATGGTCTCAAACGCATCGGCTGGGATATCCGAGATATGAGCGAGGGTGATTTTAGCCGAGCCTGCAACGGCTTCCGCAAGCTTGTTGGCGAGGATGTATTTTTCGCCGACCTTAGGCCCGAAGTCGCGCTCATTCGCGGTGACTTCATAGAGGCCGTAAGAAATTTTATGCGAATAGGAGATCGCGCGATTTCCGGGCAGCGTCCACGGTGTTGTCGTCCAGATGACGACGGACGCAAATCCGGAGTGAGCACCTGTCGTGATCGGAAACTTCACCCAAACCATATCGCTCGTATGATCGTGATACTCGATCTCCGCTTCAGCCAGCGCCGTCTTTTCAACCACCGACCACATCACTGGCTTCGAGCCGCGATACAGAAGCCCGTTGTCTTTGAACTTCATGATCTCGCGCGCGATTTGCGCTTCGGCGTGATAGGCCATTGTTGAGTAGGGATGATCCCAATCACCCGTGATGCCCAAACGCTTGAATTCCTCGCGCTGCACCGAGAGCCAATGCTCGGCGAAGGTGCGACATTCTTTGCGGAATTCGATGACGGGAACTTCGTCCTTGTTCTTGCCCTTGGCGCGGTATTGCTCTTCGATCTTCCATTCGATCGGCAAGCCGTGACAGTCCCAACCGGGGACGTAATTCGAGTCAAAGCCCAGCATTTGCTGGCTGCGGGTGACGAGATCCTTCAGCACCTTGTTGAGCGCGTGGCCGATATGGATATTGCCGTTCGCGTAAGGAGGGCCGTCATGCAGCACAAAACGCGGGCGACCGGCGGAGGTTTCGCGCAAGCGCTTGTAAAGGTCGATTTTGTTCCAGCGCGCGATCAGCTCCGGCTCGCGCTGCGGCAGGCCTGCGCGCATCGGAAATTCCGTCTGTGGGAGAAAAAGGGTTTCGGAATAATCGCGCTTTTGGGCGGTATCGGTCATGGCTTTGGGCTACTCACGGGCAGGCATCAGAGAAAAGGAGACCAGCCGAATAGCGCATTCTGGTTTAAGAAGCCATAATCCGATGAAGAAAACCTCAAATCGGGAGGAGGCTCGGGGCGTCGACCTCAATCGGGGCTGCCAAAATGGCCTTGGCCTCGGTGGCATCGCGGTGCATTTGCTCAATCAAGGCCTCAACTGAGTCAAATTTCAGCTCGCCGCGCTGGCGTTTGACACATTCCACGGTGATCGTTTTGCCGTAGAGATCGCCGGAGAAATCCATCAGCCAGATTTCGAACAAAGGCGCGCCATTATCGAAAGTCGGGCGGCGACCGAAGCTTGCGACACCGTCATAAACCTTGCCATCCACTTCGACGCGGACGGCATAAATGCCCTCCATCAGGCCATTTTCGGGGGGTAAACGCAGGTTTGCGGTTGGAAAACCCAGCGTTCGGCCGATTTTCTCGCCATGACGGACTTCCGCTTGAAAGAGATAGCGGTAGCCCAACAAATGGTTGGCGTGCGGCAGATCGCCCTCCGTCAAGGCGGTGCGGATGGCGGTTGAGGAAACCGGCTCATCAAAGGCGGTGAGCGGCGGAACGATGACGGCGGCGCGGCCCTTCGCTATGGCGCGTTCGGCTATAAAATCCGGCGAGCCCTGCCGGCCCTTGCCAAAGTGAAAATCATGACCAATGGCGACGCCTGCTGCATCCATTGAGCCAAAAAGCGTCTTTTCAACGAATTCTTCTGCCGTGGTTGCGGCCATTGCGGCGTCAAAATTCAGAATCATGAGGCCGTCGACGCCCCAATGGTTCAAAATGGCGGCCTTTAAAGGGTCCGGCGTCAGACGAAACACGGGTTCGTTGGGGCGGAAATAGCTTCTTGGGTGCGGATCAAAGGTTAAAACCGCCAGCGGGCGGCCTAATTTTAACGCGAGCACGCGTCCCGCCTCGATAACCGCGCGGTGGCCACGGTGCAGGCCGTCAAAATTGCCAATCACCACGACCGGATGCGCGATAGCGGCCGGCAAAGCGCCATCTCCCCGCCAAACGGTCAATCGGGAGGCTTTTGAGCCATGAGGAGAGGCGGAATCAGACATGGGAACCAAGTGGCCGAGCATTTCAATTACAATCGCGGCGGACGGTGGCGTCTGAGACGCCGCGGGTCAAGGGGCTCGCGCATGTTTCTTTGGTATGGGCATTGATAGAATTTGAATCAAAGGCATGGCGCTTGGTTTACCCCTCTCGGTCTACAGGATCATTTCTGTATCCGATAAAGGAGCGATGACATGTTGCGATTAGATCCAACTTTCTCGGTATTGATTCTCGATCCCAAAGAGAAGGCCACGCCCGTTTTAAAGCGCATGCTCGGTGAAATCGGTATTGTCCAGATTGAAAGTGTTTCGAATCCGGTTGACGGCCTTGCACGGTTGCGCGAGGTGAAGCCGGACCTTTTGTTGACCGACTGGCAGATGGAACCGATGGGTGGCGGCGAATTCCTACGTACTATGCGGAGTGATCCGACGCTTGCCGAAATGCCCGTTCTTGTCGTGACCGCAGACCCTGAGCCAAAACTATTTTTCGAAGCGATGGATGCGGGCGTTAATGCCTATGCCATCGCGCCTTTTTCAACGCAGGTTTTAGCTTCGAAACTGGAAGCGATTAAATTTAACCGCTAGGCTACCAGCCTAACGTATCAATCGCATGGGTAGGCTTGAAAGCCGAACGCTCAATGAAGGCCGCAAAGCTGCCGTCGTTAAGAGCTCCTTGATCGAGCCCCAATTCATGCATGTGGATACCGCGTAGCACAAAAAGTGAATCGCAGCCCATGCCATTGGCGCCTGCAACATCGGTGCGAATGGCATCACCCACCATCAAGGTACGCGACAGATCAGGCTCGCGTTTTAAGAGCGAAGCGGCAACATTGAGTGCTGCTTTATAGATGGGCCGATAAGGCTTGCCGGAATAGAGCGTTTCACCGCCTGCGGTTTCATACAAGCCAGCGATCGCGCCCGCGCAATAAATCAAATCGCCACCACGCTCGACGAGAATATCGGGATTGGCGCATAGGAAGGGGAGATTGAGCTCGCGCGCTTTGGCAATAAAATCGCGATAATCATCGGGCGTTTCGGTGGCGTCATCAAAAAGCCCGGTGCAGACGATCACATCGGCTGTTTCGAGTTCGGTTGCTGTGATGGGTAGGCCTTGAAATAAGCCGCCATCCCGCTGCGGTCCGAGCCAATAGTAATTTTTCCATGTACCCTCGGACAGCATCGAGCGCGTCACATCGCCGGATGTGACAATGCCATCATAAGCGGAACGCGCGACTCCCATGCCATCAAGGAGCCCTACGACATCCAGCGCGGGACGGGGCGCATTGGACACGAGAATGACTTTACCGCCTTGTTCGCGGTAACGCGTGAGGGCCTCGCTCGCCGAGGCATAGGCTTTCAAGCCATTTTGAAGGACACCCCAAATATCGCATAAAATCACGTCATATTGCGTGGCGATTGACGAAATTCCGCCAAGAATGACAGGTGTTTGGGAAGTATTTGTCATGGTCCAACCGCCGCTGCTGCTCGAATGAGGGTTAGGCGGCTATCGGCCGGACACGCTTGGCTGTCAAGCCGACATGCGCCTTAATCTCGCTTTTAGCGGTTCAGGTTCGAGTTGGATGGGTTCATTCCGAGCGAGACTGGCTTCTTGAACGCGGGGTAATCGTGGCGATGACCGTATTGGTTCTGGCCGCATCTTGACGACCCGTGGACGATTATCAGGTTCGGATGACCGCATAATCAGATTGATGCCCAAGGAACGAATGGCCCTCAGTTCGATATCCGTGGTCAGATGAGAAATACCGAGATCGATATCATGCCGATCAAGCAGATGAACGAGATCTACGGGATCAATGTCGCTTTGTATTTTACCTTCCCGAGCGGCCAGAATAATAG